>NZ_JBHZEN010000057.1:0-63849 GCF_050958625.1 Amycolatopsis sp. 3B14
GGCGGGGGAGGTCTGGTTGGGCCGGTCAGTTCTGTTGCGTTGCCGGCTTGCGTTTGCGTGGATGTGTGGTGCCCAGCCCTGGCAACAACTACCAGCGCCGCCGATTCCGGGAAAGGGGTCGGTCAGTTGAGGGGCGCGAGGAGCAGGGTGGCGAAGCCGAAGCAGTCCCGGTAGCCACGCAGCCACTCGTCCCGGTGGGCGGCGGCGATGGCGAGCACGTCGGGCTGGTCGAGGCTGCGGGCGGCGAGTGAGCCGGTCCAGTTCCACTCGTAGTCGTCCAGCTCGTGGCGCGTGCTGAGGTGACCGTAGAGCGGCACCCAGCCGTCGGCGGTGATCGTGTCGACCGTGGTGGGGAGGTCCGCGAGGTCACCGAGGACCTCGACGGCCGCCGCGCTCGGTTCGCGTTCCCAGTATCCCTCACCGACGACGACCCGCCCGCCGGGCGCGAGGACCGTCCGGGCCGCCGCGAGGGCCTGCCGAAGGCCGCCGAAGGCGTGGGTGGCGCCGACACAGAACACGACGTCGGCGGGTTGTCCGGGGAGGAAGCTGGCCGCGTCGGTCTGGTGGAGCGTGAGCCGCTCGGCGAGACCACGGCGCGCGCCCTCCCGGCGGGCGTGGTCGAGGGCCGCTTCGGAGACGTCCACGCCTTCCGCCGTGGCGCTGGGCGCCAGCGCCAGGGCGCGCAGCAGCCACTCCCCGCCACCGCACCCGAGGTCGAGGAGGCGCTCGTCCCCGCGCGGCAGGGCCCGCTCCAGCAGGGCGGTCACCGCGGCGTCCCCGAGGGGCGCGGCAATGGGATGGTCGGCATGCGCGAGGCGCGAGATCAAGTCACGTTCCACGACGGCAGCCTGCCCGGTGCCGGGACGGACGAGCACGCCAATTTCCGGTGATCGTCAGCGCGGAAGCCCGCGCATTCGGCTCACTCCCGTCGCAGGCGGACGAACCGGACCCACCAGTAGCCGGCGATCACGGCGTTGAGCGCGGGAAGCGTGATCCGCATCCACAGCTCCCAGTCGGAGAAGATGCCCCAGACGATCACCTGGAAAGCGACCAGCGCGGTCCACCCGATCGCGGTGAGCATCGCGCTCCGCGCCGGGCGGGGGTTGAACGGATCAGGCTCGGGCGGCACCCGATGACGGTGGCAGAAGAACCCCGCCCGGGGAACGCCGCCGGATGGCGCAACGGGCGCGCCCGTCCGGCGCCACTCCGAGAAAGAAGTCCCTACGGGTGGGCCGACCCATCCGGCGCCTGCCCCACAACGGGCCACCGGCCATCGAAAACGGTGGGCGCAGCAGGGTTCGAACCTGCGACCCCCTCCTTGTAAGGGAGGTGCTCTTCCGCTGAGCTATGCGCCCCGGACCGGCGGCGCCCAACCCACGGGCACCGCCGGTGCGAGCATCATTCGGGCAGCTCGGCCACCGCTCGCTTCCAGGCGAGCTGGTCGCGCGGCTCGCCCGGCTGGTTGACCTCGGCGTACCGCACCACGCCGCCCTTGTCGATCAGGAAGGTGCCCCGGTTGGCCAGCCCGGCGCCCTCGTTGAACACGCCGTAGAGCTTGGCGACCTCACCGTGCGGCCAGAAGTCCGACAGCAGCGGGAACTGGTAGCCCTGCTGCTCGGCCCACGCCTTGAGCGAGAAGGGTGTGTCCACCGACACACCGAGCACCTGCACGCCCTGGCCGTCGTACTCGGCGAACTCGTCGCGCAGCTGGCAGAGCTCGCCCTGGCAGATCCCGCTGAACGCGAACGGGTAGAAGACCAGCAGGACCGGCTTGTCGCCCTGGAACGACGACAGCGTGACCGGCTGCTTGTTGTAGTCGTTCAGGGTGAAATCCGGAGCAGCTGAACCGACCTCGACCGCCATCGAAGCACCTCTCACATCGCCAACGTTGCACTTGCCGCACGCTCACCTTAGCGTGCGGCCGCTCAGCGCTGCTTCGACTTCGACTTCGGCGGCACCAGCTTGGTCCCGGCCCAGTTCGGGCCGACGCTGATGTTGGAGGTCTGCGCGAGCCCGACGGTGGGCACCGCCTCGGCGATCTCACTCGGCTCCACGTGCCCCGGCTGCCCGGTCTTGGGCGTCAGGACCCAGATGATGCCGTTCTCGTCGAGGGGCGACCGGGCGTCCATGATCGCGTCGACCAGGTCCCCGTCGTCCTCCCGCCACCACAGCAGAACCACGTCGATGACCTCGTCGGCGTCCTCGTCGAGGAGATCGCCGCCGATATGTTCTTCGATCGCGGCACGCAGGTCGTCGTCGACGTCCTCGTCCCACCCGATCTCCTGAACAACCATGTCCGGCTTGATGCCAAGCCTCTCGGCGACGCTGCTGTACTCAGCGTCTCCAGCGGCGACCACTGCTGTCACTCCTCCAACTCACGACGCGGGCGGCACGGCGCCGCCCACTCGACATACGGATGGGTGTAGCGAACACGCCCGGAGCCTCCGGCGCAACCGTCCACACCGGATCTCTGTCAACTCGTAGCGCAGCGTAGGGCCCCGGGGGACGTGTTCGCGACCGCAAAACGACCCTCGGCGGCACCCGTCCGGGCACACCTGGCCTAGGGTAGGCATAACGCGCGCGCGTGCGCGCGCGGACTTAGGTGAACGTTACCGCTCAGTAGCGATGACGGGAAGCCCGGACTAGACGACCATGACAGAGAGGGCACGGCCGAACTGAGGCATCCGTGCCCCGCACGCGAAGTGACAACCGGCGAGGAGATCCCTTGGCCCCCCAGAACGACCAGGCCGCAGGCACCGGCGCCAGCACCGATCGGGCCCCGGCCCGGGTCCGCGTCATCCGTGACGGATTGGCGGCCCACCTGCCCGACATCGACCCCGAGGAGACAGCCGAGTGGCTGGACTCGTTCGACGAGGCACTCGCCCGGGGCGGCCAGCAGCGGGCTCGCTACCTGATGCTGCGGATCCTGGAGCGCGCCCGCGAGCGCAACGTCGGTGTCCCGCCGCTGACCGCGACGGACTACGTCAACACCATCCCCACGGAGAACGAGCCGTGGTTCCCCGGCGACGAGGAGATCGAGCGCCGCTACCGGGCCTACATCCGCTGGAACGCGGCGATCATGGTGCACCGCGCCCAGCGCCCCGGCGTCAGTGTCGGCGGCCACATCTCCACATACGCGTCGTCGGCGGCGCTCTACGAGGTCGGCTTCAACCACTTCTTCCGGGGCAAGGACCACTCCGGCGGCGGTGACCACGTCTTCATCCAGGGTCACGCCTCCCCGGGCATCTACGCCCGCGCCTACCTGGAGGGCCGTCTCAACGAGCAGCAGCTCGACGGCTTCCGCCAGGAGCTGTCACACGCCGGCGAGGGCGGCGGCCTGCCGTCGTACCCGCACCCGCGGCTGATGCCGGGCTTCTGGGAGTACCCGACCGTGTCCATGGGCCTGGGCCCGATGAACGCGATCTACCAGGCCCGGTTCAACCGGTACCTGCGCGACCGCGGCATCAAGGACACCTCCGACCAGCACGTGTGGGCGTTCCTCGGCGACGGCGAGATGGACGAGCCGGAGTCGCGGGGCCTCATCCACGTGGCCGCGGGCGAGGGCCTGGACAACCTGACCTTCGTCATCAACTGCAACCTGCAGCGGCTCGACGGCCCGGTGCGCGGCAACGGCAAGATCATCCAGGAGCTCGAGGCGTACTTCCGCGGCGCGGGCTGGAACGTGATCAAGGTCATCTGGGGCCGCGAGTGGGACGCGCTGCTGCACGCCGACCGCGACGGCGCGCTGGTCAACCTGATGAACCAGACGCCGGACGGTGACTACCAGACTTACAAGGCCAACGACGGCGCCTACGTCCGGGAGCACTTCTTCGGCCGCGACCCGCGGACGAAGGACCTGGTCAAGGACATGAGCGACGCCGACATCTGGAACCTCAAGCGCGGCGGCCACGACTACCGCAAGGTGTACGCGGCGTACAAGGCGGCGATGGAGCACCACGGCCAGCCGACGGTGATCCTGGCCCACACCATCAAGGGCTACGGCCTCGGCCCGGCGTTCGAGGGCCGCAACGCCACGCACCAGATGAAGAAGCTCACGCTGGACGACCTGAAGCTGTTCCGGGACGCCCAGCGCATCCCGATCAGCGACGAGGAGCTGGAGCGCGACCCGAAGCTGCCGCCGTACTACCACCCGGGCGCGAACTCGCCCGAGATCGAGTACATGGTCGGCCGCCGCAAGACCCTCGGCGGGTTCGTGCCGGAGCGGCGCAACCGGGCCAAGCCGCTGGTGCTGCCGGGCGACAAGGTGTACGAGGCCATCCGGAAGGGCTCCGGCAAGCAGGAGGTCGCCACCACGATGGCGTTCGTGCGGCTGGTGCGCGAGCTGGCCAAGGACGCCGAGATCGGCCACCGGATCGTGCCGATCATCCCGGACGAGGCCCGCACGTTCGGCCTGGACTCGATGTTCCCGACGGCGAAGATCTACAACCCGCACGGGCAGACCTACACGTCGGTGGACGCCAACCTGATGCTGGCGTACAAGGAGTCCGAGCACGGCCAGCTGCTGCACGAGGGCATCAACGAGGCCGGGTCGACGTCGTCGTTCACGGCGGTGGGCACGTCCTACGCCACGCACGGCGAGCCGATGATCCCGATCTACATCTTCTACTCGATGTTCGGGTTCCAGCGCACCGGCGACGGCCTGTACGCGGCGGCGGACCAGATGGCGCGTGGTTTCGTGCTGGGCGCCACCGCGGGCCGCACCACCCTGACCGGCGAGGGCCTGCAGCACGCCGACGGGCATTCGCTGCTGCTGGCGCACACCAACCCGGCCGTGGTGGCCTACGACCCGGCGTGGTCGTTCGAGATCGCCCACATCGTCAAGGACGGCCTGCGCCGCATGTACGGCGAGGGCGGCCCGGACGGCAACGGCGAGAACGTCTTCTACTACATGACGGTCTACAACGAGCCGTACCGGCAGCCGGCCGAGCCGGAGAACCTCGACGTCGAGGGGCTGCTCAAGGGCCTGTACCGGTACGCGGAGGCGCCGTCGGGCGACGGTCCGGAGGCGCAGATCCTGGTGTCCGGCGTGACGATGCCGGACGCGCTCAAGGCGCAGACGATGCTGGCCGAGGAGTGGGGCGTGCGCGCGGCCGTGTGGTCGGCGACGTCGTGGTCGGAGCTGCGGCGCGAGGCCGTGGAGATCGACCGGGACAACCTGCTGCACCCGGGCGACTCGCCGCGCGTGCCGTACGTGACGGAGGCCCTGTCCGACGCGACCGGCCCGGTCGTGGCGGTGTCGGACTGGATGCGCGCGGTGCCCGACCTGATCCGCCCGTGGGTGCCGACCGACATGGTCACCCTGGGCACCGACGGGTTCGGCTTCTCCGACACGCGTCCGGCGGCGCGGCGGCACTTCCTGGTCGACGCCGAGTCGATCACGGTCGCCACGCTGGCCGCGCTCGCCAAGCGCGGTGAGGTCGCGCAGGAGAAGGTGGTCGAGGCCGCCCGGAAGTACCGGATCCACGACGTGTCCGCCGCCGGTCCGCAGCTGACCGACGCCGGGAACGCCTGATCTCCGGTTTTCGAAGGCCACCCGCGTGCTTCGCGCGGGTGGCCTTCGCACGGCGTCATCACCGATGATGTATCTATGACGCGACGCCGCCTGCCGAGGCCCAGTGAGCTACAGCAGATCCTGCGACCGAAACCGGTGAAGCTCAACCCGACCGATCGCCGCCTGTCGAACGCCCACACGATCGCCGACCTGCGCACCATCGCGCGCAGGCGGACGCCGCGGGCGGTGTTCGACTACACCGACGGCGCCGCGGAGCTCGAAGACAGCCTGCGCCGCGCCCGGCAGGCGTTCCGCAGCGTGGAGTTCCACCCCAACGTGCTCCGCGGGGTGTCCGATGTGGACACCAGCGTGGCGGTGCTCGGTGAGCAGTCGGCGTTGCCGTTCGCGTTCGCGCCGACCGGTTTCACGCGGATGATGCACCACGAGGGTGAACGCGCGGTGGTCCGGGTGGCGCAGCGGGAACGCATCCCGTACGCGTTGTCGACGATGGGGACGACGTCGATCGAGGACGTCGCGAAGGCCGCCCCGCACGCGCGGAAGTGGTTCCAGCTCTACGTGTGGCGCGACCACGCGGCGGGCGCGGAGCTGATGCGGCGGGCGGAGGAAAGCGGTTACGACACGCTGTTGCTGACCGTGGACACCCCGGTGGCCGGCGCGCGGATGCGGGACGTGCGCAACGGCCTGACCATCCCGCCGACGCTGACGCTGCGCACGTTCCTGGACGGCGCGACGCACCCCGCGTGGTGGTTCAACCTGCTCACGACGGAGCCGCTGGAGTTCGCGTCGTTCGGTTCGTGGGACGGCACCGTCGCGGAGCTGATCAACGCCCTCTTCGACCCGACGCTCAGCTTCGACGACCTGGCGTGGGTGCGGGAAACCTGGAAGGGCAAGCTGGTCGTCAAGGGGATCCAGAACCCGGACGACGCACGGGACGTGGTGAAACACGGCGCGGACGCGGTGGTGCTGTCCAACCACGGCGGCCGCCAGCTCGATCGAGCGCCCACCCCGCTGGAACTGCTGACCCCCACGCTGGACGCAGTGGGCGGCGACGCGGAAGTGTGGGTGGACACCGGAATCCTCTCCGGCGGCGACATCGTGGCCGCGATGGCCAGGGGCGCGTCGATGTGCCTGATCGGCCGGGCGTACCTGTACGGCCTCATGGCCGGAGGCGAACGGGGAGTCCAGCGCTGCGTGGACATCCTGCGACAGGAGATCATCCGCACCATGCAGCTACTGGGCGTGCGAACGATCGACGCCCTACAACCAACCCACGCCACCGTGCGGTAAAGAAAACCGCCACCCGCCACCCGCCAACCACCAAACCGCCGCCCGGCAACGAACCGCCGTCCGGCAACGAAACGCACCCACCCCACGAACCACTCCCCTCCCGCAACCCGATCCCCAGCCAAATCGGTTGCCGAGCCACCGGGTCAAGGCACGCTTTCCCGCCTTGACGCGGTGTCTCGGCAACCGAACACTGAAAGATCGGGTTCGGAAGGGGCTCAATCGGGGCGTAGCGAAGCGAAGCCGGCGCCTGTCGGTAGCCAGACGAACTCTCTTCACCTGGTTTGCGGCCCGAGCAGCACGTCGAGGTTCAGGTATTCCGCCAGCAGGTGTTTGAGGTGCGGACCTTCGATGAGTTGGATTCGGCCGTGACGCGCGACGAAATCCCATGAGGCCTTGCCAAAGCGCGAGGTGGTCACCAACACGCCACGACTCGCGCGCTTGTCATCCATCACGCCCGCGAGCGCACGAACCGCATCCGGTTCGACGGTCCCCTTGTACCGCTTTGCCTGAATCACGCACACCCCGCCCATGATTGGGTCTTCATTGACGGCGAGCGCGTCAAGGCCGTCATCGCGAGAAGCCTGTGTGACCCAGGACTTCATCCCCATGGCTTCGAAGAGTTGCTTGACCAGAACCTCGAACTCGAAAGGCTTCATCTCCAGGAGCACCACACGGCCGTCCAGAACCGCCGCCACATCGTGAGCATCCACGAGACGGTACTTCGACAAGTCCGGATCGAAGATCGGACGCACTGCTTCGAGGTCCCACGGATGGGGGGACACGAGCGCGTTGAAGTACTTCAGACATTCAGCAGGATCCAGTTCGGTGAGCACCAGTTCCTCGAACTGTTTCCGCGTCGCTGAGACACTGACCAGACAAGGGCGTTCCGGTTTGCCGGTGGCCCTGTTGCGCGTCGACACGTGCGCGTTCACAGCCACTTCGTCGACGAGGTCGCTCGGGCGGACTTCGAACACGTCACGCATCGTCCTCAGAACGATCTGCGCCACCAGATTCGCGTAAGCCTGCTTGACTTCTTTCGCCAGTCGGGGCCTGGCTACGATCTCATCTCGTGACTTGACATACGTGTACTCGCGGTTGGGCGGAATCACATCAACCCCGGGCAACTCCCGGATCATGAGCAACTTCTTCGAGTCGGGCTGGTAGGCAACCTCGACATCGACCGGCAGATCGGCCGGCAGAGGTGACTGCTCGATGAGTAGCTCGAAATAGTCTTCGACCGCCTCTGGCGCTCTCGCCAGGACGCGGCTTTCGAGATCTGCCACCTGAGCGTTGTGTTGTTCTACTTCTTGTCGGCGAGATTCCTCAGCCTGTCGATGTCGCGCTTCCGCAGCCGCCAGTGCGGCAAGTCGCTCGTGTTCGACCTGTTCATACAGCGCCGTGGCGTGCGCGAACCTGGCTTTGGCTTGGTCGACGGTCTTGTTGTGCGCCCCCTTGAAGAGTCGCCCCACCCCAGACGGAGGCGGCGGAGCGTATCTCTCCCATTGCGGCTGCGTCGCAGGGGTGACTAGAGCCGGCGGCGCTTCAAATCGCTGCGCCTTGAAAGACCTGCGCATCTGAGCGAAGGAAAAGACACTTCGATGACGGAGTCCGTCGACCAGGACCCTGCCCAGTTCATCCAACCGCTCCTGCGCAGCTGTGGTCATCACTACAGCTTCGTTCTGTTGCTGCTTGACATGCAATTCTCGCTGTTCGCGAGCTTCCTTCGCCAAGGCTCGTTCACGGGCACGGGCAGCACGTTCGGCTTCCCTTTGTGCTTGCTGCCGCTGCCGCTGCCGTTCCCGTTCCTGCACCATCTGTTGATGCTGAAGTTCGGCGAAGAAACCACGTTTGCGTGCCACCGCGCACCCCCAGGAAAGGACCCGACAAGCGACCGTAGCTCAGGCTCTGGTTCATTGGCGATGCGCCGAACCGGCGATCCTTCCACGCACGTCCTGAACCATCTCGATCAGTGAAACGCTCCCCTTGACGCCCCACCGGCGACCCTGGACCATACCTCCCCACCAAAAGCGGAACCCCACTTCCGCGATGTGGAATCGAGGTCGGCATGTTTGTGCAGGAGCTCGCCCCGCTAGCCGGTTCACTCGGCCTGTCCGCGCTGGTCGCGGCACTCCCACTGGCCACCGTCCTCGTCCTGCTGGGCGTGGTCCGGATGAAGGCCCACCAGGCCGGCCTGATCGGCCTGGCCGTCGCCCTCATCGTCGCCGTCACGATCTTCGGCATGCCGATCGGGCAGGCGATCTCGAGCGGGTTCCAGGGCGCCGCGTTCGGGCTCTTCCCCATCATGTGGATCGTCGTCAACGCGCTGTGGATCTACCGGATCACCGTGCGCACCGGGCATTTCGACGTCCTCCGCCGGTCGTTCGGCCGGGTCTCCGACGATCCCCGCATCCAGGCGCTGATCATCGCGTTCTGCTTCGGCGCCCTGATGGAGGCGCTGGCCGGCTTCGGCGCGCCGGTCGCGATCAGCTCGGTGATGCTCGTGGCGCTCGGGTTCACCCCGGTGCGGGCGGCGGTCGTCGCGCTGGTCGCCAACACCGCGCCGGTCGCGTTCGGCGCCATGGGCACGCCGGTCGTCACCCTCGCGCAGGTCACCGGGCTGCCACTGGACACCGTGTCGTCGATCGTGGGCCGCCAGACGCCGATCCTCGCGTTGTTCGTGCCGCTGCTGCTGGTCTTCATCGTCGACGGCCGTCGCGGGCTGCGGGAAACCTGGCTGCCCGCGCTGGTGTGCGGCGCGGCGTTCGGGGTGGTGCAGTTCGCCGCCGCCAACTACGTCTCCGCGCAGCTCGCCGACATCGGCGCCGCGCTCGCCGGCGCGGCCGCACTGGTCGCGTTGCCCGCCGCCCGCAAGCCGGCCCGCGAAGATGTCCGGACCGCGGTGCTCACCGGCGTGGCCACCGAAACGCTGGACCGGCCCGAGGACCGCGGCGAGGTCGTCCGCGCCTACCTGCCGTACGCGCTGATCATCGTGATCTTCTCGATCGGCCAGCTGCCGCCGGTCAAGCGGCTGCTCGACGCGGCGACGTGGAAGTTCGACTGGCCGGCGCTGTCGGTGGCGAACTCGGCGGGCAAACCGGTGTCCGGCAACACGTTCTCGGTGCCGTTCCTGAGCACCGGCGGCACGCTCGTGTTGATCGCGGGCGTCCTGACCGCGGTGTTCCTGCGGGTCCGCGCCCGGGACGCGGTGCGCGAATGGGGCGGCACGGTGCACGAGCTGCGGTTCGCCATCCTGACCGTGACGAGCGTGCTCGCGCTGGCGTACGTGATGAACCTGTCCGGCCAGGCCACCACGATCGGCTACTTCATCGCGGGCGCGGGCGCCGGCCTGGCGTTCCTGTCCCCGGTGCTCGGGTGGTTCGGCGTGGCGGTCTCCGGTTCCGACACCTCGGCCAACGCCCTGTTCGGCGCCCTCCAGGTGACCGCGGCACACCAGGCCGGGCTGTCGCCCGAACTGCTCGCCGCGGCCAACTCCTCGGGCGGCGTGCTCGGCAAGATGATCTCCCCGCAGAACCTGAGCATCGCGTGCGCGGCGGCGATGCTGCCGGGCGAAGAGGGCACGCTGTTGCGCAAGGTGCTGCCGTGGAGCGTGGGACTGCTGTTCGTGATGTGCCTGATCGTGGTGGCGCAGGCGAGCTTCCTCAGCGGGATGCTGCCGTGAGCTCCGGGCGCCTCACCGCGGCGCGGTGCCAGCTCCACCAGCCGTGCACGACCAGCGCGGCGAACACGAGGTAGACCGCCGCGGAGAAGTACAGGCCCGAGGAGATCTGCAGCGGCACACCGATCGCGTCGACGACCAGCCACACCAGCCAGAACTCGACCAGGCCACGCCCCTGGGCGGCGAAGGCGACGAGCGTGCCGATGAAGATCGCCGCGTCCGGCCACGGCGCCCAGGAGGCGTCCAGCGCGTCGAGCACCAGCGCCATCACCACGGTGCCGGCCACGAACGCACCCGCCATCACCAGCCGCTCGACGGTCCGGCCGCTGCGCACGACCACCCCGTACACCGGGTCGCGGCGACGGGTCCAGGCCCACCAGCCGTAGACCGAGATCAGCAGGATCGCGACCTGCCGGGCCGCGAGCCCGCCCAGGTGCGCGGAGGCGTAGACGGCGAAGAGCAGCACCGTCGCGCCGACCTGCACGGGCCAGGTCCAGAGCGTGCGCCGCTGCGCCAGGAAGACCACGGCGAGCGCGCACAGCTGGCCGACCAGCTCCGCGATGGAGATCCACTGCCCGAAAACGGACAAACCGTGCTGCAACAGAACGTGCATGGCGCCTCCCGTCTGCCCGATCAACCCGCCACATCCGGCACTGATTCCCTCACCGCCAGTGAGCCCCGCTACACCTCTCGAAAATTACTTGCACGATCGAGTGAGAAGACTGGCGGAAAAATATCCACAAGGTCCATAGTGGACCTACCGGTGGGGACCGGGGAGATGAGGCCGCCCGGCGCTGCGAGAACCGCGATGCGCCGGGCGGCCTCGCGTTTACCGGACGGCCGGTTAAAGTCGGTTTCACCATGACCCAGACCAATGGCAGCCAGACCAACGGCAGCCAGACCAGCGGCAGGCGGCCGGCCAAGCACCACGGCCTCTCGGCGAAGACGCTGCGCAGGCTGGAGCGCGCCTCCGGGCGCCTCGCCTCGGCCAGCGTCGCCGCCATGGAGCAGCGGCTGCCGTGGTTCGGACGATTGCCCGCCGAGCAGCGGGCGAGCATCCTGCTGATCACCCAGACCGGCGCGGCCGGGTTCGTCGACTGGCTGCGTGATTCGCAGGAGGCGCTCAAGCTCACCACCGACGCCTTCCGCGGCGCGCCCGAAGACCTGTCGCGCTGGATCAGCCTGCGGCAGGCGGTGGGTCTGGTGCGGCTGGCGATCGAGGTGTTCGAGGAGCAGCTGCCGGAGTTCGCCGCCACCGAGGCCGAGGACGCCGCGCTCACCGAGGGCATCCTCCGCTACGGCCGCGAGATCGCCTTCGCGACGGCCAACTCCTACGCCGCGGCCGCGGAGGCCCGCGGCGCGTGGGACGCCCGGCTCGAGGCGCTGGTCGTGGACGGCATCGTCCGCGGCGACGCCGAGGAGGCGGTGCTTTCGCGGGCCGCGGCGCTGGGCTGGGAGCCGTCGGCGATGGCGACCGTGCTGGCCGGCAGGCCGCCCTCGGACGACCCGCCGAGCGTGGTGTTCGAGGTGCGCCGCCTGGCCGCGCGGCTGGGACGGCCGGTGCTGTTGAGCGTCCAGGGCTCGCGGCTGATCGTGGTGGCAGGCGGGCCGACTGACGGCGACGCCAAGCAGAAGGAGGTGCTCGGCAAGCTGGCAGGCGCGTTCGGCGACGGGCCGGTGGTGGCCGGGCCGACGGTGGACAGCCTGGCCGAGGCGCACCGCAGCGCCGCCGAGGCGCTGTCCGGGTTGCGCGCGGTGGTCGGCTGGCCGGGTGCGCCGCGCCCGGTGCGGTCGTCGGACCTGCTGCCGGAACGAGCGCTGTCCGGCGACGCCGAGGCCGAGCGGCTGCTGATCGAGGAGATCGCGCAGCCGTTGGAGGCGGCCGGGCCGACGATGCTGCAGACGGTGGACGAGTACCTGGAGTCCGGCGGGGTGCTGGAGACGTGCGCGAAGAAGCTGTTCGTGCACCCCAACACCGTGCGCTACCGGCTGCGGCGGGCGGCCGAGCTGACCGGCCGCAACGCCACCGAGCCGCGGGACGCGCTGGTGCTGCGCGTGGCCCTGACCGTGGGACGGCTGGCCAGGGCTCGCGGCCTCTGGTGACCGGTCTCACTTCCGGGCTGCCCGGAACCGACAACACATCAGCGCTGGATGCGGGCCTGCGGGCGCCATTTTTGTAGGCTCTCTACAAGATCACCGCTCCGACTTGGTGAACAGCGGCATCCCGGGCCCGCCGGGGAAGCATGTTCCCTAGAGGCGTGACAGCAGTGCTCGCTCCCGGACAGGGCTCCCAAGCGCCCGGCATGTTCTCCCCCTGGCTCGAACTCGACGGCACCCGCGAGAAGCTCGCGCGCTGGTCCGAGCGAACCGGGCTCGACCTGGTCCACCTCGGGACCGAGGCCGACGCCGAGACCATCCAGGACACCGCGATCACGCAGCCGCTGATCGTCGCGCTCTCGCTGCTGGCCTTCGACGCCCTCGGCGACGTCCCGGACGACACGCCGGTCGCCGGCCACTCCGTCGGCGAGCTCGCGGCAGCCGCCGTGGCGGGTGTGCTCACGGCCGAGGACGCGGTCGCGCTGGCGGCCGTGCGCGGCGCGGAAATGGCCAAGGCGTGCGCGATCGAGCCGACGTCCATGGCCGCCGTCATGCTCGGCGACCCGGACGAGGTCGTCGCCTGGCTGGACGGCCACGGCCTCACCGCAGCGAACCGCAACGGCGCCGGCCAGATCGTCGCCTCCGGCGCGAAGGACGCCATCGAGCGGATCGTCGCCGAGCCCCTCGAAGGCACGAAGGTCCGGCCGCTGAAGGTCGCCGGCGCCTTCCACACCTCTTACATGGCCCCCGCCGAGGAGGCCCTGCGCGCGCACGCCGCGTCGATCACGCCGAAGGACCCGGTCCGCCCGCTGCTGTCCAACGCCGACGGCACCGTGGTCACCAGCGGCGCCGAGTACCTGGAGCGGCTGGTCAAGCAGGTCACCCGCCCGGTCCGCTGGGACCTGACGATGGACGGCCTCGTCGAGCTGGGCGTCACCGCCACGGTCGAGCTGCCGCCGGCAGGCACCCTGACCGGTCTGGTCAAGCGCCAGCTCAAGGGCACGGTCACGCAGACCGTCGCGCTCAAGACCCCCACCGACCTGCCCGCCGCGAAGGAGATCCTGTGAGCCCGGTGTTGCGCCAGAAGCAGGGGCCCGCCGCCACCCGGATCCTGGGCGTCGGCAGCTACCAGCCGGACCGCGTCGTCACCAACGACGACCTGTCCCAGATCATGGAGACCAACGACCAGTGGATCCGTGAGCGGGTCGGCATCATCGAGCGCCGCTTCGCCGAGAAGGACGAGCTGCTGGTCGACATGGCGGTCAAGGCGGGCAACGCCGCGCTCACCGACGCGGGCCTGCAGCCGTCCGATGTGGACACCGTGATCGTGCCGAACTGCACGATGCCCGCGCCCATCCCGAACGCGGCCGGCCAGGTCGCCGACCGGATCGGTGTGAAGGCGGCCGGCGCGTTCGACCTCAACGCCGCGTGCGCCGGGTTCTGCTACGGCCTCGGCGTCGCCTCCGACCTGATCCGCGCCGGCTCGGCGGGCAAGGTGCTGGTGATCGGCGCGGAGAAGCTGACCGACGTGGTCGACCCGGTGGACCGGGCCAACGCGATCATCTTCGCCGACGGCGCGGGCGCCGCGGTGGTCGGTCCGTCCGACGAGCCGGGCATCGGGCCGGTGTCCTGGGGCAGCGCGGGCGACCTGGTCGACACGATCTACATGCGCGACCACAAGTACATCTACCAGGAGGGCCAGTCGGTCTTCCGGTGGGCGACCACGCAGATCGCGCCGATCGCGTTGAAGGCGGTCGAGCTGGCCGGGCTGGAGCCGTCGGACATCGACGTGCTCATCCCGCACCAGGCGAACCTGCGGATCGTGGACGCCATCGCCAAGCGGCTCAAGGCCAAGGGCGCGCGGGAGGACCTGGTCGTGGCCGACGACATCAAGTTCTCCGGCAACACCTCGTCCGCGTCGATTCCCATGGCGCTGGACCACATGCGGAAAGCGGGCACCGTCAAAACGGGTGACGTGGTGCTGATGGTTGGATTCGGCGCGGGCCTGTCCTACGCCGGACAGGTCGTCATCTGCCCGTGATACCACTATCGCCGGCAGGCGCGGGCCTGCCGGTGTCGAACCCCAGAAAGGAAACACCATCGTGGCGGACAAGCAGGAGATCCTCAGCGGCCTCGCGGAGATCGTCGAGGAGGTCGCGGGTGTCGCGCAGGACGACGTGAGCCTGGAGAAGTCCTTCGTCGACGACCTGGACATCGACTCGCTGTCGATGGTGGAGATCGCGGTGCAGGCCGAGGACAAGTTCGGGGTCAAGATCCCGGACGACGAGCTGGCCAACCTGAAGACCGTCGGCGACGCGGTGGACTACGTCGCCGCGAACGCCAAGTAAGCACGAGCTGAATTCTTCGTCTGAACCTCGGGGAGACTCCTCATGAGCAACATCGACGTCGTGATCACCGGGATCGGCGCGACGACGCCACTCGGCGGGGACGTCGCGTCCACGTGGGAGGGCTTGCTCGCCGGCCGCAGCGGCATCCGGCGGATCGAGGCCGACTGGGTCGAGAAGTTCGACCTGCCGGTCAAGATCGGCGCCACGCTCGCCGAGGATCCGGCGGAGAAGCTGCCGCGCGTGCAGGCGCGCCGGCTGGACCGGTGTGAGCAGATCGCGCTCATCGCCGCCCGGCAGGCGTGGGCCGACGCCGGTTTCGAGCAGCCCAGCGACGAGCGCACGGACGTCGACCCGGACCGGCTCGGCGTGTCCATCGGCACCGGCATCGGCGGGCCGCTGACGCTGCTGGCGATGGACGACCTGCTCGAGCAGGAGGGCATCCGGAAGGTCTCGCCGCTGACCGTGCCGATGCTGATGCCGAACGGGCCTGCCGCGCACGTCGGCATCGACCTCAAGGCCAGGGCCGGGGTGCACTCGCCGGCTTCGGCGTGCGCCTCCGGCGCCGAGGGCATCGCCAACGGTTACCAGATGATCCAGAACGGGCGGGCCGACGTCGTGGTGGCGGGTGGTGCGGAGTCCTGCATCCACCCGATCACCGTGGCCGGTTTCGCGCAGGCCCGGACGGTGTCGACGCGCAACGACGAGCCCGAGCGCGCGTCGCGCCCGTTCGACACCGACCGGGACGGGTTCGTGCTCGGTGAGGGCGCCGGTGTGGTCGTCCTGGAGCGGGCGGACCGGGCGAAGGCCCGCGGCGCGCGGATCTACGGGCGGCTGGCCGGGTACGGCATCACCTCGGACGCGCACCACATCACCGGCAACCACCCGGAGGGCATCGGCCAGATCGCCGCGATGGCGAACGCGATGACCATGGCGGGGCTGACGTCGGCGGACGTGGGGCACGTGAACGCCCACGCGACGTCCACGGTGGTCGGCGACATCGGCGAGGCCGCGGCGATCCGCAAGGCCGTTGGTGAGCACCCGGTGGTGACGGCGCCGAAGTCCGCGCTGGGTCACCTGGTCGGTGGCGCCGGGGCGGTCGAGGGCATCCTCACGCTGCTCTCGATCTACCACGGTCTGGTGCCGCCGACGCTGAACCTGGAGAACCTGGACCCGAAGGTCGGGCTCGACGTCGTCGCGGGCGAGCCGCGGAAGGTCGAGCTGACCGCGGCGCTGAGCAACTCGTTCGGCTTCGGCGGTCACAACACGGCGCTGCTGTTCACCGGCGCCTGAGTTCCGCTTCTGTTGGGAGAACCCCGGCCGTTGGTGGCCGGGGTTTTCTCGTGTGTGCGGTCAGCAGCGGGACAGTTCGGGGGTGGTGGAGCCGGTGACGGTGTCCACCTTCCAGGCGCCGGATTCCAGGGTCAGCGGGAGCACGAGGCGCCAGTGCACGCAGGGTTCCGGAAGTTCGGCCGGGGCGTCCTTGACGTCCTGCGTGCTGGTGAAGCCGACGAGGGCGCGGAGCTCGTCGTCGGCGACCGGGTCGATGCGGTAGACGAGGATGCTGCCGTCCCGCGTCGTGCGGTAGTCGTTGAGCCAGGTGCTCTTCGACTTGGCCTGGACGCGCTCGCGGGTGACGGCCGATTTCCACAGCTCGTAGTCGCGGTTGTTGATCGAGTCGAAGTACGTCTGGAGCAGCGTGCGGACCGTGGTGTTCTGCGGGTGCGCCGCGGCGTCCGGGGTGAGCTCGACGGTGCCCGGCCCAGGCTGCTGCGCGAGCGGCCGGGCGGTCGACGACTGGGCGAGGATCGCGTCCGGGGTCGCTTCGGGCAGGCGGTACAGCTCGCGGGCCAGGAGACCGCCGCCGACCATGATCGACACCACGACGATGACGACGGGCACCAACCATCGCGGCGGTGCTGCGGGAGGCGCCGACATGGCTGTCACATCGGCAGCGTAGTGGTGATCGTTACCGAGTGCTGTCTTTTGTGCGGAGCGGGTTGGTGTGGTTGGGCCGGGCAGGTGAAGGGGCTCGGCTGATCCGGGGTTCTGGTGGCTGGGGTGGGTGCGGGTGGTTACGGCGGCCGGGGGGTTGGTTCGGGGGGTTGGGTCGATGAATGGTCCGTTCATCGGCGCGCGACCGGGCACCTCGCGCGGACGGAAGCCATGAACGGCCCATTCATCGGCGCGCGAGCGGACACATCGCCGGGGGAAGCACTGAATGGTCCGTTCATGGCCACAGGAGTGGGCACCTCGCGCGGCCTGAAGCAATGAACGGACCATTCATCGCCGCGCGACTGGACACCTCGTGCGGGCTGAAGGCATGAACGGTCCGTTCATCGCCACATGAGTGGGCACCTCACCGGGCACCGGGCACCGAGCACCGAGCACCGAGCACAGCCGCCCAACCGGCTCGCCCGAAAACTCACCCCACCCGGTGCAGCCAGGTGACCGGAGCCCCGTCCCCGGCGTGGCGGAACGGCTCCAGCGCCTCATCCCAGCTCGAAGCGAGCAGCTCATCGAGTTTGTGCGCCAGCTGTTCCCCCGCGCGGCAGGTCGCCACGAGTGTGCGCAGCTGGTCTTCCCCGACGACGATGTCTCCGTTGGCGCTCGTCCGGCCGCGCCACAGTCCCAGCCCGGGCACGTAGCAGAACCGCTCGCCGTCGACGCCGGCGCTCGGCTCCTCGGTCACCTCGAAGCGCAGCATCGGCCACGCCTTGAGACCGGCCGCCAGCTTGGCGCCGGTTCCGGCGGGCGCGCTCCACGTGCACTCGGCGCGAAGCTGCCCTGGAGCGGCGGGTTGCGCCGTCCACTTCAGATCCACTCGGGTACCCAGGGTGCCCGAAATCGCCCACTCGACGTGCGGGCACACCGCAGACGGCGACGAGTGGACGTAAACCACGCCACGGGTGCTCACTGCTGACCTCCGCTACTCGACGAGGGGCGTCTTCCCCTACGACCTCGCGAGCTCGGAGCCTGCTGACAAGCATCCCTGCCGTGACTGCCCATATTGTGCACCCGGACGATGGCATTTCGCCACAGGAACCTCAGATGTCGCAGCACCACCACTGGCCGGAAGCCGTCAGGTCCCGGCGAGAGCCCCCACGGCGGCGACGGTGTCGACGAGTCCGGCGCCCTTGTCGAAGCTCGAACCACCCTGGTACGCGGCGCCGTCACTGTACTTGTACGCCGTCGACTTGATCGCGGCCTCGATCTCGCCCGGCGTGGCGCCCGGCCGGGACTGGAACAGCTGCGCCACGATGCCGGTGATCTGCGGCGTCGCCATCGAGGTGCCGCTGATCACGTTGTAGGTGCCGAGGTCGAGCATCCCCGGCCCGTTCGACGGCTGCAACCCGGTCGCGCAGATCACCAGGTACGGCCGGCACGCGGACAGGATGTTCTCGCCCGGCGCGGACACGTCCGGCCACGTCGACGGGTCCGACGCGAGCCCGCGCGAGGAGAAGTCCGACACGGTCCCGTCGCGCGTCCCGGTGCCCTGGTCGTTGTAGGAAGCCACCGAGATGACCCCGGGCGTCGGGTCCTTGCCCGGCGGGTTCGACAGATCCGCCGAACCGTCCCCGCCGTCGTTGCCGTTCGCCCACACCGTCACGACCCCTTCGGCCGCGAGCGCGCGCTGCAGCTTGACCGTCGCCGACTCCGGGTCGAACTCGCCGCCGCCGCTCGGGCCGTACGAGTTGTTGATCACCTTGATCGGCGGGCACACCGTTGCCGGCACCCCGGCCCCGCACGGCGCGGCGTGGTTCTCCAGCACCCAGTTCAGCGCGGCGTCCGTGCCCAGCACCAGGATCGCCAGGCCGGTCGAGATCGACACGATCTTCGCGCCCGGCGCCGAACCGCCGACGGACGAACCGTCGGCCAGCGTGTACGGCGCACCCGCCGCGATGCCGGCGACGTGGGTGCCGTGCCCGCCGAGCGCGGTCGCGTCGGTGTCGACCGAGGTGGGCACGTCGACGATGCACGAGGTGGTGGTGCCGTCGAGGCACAGGCTCTTCAGGTTGCGCACCACGCGGGTCGATCCGTCGGCGCCGCGGAACGCCGGATGCGTCGGGTCGATCCCGGTGTCGATGATCGCCACCGACACCCCGCGCCCGTCCAGCGGAGCGCCGTCCGCGCCGGTGAGAGTGGTGCGTGCTTCGGCGCTGCGGGTCGCGGTCGTGCCGGACGAACCGAACGCGGCGAGCGGGTCGTTGTTCTCGACGTAGGTGACGCCGGCCGCCTTGCGCACCGCGGCGACCTGCGCGGCCGTGCCCGCCGCGGCGACGACGCCGATGCGCGGGAACCGGGTGATCTCCCGCATCCCGGCCGTTCGCACGGCCTGCGCGGCGGTGCCCGCGTCCGCGGCGTGCACGAGGGTCGTGACCGGGGTGAGCGCGGTCGCGGTGGCCAGCACCCGGTCGAGCGTGTCCGACACGGGCGCGAGCGGGGTCTGGGCGTTCGCCGCGGGGACGGCGCCGGTGAACGGGAGGACGAGCGCGGCGGCGGCGATCGCCACCGCGCGCGTGGAGCGCCATCGCATCGGGGTCCCCTATCTCTCCAGCCGGCCCTACGATCTACCAACGAGTAGCACTCAATAGGGTGACTCCGATCACTGTCAACGATCACTTACCCGCACGGGTGTGCCCGGAAGCAGACACCTTCCGCGAGTGATTTTCACACCATCGAGGGTCAGCAACTGCACAGCGCGCTAGCGTAAGCGCGCACGTGGACGGGACCGGGGAGGTGCGAGGTGCGGCTGATCCGCCTGGAACGACAGCCCTCGCGCGTCGCCGACGACGTCCGGGCCGCGCTCGCCGCGCTCGGCCGCGGTGACTACTTCGCCGGCGGCATCGCGCTGGCCGGGGCACGGCCGCTGCCGGACCGGCCGCCGGCCGAGGCGATCGTCATCATGCCGACCGTCGTCCTGGTCGTGATCGGCGTCGATCTGCCGGACCCGGCGATCCGCCTCGAAGCGCCCCTGACCGGCCAGTGGAAGGCCGACGGCTGGCCGCTCGTCGCCGACGGGGACGTGGTCAACCCCGCGGCGGACGCGCTCGCGCTCGCCGACGCGGTCATCGAGCGGCTGCGCCCGGACGTCCCGGAGCACCTGCCGATCGCCACAATCCTCGCCGTCGGGCCGTTCGTGGAGGAGATCGAGCAGCCGCCCGCCGACCTCGCCGGGAACGTCCGCGTCCTGTTCCCGACGCAGAACAGCCTGCTCGCGGCCATCGCGTCGCTGACCCCCGCGCCCTGGCCGTGCACGCCGGCGCAGGCCCGCGCCCTGATCGACACGCTCGCTCCGGACACCGGTCTCACCGGCGACGAACTGGCGGCGGAAGGCTTCACCGTCACCGAGGAGTCGGCGACGGTGAAGCTGGCGCCGGTCAAACCCCGCCCCCGGCGGCACCGCCCGGCCGCGCCCGCCGCCGTGCCGCCGATCGTCCCGCCCGCCGAGGTGACGATGCCGGTGCCCCGGATCGCCGCGGCCGCGCCCGCGCGCGCGGTCCCGGCTTCCGCGCCCGTGCCGTGGCGGCCGGTCGCGGCGATCGCCGTGGCGCTGGTGCTGCTGGCCGTCGTACTCGTGGTGGTGACGACCGGCGGGGACGGCGAAACGGTCACCGCGCCCCCGACGACCACCGCAATCACGCCGGCGCCGCAGGCCGTCGCGGGCATCGAGTTCACCAAACGGGCCTCCGGCACGGAACGCACCTGCGCCGCCCGCGCCTACGGGGACCTGCAGGCGCGGTTGCAGGCAAGCGGTTGCGCGGGCATGGAACGCGGCAGCTTCGAAGCCACCGTGGACGGGCGGGCGGTCGCCGTGTCGGTCGCGGTGCTCACCTTCGGCAGCGACGAACAGGCCGCGGCCTTCAAGCAGCTCGCCGACACCCCGGGCAGCGGCGGGATCGCCGATCTCGCCACCGAGACGCACCAGTGGCCGCGCGAGCCGGACACCGCGGGCGCGGCGTACCAGAGCGCGATCTCGGGCCCGGCCGTCCGGCTGGTGCTGGCCGCCTACGTCGACGGCCAGTCGTCACCGGACGACCCGGCCCTGCTGCGCGCGGCGGGCGCCGCGCTGGGCGTGCGGATCAGTTAGCCGGCCGCCGCGGCGAGGATCTCCTCGGCGTGGGTCCACAGCAGAGCGCCGCCCGCCCCGGGCACCACATGGCGTCGCGCGCCCGGAATCCGGGAGGTGAGCAGCGCGCCGAGGTCTGGTGAGTGCACCCGGTCCCGTTCGCCGAACCACACCTGCACCGGCACCCGGATCGCGGCCCAGTCCAGCTGCCACGGCGACATCGCGATGATCGAGTCAGCGGCGTAGCCCGCGCCGTCGTTCGCGAACCCCTCCCGCAGAGCCGCGCGGTACCGGGCCAGGAACACCGGATCCTGGTACACCTCGCGGTCCGCCGGATCCGCGCTGTCCAGCACCATCCGTTCCATCCCGCCGGGGCCGAGCCGGGCGAAGAACTCCCGCGCGGCCGCCGGGTCCACCCGCACCCGCGTGACGACGTCCCGCACCGGGCCGGGCAACCGCGCGAACACCCGGGGATCGGCGACCTCGTCGGCCGGGGACACCAGCAGCAGCCGGGACGCGATCCCGCGCTCGGCGGCCGCGAGCCCGAAGACCGCGGCCTGCGAGTTCGCCACGACCGGCACCGGCCCGCCGAGGCGTGTCACGAGTGCGGCGAGGTCGGCGGCCGTGGACGCCGCCGACCGGCGTGGGTCGTGTGTCGAAGCGCCGATGCCGGGGCGGTCCACGGTCACCAACCGGACCCGGCGCCTGCCGCCGAAGACCATGGACCGGCCGGTCGCGGCGCCGGCCAGGAACAGGACCGGCGTGCCGTCCCCGGGCCCGGTCTCGGACCAGGCGAGGACCCGGCCGCCGGGGAGCAGCAGCTCATGATCGAAGCGCACTCGCGAAGCGTCGGCCACGGCTGCCCCTCACGCAACCGGTTTCAGAGCCCGTACTCCTCCAGCAGCCGCAGCCACACCTCGCTGATCGTGGGGAACGACGGGACCGCGTGCCACAGCCTGCCCAGCGGCACCTCGCCCGCGATGGCGACGGTCGCCGAGTGCAGCAGCTCCGCGACGTCCTGCCCGACGAACGTGACGCCGACCAGCACCTCGCGGTCGGTGTCGACGATCATCCTGGCCTTGCCCGCGTAGCCGTCCGCGTGCAGCGACGACCCCGCGACGGCGATGTCGATGTCGACCACCCGGTGCGGTGCGCCCGGTTCGGGCTCGGTCAGGCCCACCGAGGCGACCTCCGGGTCGGTGAACACGACCTGCGGCACCGCGTGGTGGTCGGCGGTGGCACTGTGCTTGCCCCACGGCCGGGTGTCCACCGGCTTGCCCGTGGCGCGTGCGGAGATCACGTCGCCGACCACGCGGGCGGCGTACTTGCCCTGGTGCGTCAGCAACGCGCGGCCGGTGACGTCACCAGCTGCGTACAGCCACTCGCCGTCCACTTCGGACACCAGGCCGCTGTCGTCGACAGTGAGCGGCTTGCCCGGCGCGAGCCCGATGACCTCGAGGCCGAGGTCGTCGGTCGCGGGTCGCCGCCCGGTCGCGACGAGCACCTGATCGGCCGTGACGACCGCGCCGCCCTTGAGTTCCAGCCGGGCGGCACCGTCCACTCGGGAGGCTCGCTCCAGGCCGGAGTCGGTGTGCACACGCACGCCGTCGGCCCGCAGGCCCTCCGCGACGGCGTCGCCGGCGAAGTCCGGGTACCGCGGCAGCGGGCGCGGGCCGGTGACGATCAGGTCCACCTGCGCGCCGAGCCGTGCCCAGGCCTGCGCCATCTCGACGCCGACCACCCCGCCGCCGACGACGGCCAGCCTGCCCGGCACCGTGCTGCTGGACGTGGCTTCGCGGGAACCCCACACCGGCACCTCGTCCAGGCCCGGGATCGGCGGCGTCTTCGGCACGCTGCCGGTACAGACCACCACGGCGTGCCGAGCCCGCAGTACCCGGCCGCCGTCCACAGTGATCTCGCGCTCACCGGTGATGCGGCCGCGCCCGCGGATCGTCGTGATGCCCGCGCCGCGGGCCCACTCGACCTGACCGGTGTCGTCGCCCTTGCTGGTGAAGTAGTCGCGGCGTTCGAACACCGCCGCCGGGTCGAGCGCCTCGCCCACCGGAACGCCGGGCAGCCGCCGGGCTGCGGCGAGCGCGTTTCCCGGTCGCAGCAAGGCTTTGCTCGGGATGCAGGCCCAGTAGGAGCACTCGCCCCCGAACCGTTCCCGCTCCACCAGCGCGGTGGACAGGCCGCCCTTGACCGCCCGGTCCGCCGCGTTCTCCCCCACCGGTCCGCCACCGATCACGATGACGTCAAAAGTCTCCTCGGACATGGGTCACAGCGCACACCAGCCCGGCGCCCGGCGCAAGTGGGGCGGGTATTCTCAGCGGCAAATCGTAAGTACTGGAGGTTATCGGTGGCGAAGAACACCGCGGTGCAACTACTGGACGACCTGAACGGCGAACCGGCCGCGGAGACGGTGCGGTTCGGCCTGGACGGCGTCGAGTACGACATCGACCTCTCGGACTCGAACGCGGGCAGCCTGCGCGAGCTGCTGGCCACCTACGTGCAGGCGGGCCGCCGCACGGGCGGCCGCAAGCGCCCGCCGCGCCGCCTCGCCCCGGTGAAGCGCACGCGCCGCACGGCGAACTCCACAGCCACGACGTCCCGGAAGGCCACGGACTCGCCGGCGAAGAAGACGGGCGCCACCGGGGTGGCGAAGGCTCCCGCCGCGGCGGGCAAGCGCGCGACCGCTCGTACGGCGGCAGCGAGCAAGACCGCGAAGGCGGAGGCCGCTGCCAAGGGCAAGAAGACCACGGCGGCGGCGAAGCCCGCTGACGCCACCAGCCCGAAGCCGGCCACCCGGCGCAAGGCCACGCCGGCGGCACCGAAGGCCACCGACACCAAGACGACCAAGGGCAAGAAGACCACGGCGGCGAAGCCTGCTGAGGCCACCACGCCCAAGCCGGCCACCCGGCGCAGGGCCACCACGGTTTCCGCGCCGAAGACCACCGCGCCGAAGACCACCGCGCCGAAGACCACCGCGCCGAAGACCATCGCGACGAAGGCCGCGGCGGAGGACAAGAAGACCAAGCCCGCCGCGAAGCCGTCGCGCGCGAAGGCGAAGGCGAAGCCCGCCGAGGCCGCGCCCGCGAAGGAGAACGCGACCGCCAAGAAGCCGGCCATGAAGAAGGTCGCGCCGGCGGAGAAGGCTCCTCGCAAGACCGTGCGCAAGGCGCCGCCCGTAGTGTTCTCCGCGGCCACGAACTGAGTGCGGCATCCGGCGCGGGAGCGCACTCGGTGAAGTGCCGTAGTTCCCTACTGCCACCGAGCATTCCCGCCGCCGGCCCCGATCGCCCCGGCCACTGACGGGGACGCCCGGTGCCAGGTCGCACTCGGCGAGCGACGCCGGGGCACTTCAGCGAAGCGCCCCGGCGTGTTTCCCAAGATCGGGATCAGCGGTCGATGCCGAGGTGCTCCCGCAGCGTGGTGCCGCTGTAGTCGGCGCGGAAGACGCCCCGCTCCTGCAACAACGGCACCACCTTGTCCGCGAACGGGTCCAGCCCGCCGGGGGTCACGTGCGGCACCAGGATGAACCCGTCGCTCGCGTCCTCCTGCACGTACGTGTTGATCGCCTCGGCGACCGTCTCCGGGGAGCCGACGAACGTCTGCCGTCCGCTGACCTCGACCACCAGGTCCCGGATCGACAGGTTCTTCGCCTCCGCCAGCTCCCGCCACTGCCGCACCGTCGCCACCGGGTCGCGGTACATCCGGGTCTGCGCGCGCCCCTTGGCGACCGCCTCCGCGCCGACTGCCGGCTCGACCTCGGGCAGCGGCCCCTCCGGGTCGTAGCCGGACAGGTCGCGGTTCCACACCTGCTCCAGGAACTTGATCGCCGTCTGGCCGCTCACCTGCTGGTACCGCACGACGTTCGCCAGCTCCTCGGCCTCCGCGTCGGTGTCACCGAGCACGAAGGTCGCCGCGGGGAGCACCAGCAACTGGTGCGGCTCGCGCCCGTAGGCGGGCAACCGGCGCTTGACGTCGGCGTAGAACTTCTGCCCCGCCTCCAGCGTCCCGTGCCGTGTGAAGATCGCGTCGGCCGTCGCCGCGGCGAACTCGCGGCCCTCGTCCGAGTCGCCTGCCTGCAGGATCACCGGCCTGCCCTGCGGACCGCGCGGCACGTTGAACCGGCCCGCGATGTCGAACTGCGCGTCGTGGTGCTCGAACGCGCCCGCGCGGGCGTTGCGCAGGAACACCCCGGACGCCTTGTCCGCGGCGATGTCGTCCGCGCCCCAGGAGTCGAACAGCTCGAACGCCGTCTGCAGGAACAACTTCGCGCGCTGGTAACGCTGTTCCTCCGGCAGGTAGCCGCCGCGGCGGAAGTTCTCGCCGGTGAACGCGTCCCACGAGGTGACCACGTTCCACCCGGCGCGGCCTTCGGACAGGTGGTCAAGGCTGGCGAACTGGCGGGCCACCTCGTACGGCTCGTTGAACGTCGAGTTGATCGTCCCGGTCAGGCCGAGCCGGTCGGTGACCGCGGCGAGCGCGGCCAGCACCGTGAACGTGTCCGGCCGGCCGACCACGTCCAGGTCGTAGATCTTGCCCGCGTGCTCGCGCAGCCGCAGCCCTTCGGCGAGGAAGAAGAAGTCGAACTTGGCCCGCTCGGCGGTGCGCGCGAGGTGTGTGAACGAGGAGAACTCGATGTGGCTGCCCGCCTCCGGGTCGCTCCACACCGTGGTGTTGTTGACGCCGGGGAAGTGCGCGGCGAGGTGGATCTGCTTCATCGCGTCGCTCCTGCGTACCGGTTGGCGGGACGCTCCAGGCCGAGCAGGCCCCGCAGCGTGGTGGCCTCGTACTCGCGGCGGAACGCGCCGCGCTGCTGCAGTTCGGGGACGAGCCCGCGGGTGATGGCGGACAGATCGTGCGGCAGGGCGCCCGGGCGCAGCCGGAAACCGGACAGGCCTGCGTCGCGCCAGGCCAGCAGCTGGTCGGCGAGCTGGGCTGGCGTGCCGGTGAAGACCAGCGCGTCGGAGGTGAACTCGGCGAGGTCGTCCAGGCGGGCCTTGCGGTCCCGGGCCGCTTGCTCGGTCTCGTCGAGGAACACCACGACGTCGCCGAACACCAGCAGGTCCGCGCGCAGCCCGCGCACCTCCTGCCCCAGAGCGCGCGCCTCGTCGGTGTCCTGCGGGGTGAGGAACACGAGGTCGGCCGAGCGGGCCGCGAGCCGGTGGATCTCGGTGACGTGCGAGAGCACCGCGACGGGCGGCTGGCCCTGCGGCGGGCGCGGCGTGATCGACGGGCCCTTGACGCTGAAGAACCGCCCGGTGAAGTCGATGTAGTGCAGCTTGTCCCGGTCGATGAACCGGCCGGTGGCGGTGTCGCGGATCTCGGCGTCGTCCTCCCAGCTGTCCCACAGCCGCCGCACGACCTCGACCCAGTCACCGGCCTCCTCGGCCAGGTCGGGCAGCGGGACCGGGAACTCGCGGCGGCCGAAGTGCGCGGCGTCGTCGGCGCTGCTCGCGATCCGGACGCGCACGCCGCCGCGCCCCGTGGACACGTAGTCGAGCGTCGCGATCGCCTTGGACAGGTGGAACGGTTCGGTGTGCGTGGCGATCGCCGTCGGCAGGAACCCGATGTGCCGGGTCAGTGGTGCGACGCGGGCGGCGATCAGCACGGCGTCCAGCCTGCCGTCCACCCGGTCGGTGCGCCCGTCCCGCGGCGCGCCCAGCGAGTCCTCGATCGTGACGAAGTCCAGCAGGCCGTGTTCGGCCTCGAGCACCAGATCGGCCCAGTACCGCGGGCGGAACAGCTCGTCCGGGCGCGCGTCCGGCTCCCGCCACGCGGCCGGGTGCCAGCCCGCGCCCTCCAGTGCCACCGCGAGATGAACCATGCCTCGCTCCTTTCGCCTCCCCCGGTCCAGCGATCGGGCGGCCCGCGCTATTTCGCGTACCACCCGTTGGGACGCCTACGGTGGGAGGCATGTACTCCAAGGAGATCGAGGTGAAGACCGGCGGCCGCGCCGTGGTGCACGACCTGACCAGGGACGCCGACGCGTTCCTGGCCGAAGCGGACGCCTCGGACGGCCTGCTGCACGTGTTCGTGCCGCACGCCACCGCGGGCCTGGCGATCCTGGAGACCGGCGCGGGCAGCGACGACGACCTGCTCGCCGCGCTGGACGAGCTGCTGCCCAGGGACAACCGGTGGCGGCACCAGCACGGCAGCAAGGGCCACGGCCGGGACCACGTGCTGCCCGCGCTGGTGCCGCCGTACGCGAGCGTGCCCGTGCTGGGCGGGTCGCCGGCGCTGGGCACCTGGCAGTCGATCTGCCTGGTGGACACCAACGTCGACAACCCGGTCCGGCACGTCCGGTTCAGCTACCTCGCCGGCTGAAGCTCCGGCGCCGCCTCCACCGGCGCCGGCGACTTCACCCGGCCCGGCCAGAGGATGACCACCAGGCCGGCGACCAGCATCGCCCCGAGCACCCAGATGCCGGTGGTCACGTCCGGCGCGCCCGGGGTGCCCTGCAGCAGGCTGCGGGTGCCCTCGGTGGAGAAGCGGAACGGCGTCCACGACCACAGCAGGACCCGGTAGGCCGGGTTGAGCAGCTCCGGCACCTGCCCGGCGACGTTCGGCGCGAGCAGGTAGAGCGGCCCGAGGATCGCCATGGCGCGGATGCCCAGCAGCCGCAGTAACGCGGTCTGCACGGCCGCGAACGCCGCCGCGACCAGCAGGATGTAGCCGAGGACGTCCCAACCCAGCGGCAGCGACGAGTCCCACAACGCGAGGAACCCGGCCGCGACGCCGGTGATCAGCACGGCCGTGGCCCCGACCTGGGTGAGGCGCGCCGCGACGCCGATTCGCCGCCCGGTCCGCTCGGCGACGACGACCAGGATGGCGCCCGCGGCCAGGCTGCCGACCCACGCGAGGATGCTCACCGCGAGCGGTGCCGTGCGGCCCGCGGGGCTCGCCGGGTGCACGGTCTCCACCCGCACCGGGGCGGTCGGGGTGCCGGTCGCCTGGCTCATCGCCGTCGACAGCGCCTGCCCGGCGCCGGTGAGCGCCTGTTGCACGACCTGCGTGCCGCTCGGGTTGACCGCGCCGGACACGACCACGCCCACCTGCCCGGGCGCGAGTTCCAGGACGCCGTAGACGTCCTTGTCGTCGAGCAGCGTCCTCGCTTCGGCGGGTGTGGTGACCTGCCAGTTGAGGGCCTCGCCGCCCTGGCTCGTGAGCTGCCCGGCCGCGGCGCGCAGCTGCGGCGGGGCGTTGTCGGGCACCGCGACCGCCACCGGCAGCCCGTCGGGTTCGACCGACGCCTGGACCCCGACGGTCAGGAATCCCAGCACCACCGCGACCACCGCACCGGCCAGGGCCGCGAGCCCGGCCACCGGCCTCCGGGATGTGCCAGCCATGGGGACCTCCCCTAAATTTCTTCGACTGTTGAATTCAACGGGAACGGTAGCCCGGCCTTCGAGCGAAGTCAACGCTCGATGAATAACGGCCTTGGTAGCGTCGGCGGACGTGACGAGCAGTGCGCACCGGCTGGTGCTGTGGGACATCGACCAGACCCTCATCGACCTGCGCGGGGCGGGCCGCGGCTGGTACCGGCAGGTGCTCGAGGAGGTGACCGGCGTCCCGATGACCGCGATGCCGGACTTCTTCGGGCGGACGGAGCGCGCGATCACCGCGGAAGTGCTGACGCTGCACGGGATCGAGCCGACCGAAGAGCTGATCCAGCGGATGTGGGCGGCGCTGACCGCGGTGTCCGAGCTGGCGCTGCCGGAGCTGGCGAAGCGCGGCCTCGCATTGCCGGGCGCGTCGACCGCGCTGGCGGGGGTGGCCGCGGCGGGCGGGGCCGTGCAGTCGCTGGTGACCGGGAACCTGCGGGAGATCGCGTGGCACAAGCTGTCCGCGTTCGGGCTGCACACGCACCTGGACTTCGAGATCGGCGGCTACGGGAACCTGTCCGCGCACCGGCCGGACCTGGTGGCGTACGCGGTCGACCGCGCCCATGCGACGCTCGGGCGACCGTTCGAGCCCGCGTCGGTCGTCGTGGTGGGCGACACGCCGCACGACATCGACGCGGCGCGCGAACACGGAGCGGTGGCCGTGGGGGTGGCGACCGGCCGGTTCGACGCCGCCGCGCTCCGGGAGGCCGGGGCGCAGGTGGTGCTGCGCGACCTCAGCGACACGAAGCTGGTGCTGGCTGCGGTCTTCGGGGAGGGCTGAGCGTCTCGGCCCGCACTTCGCCGCCGGGTTCGGCTAGCTGTAGGGATCATGGACGTTGTTGACGGTGCGGTCGGCGCGTCGGGTTGATCAAGGCGAAGACCTCCGTGAGGGGTGAAGGTGCTTGACGCCTTTCCCGCACAAACGGAGGTCTTCGTGTCTCACCGTGCGGGACCGGCCGGGCGAGCTGGTGCATGTCGATGTGAAAAAACTCGGACGGCTCCGCGAAGGTGGCGGGTGGTGGGCGCACGGTCGCGGCAGTGATCAGCAGAAGGCCGCCCGCCGCGCACCACCGGTCGGGTTTGAGTTCGCGCATTTCGCCGTCGATGATCACTCCCGGCTGGCCTACGCCGAAATACCCCGACGAAACCGCCACCACCTGCGCTGCCTTCCTCCGCCGCGCCGCACAGGGCGCTCGCACGCCTTCCGCACCGCGCTGGCCGAAATCCGGGCAGCCAGCGCTTCACCCGCGTCGACAACCTCACCAGGCACTACAGCTAGCGGCGAAGACAGCTACGGGCCCGCCGCGAAAAGCGACGGGCCCGTTGCCGGAAAAGGTGGTTCAGCCGCGGACGAGCTTGACCAGGTGGTCGACCACCGCGTCCACCGCGATCTCCTCGCGGTCGCCCGTCTTGCGGTCCTTCACCTCGACGACACCCTTCGCCAGTCCGCGCCCGACGACGAGGATCGTCGGCACCCCGACCAGTTCCGCGTCGGCGAACTTGACGCCCGGCGTGGCCTTCCGGTCGTCCAGCAGGACCTCCACACCGGCCGCGTCGAGGTCGGCGGCCAGCTTCTCCGCACCCGCGGCGATCGACTCGTCCTTGCCCGCGATCACCACGTGCACGTCGTACGGCGCGACCTCACGCGGCCACACCAGGCCCAGCTCGTCGTGGCTCTGCTCGGCGATCACCGCGACCAGGCGCGACACGCCGACGCCGTAGGAACCCATCGTGATGCGGATCGGCTTCGAGTCCGCGCCGAGCGCGTCCACCTGGAACGCGTCGGTGTACTTGCGGCCCAGCTGGAAGATGTGCCCGATCTCGATGCCGCGCGCCGCGACCAGCGTGCCCTGCCCGTCGGGCGAGGCGTCGCCCTCGCGCACCTCGGCGGCCTCGATCGTGCCGTCCGGCTGGAAGTCGCGGCCCACGACGAGGTCGACGACGTGGTGGTCGGCCTTGTCGGCGCCGGTCACCCACGCCGTGCCGGTGACGACGCGCGGGTCGACCAGGTACCGGACACCGTTGTCCTGCAACGCCTTCGGGCCGATGTAGCCCTTGACGAGGAAGGGGTTGGCCGCGAAGTCGGCTTCGTCGAGGAGCGCGACCTCGGCCGGCTCCAGCGACGCTTCGAGCCGCTTCTGGTCGACCTCGCGGTCACCGGGGACGCCGATGCCGAGGATCTGCCAGTCCTTCTCGCCCGGCTGGCGGATCTTCACCATCACGTTCTTCAGCGTGTCCGCGGCGGTGAAGGTGCGGCCCAGGTCGGTCTTGTCGTTGAGGTAGTCGACCAGCGTCTGGATGGTCGGCGTGTTCGGCGTGTGGTGGACCTGCGCCTGCGGCTTGTCCTCGATGGACTGCGCGGGCGGCGGGGGCGTGACGACGGCCTCGACGTTGGCCGCGTAACCGGACGCGTTGCTGCGGACGTAGGTGTCCTCACCCGTCTCGGCGACGGCGAGGAACTCCTCGGACGCCGAGCCGCCCATCGCGCCGGACGTCGCCGCGACGATCACGTACTCCAGGCCCAGCCGGTCGAAGATCCGGATGTAGGCGTCGCGGTGCAGCTGGTAGGAGCGGGACAGGCCGTCGTCGTCGAGGTCGAAGGAGTAGGAGTCCTTCATGACGAACTCGCGGCCGCGCAGGATGCCGGCGCGGGGGCGCGCCTCGTCGCGGTACTTGGTCTGGATTTGGTACAGGATGACCGGGTAGTCCTTGTACGAGCTGTACTCGCCCTTCACGGTGAGGGCGAACAGCTCCTCGTGCGTCGGGCCGAGGAGGTAGTCGGCGCCCTTGCGGTCCTTGAGGCGGAACAGGGCGTCGCCGTACTCGGTCCAGCGGCCGGTCGCCTCGTAGGGCTCGCGGGGCAGCAGCGCGGGGAACAGGATCTCCTGCGCGCCGATCGCGGCCATCTCCTCGCGGACGACCTCCTCGATCTTGCGCAGCACCCGCAGGCCCAGCGGCAGCCACGAGTACCCGCCCGGCGCGACCCGGCGGACATAGCCCGCCCGCGTCAGCAGCTTGTGGCTGGGAACCTCGGCGTCGGCCGGATCCTCGCGCAGCGTGCGCAGGAACAACGACGACATCCTGGTGATCACTGGGCTGCTCCTCGGCGTCGAAACACGGTGTGAACAGGGTAGTCAGGGGCGTCCAGCGGTTATCGGGCGGGCCGGAATTGTCGGTGGGGCGCGCTACCGTGCTGAGATGACTCTCGAACTGGGGATGGTGACCGTGGACTGCGCGGATCCACGGCAGATGGCGGCGTTCTGGTGCGCGGCGCTGGGCGTGCGGGTGGACCAGGACTGGGGCGAGTACCTGGTGCTGACGCCCGCGCGCGAGGGCGGTGTGCGGCTGGGGTTCCAGCAGGTGCCGGAGGAGCGGGCCGGGAAGAACCGGCTGCACCTGGACCTGGCGACCACCGACCGGGACGGCGAGGTGGCCCGGCTGGTGGGCCTCGGCGCGGCGAAGCTCGCGGAGCACGAGGTGCCCGGCCTGACCTGGACGGTGCTCACGGACCCGGAGGGGAACCAGTTCTGCGTGGGCGAACCCCACTGAGTTTTCGCGGTTCCGGATCGAGGTGTTGGGCTCCGTGGTGGGGCGGCAAGTTCCGTGCGCAGGGCGGTGGGTTTCCTTGGCGGCGCGAGGTCACCCACCGGGTGACTGGTCACGCGAGTCCGCACGGCGACGAGTCCCACGACCAGGGAGCGAGTCCATGCGCAAGGCGGCTTGTTCGACGCTCAGGGGGCGAGTGCTGCCCTTGGGGAGGTGGGTTGTTGTGCGCTCGACGGGCGGAGCTCCACACTCCATGAGGCGATGTTTCCCGGGCTGAGCCCGGGAAGACAACAACTCCCCCACCTCGCCCCGCAGCACGCGCACCACACCCGCACGGCGCCTCGACTCGGGCTGGTGGCGTCGCAACACGCGCTCAGCTCGGCGGCACCGCCCCCAACTCCCACGCCACCTCGCCACGCGGGCCACCGTCAGCACCGCCCCCAACCCCCACGCCAACTCGCCACGCGGGCCACGCGGGCCACCGTCACCGCGGCGGGCCACCGTCAGCGCGGTAGCACCGCACCCAGCTCCCGCGCCGCTGCGCGGAGGGCGGGTACGAAGGCCTCCAGCTCGGCCACCGACATCCGGTAGGCGGGCGCCGCGGTGGAGATCGCGGCGATGGCGTGCCCGTCGGGCCCCAGAATCGGCACCCCGACGGCCCTTATCCCCGGCTCGTGCTCCTCGTCGGCGATCGCGTAACCCTGGGACCGCACCGCGGCGATCTCCCGCGCGAACTCCGCCCGCGAGGTGATCGTCCGCGGCGCCAGTCCCGTCAGCTCCAGCGACTCCACCAGCACCTCCCGGTCCGGCGCGAACGCCACCAGGCACTTCCCCATCGCCGTGCAGTGCAGCGGCCCCCGCTGTCCCGGCTCGCCGCGGATCTGGATCTGCCGCGGCCCCTGCACGGAATGCACGTAGACCTGCTGGTGCCCGTCCAGCACCGCCATCAGCGTCGGCTCGCCGGTCTGCTCCGTCAGCGACCGCAGCACCGGCAACGCCACCCCGGCGAACCCCCGCGCGTGCGACACCCGCTGCCCCAGCTCGAACAGCCGCAACCCCAGCGCGTACCGCTTCGACGCCGGGTCGCTGCGCGCGAAACCCTGTTCCTGCAACGAACCCAGCAGCCGGTGCGTCGTGCTCACCGGGTAGCCGGCCCGCCGCGCCAGCTCGGACAACCCGACCCCGTCGGGGTACTCGCCGAGCAGCGACAGCACCCGCAGGGCCTTGCCCACCATGTCAGCCACACACCACCCCTTGACGTCTCCCGGTCGAAGTTCCACACTCATCGAGCACCACAATACGGAAGAGCTTTCCACATCATGGAAAGAACGGCAAGGAGGCCGCCTTGGAGAGCCCGCCACTGACCGGCACGGCCACCCAACCGGGCAGGCAGCGCTGGCTGCGCCTGATCCCGATCGTGTTCGTCACCTACAGCCTCGCCTACCTGGACCGCTCGAACTTCTCGATCGCCGCGGCCGGTGGCATGTCCGAGGACCTGGGCATCACGAGTTCGACGTCCGGCCTCATCGCCGCGTCGTTCTTCGCCGGCTACTTCCTGCTGCAGGTCCCGGGCGTGCTCTACGCCGACCGCCGCAGCGTCCGCGACCTGATCTTCTGGTCGGTCCTGGCTTGGGGCGCGCTCGCCACGCTCCAGGGCCTGCTCAGCTCGGTCCCGCTGCTGATCGTCGTCCGCTTCCTGCTCGGCGCGGTCGAGGCCGCCGTGCTGCCCGCGCTGGTCGTCCTGCTCGCCCGCTGGTTCACCAAGGCCGAACGCGGCCGCGCCAACGCCTTCCTCATCCTGGGCAACCCGGTCACCGTGATGTGGCTGTCCGCCGCCTCCGGCTACCTCATCGAGGCCACGAGCTGGCGCGGCATGTTCATCATCGAAGGCGTGCCCGCCCTGATCTGGGCGTTCTACTTCCGCGCGCAGGTCCGCGACCGGCCTGCCGACGCGCCGTGGCTCGCCCCGGCCGAACGCGAGGCCGTGGACACCGCGATCGCCGCCGAGCAAGCCGAGCTCGCGAGCACCGCCGCCGACAACTCGGGAGTGCACCCGCTCCGCGAAGCCCTGCGCACCCCTGCCGTGCTGGTCCTGTCCGCGCAGTACCTCCTGTGGAGCATCGGCGTGTACGGGTTCGTGTTCTGGTTGCCGTCGATCGTGAAGGCCGGATCGTCTGCCGGCATCGGCGCCACCGGCCTCCTCTCGGCGGTCCCCTACGCCTTCGCTGTCGTCGCGATGCTGCTCAACTCACGCCGCTCCGACCGCACCACCCAGCGCATCCGCTACGTGTGGCCGTGGCTGCTCGGCGGCGCGGTCACGTTCTACGGTTCCTACCTGGCGGGCCACGACGCGTTCTGGCTGTCGTTCCCGCTGCTGGTCCTCGCCGGGATCGCGATGTACGCGCCCTACGGCCCGTTCTTCGCGATGATCCCGGAGCTGCTGCCGCGCCGCACCGCCGGTGTCGCCGTGGCGCTGGTCAACGCCGCCGGCGCGCTCGGTGGCTTTCTCGGCACGTACCTGGTGGGCTGGTTGCGCACCGCGACCGGCACCGACGCCGCCGCGTTCCTGATGCTGGCCGGCACGATGGCCGCGTCCGCGCTGGTCCTGCTCGCCGTCCGCACCCCGAAGAGGAAGGTCGCATGACGCCCCGAGTTCTGCTGCCCTGGTCCGATCTCACCGTTCCGGACGGCCTGGAAACCGCCTGCTACGACGGCACCGGCACGCCACCCGCCCTGGACGGCGTCGAGTTCTACGTGCTGCCCTACGACAGCGGCCCCGAGCCGCCGAAGCTGATCGCGAAGATGCCGTCGCTGAAGGCGGTGCAGTCGCTGTCCGCCGGTGTCGACAGCCTCCTGCCGCTGATCCCGGACGGCGTCACCCTCGCCAACGGCCGCGGCCTGCACGACCTCAGCGTCGCCGAGCACACGCTCGCCCTGATCCTCGCCGCGCAGCGGAACCTGCCGCGCTGGTTCCGGCAGCAGGGCACCGGCTCGTGGGACCGCGAGCACACCCGGTCGCTGGCGGACGAGCGTGTCCTGCTCGTCGGGTACGGCTCCATCGGCAAGGCGATCGAGCGGTACCTCGTAGCCGGGGAAGCCGATGTCGTGCGTGTCGCGAGCACCGCGCGTGAGGGTGTGCACGGCATCGACGAGCTGCCGGAACTTCTGCCGTCCGCGGACATCCTGGTGCTGATCCTGCCGGACACCCCCGCCACCCGCGGCCTGATCGGGGCGCCCGAGCTGGCGGCCCTGCCGGACGGCGCGCTGGTGGTCAACGTCGGCCGCGGCACCGCGATCGACACTGCGGCGCTGACGAAGGAGGTCGTGTCGGGCCGGTTGCGGGCCGCGCTGGACGTGGTCGATCCGGAGCCGCTGCCCTCGGACCACCCGCTGTGGCGGGCGCCGGGCGCGATCATCACCCCGCACGTGGCGGGTGGTTCGGACTCGTTCTATCCCCGCGCGAAGCGGCTGGTGGAGCAGCAGCTGCAGCGGTTCGCGCGGGGCGAACCGCTGGTCAACGTGGTGCGGTGATCAGGACGCCTGCGCGTACTCCACCACGTAGTCGGCCGTGCAGACACAGCCGCCGTCGACCTCGTCGCACCGGACCGTCAGGCTGTGCCGCACCAGGTCGGTGTCGGTGCAGTCCGGTTCGGTGCACTCCACCAGGGCGTCCACGTGCAGGACGAGGGTGCCGTGGCAGTGGTCGAGGTCCCGTGCGCAGCTGGGGCACTCCATGTCTGACACCTTCCGCCGGTTCGTGTTGCGGCACCTTGGTACCACCGCGCTTCACCGGAAGGTGGGAGGAGGTCCCGGCGTGTCGGCGTGACGTCAGGCGCTCTTCGGCGAGCGGCGGCTGCGCGCCGGGGTCGCGGCCGGCTTCTTCGCGGCCGTGCGCTTGGCCGGTTTGCGTGCCTTCTTCGCCTCGCTGACGCTGGCCTCCAGCGCCGCCATCAGGTCGACCACGTCGGTCTTGGGCGAGCGCCCCTTCGGCCGGGTGGTCTTCTTGCCCGCGATCTTCGCCTCGATCACCGACTCCAGCGCCTCCCGGTACTGGTCGGTGTACTTGTCGGGGTCGAAAACCGGCTCGGACAGCGACTCGATGAGCGAGCCGGCCATGCTCAGCTCCTGCGGGCGGACCTGGGGCAGCTCGTCACGCAGGAACCCGAAGTCCGGGGTGCGCACCTCGTCCGGCCACAGCATCGTGGTCATGACCATCACGTCGGCGTGCACGCGCAGCAGCGCGAGGGTCTCGCGCTGGCGCAGGGCGACCTTGGCGATGGCGACGTTGCCGGACTTGTGCAGCGCGTCGCGCAGCAGCACGTACGGCTTGACCGCGGCCTTCTGCGGCTCCAGGTAGTAGTGGCGGTCGAAGTGCAGCGGGTCGATGGCCTCGAGCGGCACGAACTCCAGCACGTCGATGACGTTGGAGCTGGACAGCGGCAGCTCCTTGAGGTCCTCGTCGGTGATGACCACCATCTCGCCGTCGTCGGTCTCGTAGCCCTTGGCGATGTCGGCGTAGGGCACCTCTTCACCGTCGATGGTGCAGAAGCGCTTGTACTGGATGCGCCCGCCGTCGCTGACGTGCACCTGGCGCAGGGACACGTTCTTGTTCTCGGTGGCCGCGTAGAGGTTGATCGGGATCGTGACCAGCCCGAACGACACCGAGCCCTTCCACATCGATCGCATCGCCGGGCCCTCCGCTCCCTGCCGACATAACCGCAGGTCGGACGTTACGCGAGAACCGGTCGCGCCACCAGGCGGCCAGCCGGTCGCACCGGGGGCTCAGCCGCTGGTGGCACGGGTGATGCGGCCGGCCAGCGCGCGCAGGTGCGCGGCCAGTTCCGGCGGTTCGCGCACCTCGAACTCGCAGCCGAGGGCCAGCAGCCGGAACGCCAGCCAGTCGAGCGTGTCGGCGTGGGTCGCCAACCGGCACTCGGCCGGGCCGGTCGCCGTCAGCTCGCCGGCGTTCTCCACCCGCGGGCGCATCACCTCCAGCGGCGCGTGCAGGGTCACCACCGCCCGGTGCGTCGGCGCGGTGCGGTAGAGCTTCGCCGTGACGAAGGCCGCCGCGTCGTCTGCGGGCAGCTCGCGCGGGGTGGTGCGGGCGCCGGTGCTGTGGGGGCGGCGGACGCGGTCGACACGGAACAGGCGCCAGTCGTCACGGTCGACGTCCCACGCCACCAGGTACCAGCGGCGTCCCGCGGCGACCAGGCGGTGCGGTTCGGCCAGCCGGCGGGATTCGCGGCCCTCGGCGTCGTGGTAGCCGAACCGGACGCGCTCGTGGTTGACGATCGCGGCGGCCAGTGCGGCGAGGTCCTCGGGGACGACCGGCGGGCCGGGATCGGGCATCGGCACGGTCGCCGCGCCGAGCGTGCGCACCCGGCGGCGCAGCCGCGAGGGCAGCACCTGCTCGAGTTTCGCCAGCGCCCTGGCGGAGGCCTCGTCGATTCCCGCCACGGCCTGGCGCGTGGCGGTGCGCAGGCCGACCGCGATCGCGACGGCCTCCTCGTCGTCGAGCAGCAGCGGCGGCATCGCCGCGCCCGCCACCAGCCGGTAGCCGCCCTCGGCGCCCATCGTGGACTCCACCGGGTACCCGAGCCCGCGCAGCCGGTCGATGTCCCTGCGGATCGTCCGGGTGCTGACCGTGAGCCGCGCGGCCAGCTCGGTGCCCGGCCATTCGCGCGGTGTCTGCAGCAGGGACAGCAGTGTCAGCAGCCGCGCCGGGGTGTCCGTCATGGCTCCAGAATGCGACCGAACGGTGACGGAAACTGACCTAGTTCATCATTCCCTCAGCAACACGACCCCACCGATCACCGTCCGGGCGAACTAGGCTGTTGCGGTGGCGGGCACCCTTCCGAGCGAGCTCACCAGTTTCGTCGGCCGGCGGCAGGAGCTCGCGGACATCCGGCGGCTGCTGTCGGCCGCGCGCCTGGTGACGCTGACGGGACTCGGCGGGGTCGGCAAGACCAGGCTCGCGGTGCGGGCCGCGGTCGGATTGAAACGCGCGTTCCCGGACGGGGTGCACCTCGCCGAACTCGCGGACCTGGACGACCCGGCGTTGCTGCCGCAGACCGTCGCCACCGCGCTCGGCCTGCGGGACGAGGCCGTCGAGCCCGCGGACCGGCTCGCCCAGTTCCTCGGCGACCGCCAGGTGCTGCTGGTGCTGGACAACTGCGAGCACCTGACCGACGCGTGCGCGACGCTGATCGGCAAGCTGCTCGCGGCGACCAGCGGGCTGCGCATCCTGGCGACCAGCCGTCAGCGGCTCTCGGTCGAGGGCGAGCACCTGCTGCCGGTGGAACCGCTGAGCCTGCCCGACCGCAGCGGCACGACCGAGGGCACCAGCGGCTGGGACGCGATGGCGCTGTTCGCCGACCGCGCCGCCGCCGTGTCGCCGGGGTTCGCGCTCACCGCCGAGAACGAGGCGCTGATCGCGATGATCTGCCGGCACGTCGAGGGGCTGCCGCTGGCCATCGAGCTGGCCGCGGTGTGGTTGCGCACGCTGTCGCTGACCGAGTTGAACGACCGCCTGGCCGACCGGTTCGCGCTGCTGAGCGAGGCCTCCCGCACGGCGCCGCCGCGCCAGCAGGGCCTGGAGGCGCTCGTCGACTGGAGCTACCGGCTGTGCCTGCCCGCCGAGCAGCGGGCGTGGGAGCGGCTGTCGGTGTTCCGCGGCGGGTTCGACCTGCCCGCGGCCGAGTTCGTGTGCGCGGGCGACGAGATCGGCGGCGATTCGGTCCTCGGACTGCTCGCCGGGCTGGTCGACAAATCGGTTCTGGTGCGGGTGCGGGAGACCTACGGGCACAACGCGCGCTACCGGATGCTGGAAACGCTCGCCGAGTTCGGCGCGGCGCGGCTCGCCGAGAACGGTGATCCGGCCGGTTCCACGCGGCGGCACCGCGATTTCTACCGGGAGCTGGCCCGCCGGTTCACCGAGGAGAAGATCACCTCGCGGCAGCAGGAGTGGATCTCCCGCATGCAGAGCGAGCACGCGAACCTGCGGGCGGCGCTGGAGTCGTGGCTTGAGGAGCCGGATCCGCGGCCGGCGCTGGAAATGGCGGGGAACCTGTCGACGTTCTGGATCGCGGGCGGGCACCTGCTGGAGGGCAGCCGATGGCTGGACCGCGTGCTCCAACTCGACGGCGGCCCGTCGCGGGAGCGGGCCCGCGCGTTGCACGCGTCGCTGCTCACCTGCACGTGGCTGGGGGTGCGGCGGGGGTTCGCCGGGCGGCTGCGCGAGTACCGGTCGATCGCGGCGGAACTGGACGACCCGGTGATCAGCGTCGAGTTGCTCGTGTGCGAGGGGGTGAGCCGCTACTTCCTGGGCGATCCGCGGCGGGCGTGCGAGTTGCTGGAGGAGGCGCACGAGGTGTGCCGGGCGGCCGGGCACGACGGGCTGGCGTTGCAGATCCTGCCGTACCTGGCGCTGGCGCGGTTCGTGCTCAGCGAGCCGAACGCCGAGGAGGCCGGGGAGCAGGCGGTCGATCTGTGCGCGGCGCACGGGAACCCGCCCTGGTACACCGCCCTGGCGGTGTGGGTGCTGGGGCTGGCGCTGTGGCGGCGCGGCGACCTGCAGCGCGCGGAACGCCTCCAGCGCGACGCGATCCGCCTGCGCGAACCGGCGGGTGATCATTCCGGGATCGCGCTGAGCCTGGAGTCGCTGGCCTGGTGCGCGGCGTCCGACCGGCGGTTCAACCGGGCGGCGCGGCTACTCGGCGCGGCCGCGACCGCGTGGCGCTTGTCCGGCGCCGGGCGGATCGAACCGGCGCTGCAGCAGGTTTCGCAGACGCACGCCGCGCTCCCGGCGCGGGAGGCCCTGGGACGGCAGGTGTTCGAGCAGGAGTACGCGCGCGGGGCGTCGATGACGTTCGACAAGGCGGTGGCGTTCGCCCTGGACGAGCGGCGGATGTCGGCGACGCCGGCCAGCCCTTCGCGCAACCCGCTGACCGCCCGCGAATCGGAAATCGCCGCGCTGGTCGCGAAGGGACTGAGCAACCGGCAGATCGCCGGGCAGCTCGTCATTTCCCAGCGCACGGCCGAAACGCACGTCGAGCACATCCTCGCCAAACTGGGGTTCACTTCACGCAGCCAGATCGCTGCTTGGGTCACGGCCAATGAGGCGTGATTTTTGTGGCGGGGGTTGGTGTTGGCTTGGCGATGCTGGTTGTTGGTGCTGCTTGTTGCCAGAGTTTGGTGCTTGGTGGTTCGGTGCCGATTGTCGGTGGATGGCTTCGGACGGGGTGGGCGGCTTGGGCTGCAGGGTGAAGGCATGAACGGACCGTTCATCCGCGCGTGACTGGACGTTTCGTGTGCGCGGTAGGTCGGGCCCTTCTCCGCGGGACCCGAGGTGTTGCCGGTATGAATGGACCATTCACCGAGGCACGGTTGGGCATCTCGCGGCAGGGAAGCCATGAATGGGCCATTCATCGCCGCACCACTGGGCATCTCGCGCAGCCTCAAGCCGTGAACGGACCATTCATCGCCGCACGGCTGGCCATGTCGCCACGTGCAAGCCATGAATGGACCGTTCACCGGCGCGTGGCTGGACACCTCGCACCACCAAACTCATGAACGGACCATTCACCGCTACACGACAGGGCATCTCGCGCGTCGCAAGCCATGAACGGACCATTCATCGCCACACCACACGGCACTCGTGCCGCCCGAGCTCACGAACCGGACCGTTCACCGGCGCGCGGCCGGACACCTCGCACCACCAAACTCATGAACGGACCATTCACCGCTACACGACAGGGCACCTCGCTCGCCCCAAGCCATGAACGGACCATTCACCCCCACACCACCGCCCCCCTCGCGCGGGCCACCCGAACCCCACCGCGGATTCAACCGACCTCCACCCCCTCCCGCCGGCCCCTGCGCCCGATCCGCCCGAGCCGCGCCGGCACGTCGAAACCGACCAGCAGCGCCGTGAGCACCGTCAGCCCGGCCGCGAACCACCCCAGCGCCGGCCCCAGCCCGATGTGCCCGGCCACCTGCGCGCCGAGCAGCGGGGCGACCGCGCCGCCGAGTGCGCCGACGTTGTAGGTGAACCCGAGGCTCGCCGCGCGGAGGCGGGTCGGGAAGTGGTCCCCGATGTACTTCGGCAGCAGCCCGGATATCCCGGAACTGGTGCCCTGCAACACGAACAGCAGCAACCAGACCAGCACGATGCTGCCCGGGCCGAGCGCGAACGCCGGGAACATGAACACCAGCGACAGCAGCAGCCCGCCCACGTACGTCGCGCGCGTGCCGAACCGGTCGCCGACCACCCCGGCCAGGCACGAACCGGCCGCATACCCGAGCCCGGCCCAGGTCAGCGCATTGGCCACCTGCCCGGCGTTGTAGTGCAGCTCCGTCTTCAGGTACGTGGGCAGGAGCGACTGGATCGGCCACGAGTACAGAAACGCGCAGAACACGGTCAGCATCAACCCCACCGCCACCGGCCAGGCTCGGCCGCTGATCTGCACCCCGAACACCACGAACCCCACCACGCACAGCGCGATGTACAGCGGATACAGGCTCCCCGCGTGCCCCGAGAAGATCAGCACCAGGCAGGTCGCCAGCACCACCGCCACGACCATGTTGAGCGGCGCCCACCGCCGGTTCAACAACGCCGTCGCGCTCGTCGAGCCGCCGCCAGACCCGACCTCCTCGGTCCAGTCCTTCGCCTCGGGCAACGTGCGCCGCAGCCACAGCGCCACGAACACCGGCAGGATCCCCAGCCAGAACAGCCACCGCCAGCCGAAGCTCGGCACGATCAGGTCGTAGGCACGCGCAGCGAGCACCGTGCCGATCGGGTACGCCGACAGCAGGAACCCCGTCGCCCGGTTGCGCAGGCCCTTCGGCCAGCTCTCCATCACATACGTGCTGCTGGAGCCGTACTCGCCCGCCATGCCGAGGCCGACGACGACCCGGAAGATGAACAACGACCAGTAGTCCCAGGCGAACCCGCACAGCGCCGTGCCGACCGCGTAGAGCACGATGGACGCGATCATCGCCGGGCGGCGGCCGAAGCGGTCGCCGAGCGCGCCCAGCGCGAGCCCGCCCAGCCAGCGGGACACGAAGGCGGCCGACACCAGCGTGGACGCGGTGGCCAGCGACAGGTCGAACTCGTCGCGCAGCTCGGTGAGCACCAGCGTGATGATCACGAAGTCGAAGCCGTCGAGCAGGTAGCCGAGCCACGCTGCGCCGAACGCCTTCCACTGGCCCGGACCGAGCCGGCGGTACCACGGGTTCATGTTCCGTACCTCTTCATCGAGGGCTAGTCGTGGGACGTTGGACGTCGTATGATGCTGCGGACGTTAGCCGACGATTCCGGATGGTGGCAAGAGTGCGGACACTGCGCAGCCAGGAACTGGCCGATTCGATCGTCGAGCTGATCGACCGGCGGCGCCTCGGGCCCGGCGATCCCCTGCCGCCGGAACCGCGGCTGATGGAGGAGTTCGGCGCGGCCCGCAACTCGGTCCGCGAGGCGCTGCGCACCTTGCAGGCGCTGGGCATCGTCGAAATCCGCCACGGCTACGGCACGTTCGTCGGCGCGGCGAGCATGACCGCGCTGAGCCCGTCGCTGCTGTTCCGCACGCGCGCCCGCTCGCGCGACGACCTGAGCGGGCTGCGCGATCTGCTGGAGGTCCGGCAGATCCTGGAGACCGAGCTGACCCGCAAGCTCGCCCGGCAGCGCGACGACGAACTGCTCGAACAGCTCGCCGAGCGGGTGCGCCGGATGTCCGACCCGGCCACCGCCACGGCCGCCGACGGCGAGTTCCACGAGCTGATCTGCACCGCCGCGGGCAACGAGCTGGCCGCCGAGCTGATCCGCCTGTTCTGGAGCGTCTACCGGCAGACCGAGGCGCTCATCGGCGCGCCGCGCACGCCGTCGGACGCGCTGGTCGCCAAGCACCAGCGGATCGTCGACGCCATCGCCGGGGGCGACCCGGAGGCGATCGACGACGCCGTGCGCCACCACTTCGACGAGGTCCGGAGCCGGCTCACCTGATTGTGGCGTATTCGATTTTCGCCCGTAACGAGTGAAGTCGGGTGGACGTCCGCACCGCTGCGAGAGGACCCTGGGTCCCAGGAGCAGAAGGGGTGGGGCGATGGCGACAGTGGCCGAGCAGATGGTGCGGATCCTGCGGGACAGCGGTGTGCGCCGCATCTACGGGATCGTCGGCGACAGCCTGAACCCGGTCGTGGACGCGGTGCGCCGCACGCCGGGCATCGAGTGGGTGCACGTCCGGCACGAGGAGACGGCGGCGTTCGCCGCGGCCGCGGAAGCGCAGATCACCGGGCGGCTCACCGTGTGCGCGGGTAGTTGCGGCCCGGGGAACCTGCACCTGATCAACGGTCTCTACGACGCGCACCGCAGCGGCGCACCGGTGCTGGCGATCGCCTCGCACATCCCGTCCAACCAGATCGGCACCGGGTTCTTCCAGGAGACCCACCCGGAGCAGTTGTTCGCCGAGTGCAGCCACTTCAGCGAGCTGGTGTCGCAGGCGGACCAGATGCCGCGGCTGTTGCGGATCGCGATGCAGACCGCGGTCGGGCGCGGCGGGGTGTCGGTGCTGAGCATCCCGGGTGACGTGTCGGAGCGGCGGGCGACCGGCTCCGCGGCCGAGTCGGTGCACCTGGTCGAGCCGTCGCCCGTGGTGCCGCGGGAGGCGGCCATCGCCGAGCTGGCCGAGGTGCTCGACAGTGGCGAGAAGGTGATGCTGTTCGCCGGCGCCGGCTGCCGGGACGCGCACGACGAGGTGATGGCGCTGGCCGGCCGCCTGCTCGCGCCGGTGGGCCATTCGCTCGGCGGCAAGGAGTGGATCCAGTTCGACAACCCGTACGACGTCGGCATGAGCGGGCTGCTCGGGTACGGCGCGTGCTACGACGCGATGCACGAGGCGGACCGCGTGGTGTTGCTGGGCACGGACTTCCCGTACGACGGGTTCCTGCCGCAGGCGCACACGGTGCAGATCGACACGAACCCCGCGCACCTCGGCCGCCGCACGCCGCTGGACCTGGCCGTGCACGGCTCGGTGAAGGAGACGCTCGCGGCGGTGCTTCCCCGCCTGCGGCAGCGCACCGACCGGTCCTTCCTGGACCGCATGCTGCACGAACACGCGCGGCGGCTGGAGAAGGTGGTCGACGCGTACACGAAGGACATCGAGCACCACACGCCGATCCACCCCGAGTACGCGGCCGCGGTGCTGGACGAGGTCGCCGCCGACGACGCGGTGTTCACTGTGGACACCGGGATGGGCAACGTGTGGGCGGCGCGGTACCTGACGCCGAACGGGCGGCGCCGGGTGATCGGCTCGTTCCGCCACGGCAGCATGGCGAACGCGTTGCCGCACGCCATCGGCGCCGCGCTGTCCTCGCCTGGCCGCCAGGTGGTGTCCATCTCGGGCGACGGCGGGCTGGCGATGCTGATGGGCGACCTGCTGACGCTGTCGCTGTACGACGTGCCGGTGAAGGTGGTGCTGTTCAACAACGCGTCGCTGGGCATGGTGAAACTGGAGATGCTCGTGGACGGCCTCCCGTCCTACGGCACCGACCACACGCCGGTCGACTTCAGCGCGATCGCCGCGGCGTGCGGGATCTGGTCCACGCGCGTCGACCACCCGGGCGAGGTGCGGTCGGCGCTGACGAAGGCGTTCGAGCACCAGGGGCCCGCGCTGGTCGAGCTGACCACCGACCCCAACGCGATGTCCATCCCACCCAAGATCACGAGCGAGATGCTGCGGGGCTTCGCGCTGGCCGCGAGCAAGACGGTGCTGAACGGCGGGGTGGGCAAGATGGTCGAGCTGGCGCGCAGCAACCTGCGGAACATCCCGCGTCCCTGAAGCCCCTGTCCGAAGCCGGATCCGGGCCACCGGGCCGAGGGATGGTTCACCAGGCCCGGCTTGGTTCCGACGGGCCGAGTCGATCGGGTGGGTCTGGGACCACCCTGGTCGCAACCGCCCGGGGCGGCGGGGTCGCACAAATCACCCGCCAAGAACGGCTGCCGCTACCCTGCCCGTCGGACCGTTCGCAACAACTTCCACCGAGTGGGCGAGCGCGGGCCGCCGGTTGACCGAAGTGCCGCATGTGGGACTGGCAGCCCGCAGCTAGGGTCGGCTCGTGCTGGTTCTGCGTTCGATCGGTCTGTTCGTGCTGGCGGCGCTCGCCGAGATCGGTGGCGCCTGGCTCGTCTGGCAGGGCGTCCGCGAGCACCGCGGGTGGATCTGGATCGGCGCGGGCGTGATCGCGCTCGGGTTGTACGGCTTCGTCGCCACGCTGCAGCCGGACGCCAACTTCGGCCGCATCCTCGCCGCCTACGGCGGTGTGTTCGTCGCCGGCTCGCTGGCCTGGGGCGTGGTCGCCGACGGGTACCGGCCCGACCGGTTCGACGTGATCGGCGCGCTCATCTGCCTCGCGGGCGTCGCGGTCATCATGTACGCCCCGCGCGGCTGAACATCGTTTCGTGCACCTCGCCTACGCCTTCGGCACCCCGTCGGTCACGGTGTTCGGCCCGTCACGCTACTGGTTTGCGGGACGGCGGAAGTGGTAGCCGGGAGCGGACGAAGGGAGGCGATCGTGCCGGACGAGAAGCACGACGAGCTGGCCGAGTCGAGGCAGGCGCTGGCCGAGGCGAAGGAAGCGGCGCGGGACGCGAAGCTCACGCGGCCCCACGAGCAGGCCGAGCAGGAGGGCGCCCCGGCCGAACACCCGCCCCACCAGGAGGACGACGACCACTTCTCCCCCTCCTGAGGGCCCGCGGCCTACGAGCGCACCGCCGCCGCGACCTCGGCCACCAGGCCCGGCTCCGCCTCGTACGGCAGGTAGAGCGTCGCGCGCGTGAACAGATCGCCGTAGCGGCGCCGCACCTCGGCCGCGACCTCGTCGGGCTTGCCCACCACCGCGATCGCGGCCAGCAGCTCGTCGTCGACGAGCGTGCCCATCCGCTCCCACTCGCCACGACGGGACAGCCGGTGCAGCTCGTCACCCAGCTCGCCGCGGTCGTGCAGCTCCAGCACCCCGCGGTAGGCCGGCGTCGATCCGTAGAACGCGATCTGCCGCCGCGTGCCCGCGAGCGCGGCGGCGATCTCGGCGTCCGTCCGGCCGGTCACCACCATGGGCGAGCCGACCAGTTCGAAGCCGTCCAGTGAGCTCCGCCCGGACCGCAGCGCAGGCACCGTCACCTCGCGCAGGTACCGCTCGGTGGTGAACCCGTGGCACAGGAAGCCGTCCGCGACCTCGCCCGCCGCACGTGTCATGCCCTCCCCCACACCGGCGAGCAGCACCTTCGGCGGACCGTACGGGTGCGGCGGCGGCGTGAACATCGGGGTCATCACCGTGTGGGTGTAGAACTCGCCCCGAAAGTTGAGGCGCCCACCGGTCTGCCAGCTGTCCCAGATCGCCCGCAGCGCCAGCACGAACTCGCGCATCCGGGCGGCCGGTTGCGACCACGGCATCGAGAACCGCCGGGTGACGTGCGTCTTGATCTGCGTGCCGAGGCCGAGCAGCAGCCGTCCACCGGAGAGTTCCTGCAGGTCGTTCGCGGTCTGCGCGACCGTCATCGGGTTGCGCGCGAACGCCACCGCGATCGCCGTGCCGAGCGTGACGTGCTCGGTGACCGTCGCGCCGAGCGCGAGCGGCAGGAACGGGTCGTGCCTGACCTCGGTGGTCCACACGCCGTCGAAACCGTCGCGCTCGGCCCGCCGCATCGTCTCCCGGCAGTCGGCCGGACTTTCGAACGGGACCGCGAAATCGACCTTCACCCTACGAACGCTACCGCCTGCGGTTCCGGAACAGGCACTCCTGCGCGAGGCTCGCCAGCAGCACGCCGTCCCGGGTGCGGACGGTGCCGGTGTACCAGCCGCGGCCGCCCGCGACGCTCTGCGGCACCAGGTCCATGTGCACCCACTCGTCGAGGCGGCCCGGCCGGTGGAACCACACCGCGTGGTCCAGGCTCGACGACGCGGACGCCTCGTCGTTGCCGAAGGCCGCGACGCCGGACGAGATGTCCGAGAGGTAGGTCAGGACGCAGGCGTGGATGAGCGGGTTGTCGGGCAGGTCGAGCTCGCAGCGTGCCCAGAAGCGGGTCGGCCACTGGCCGTCCGGATAGGGCTGCGGCGGCAGCGCGCCCTGCATCGAGAAGAGCCGCGGCATGCCGCCACCGGGCAGCTGCTCCGGGTCGCCTTCGGGACGCTCGGGGTGGGCCTCGCGGTCGACGCCCTCCTCGCGGCGGTGGAAGGACGCCGACATGTTGAAGATGACCTCGCCGTTCTGCACGGCGACCACCCGGCGGGCGGAGTAGGAGCCGCCGTCGCGGTCCCGGTCGACGTGGAAGATCGTCGGGCGCGTCGCGTCACCCGGGCGGAGGAAGTAGCCGTGCAGCGAGTGCGGCAGCCGGTCCTCCGGCACCGTGCGCCCGGCCGCGGCGAGCGCCTGCGCGGCGACCTGGCCCCCGTAGAGCGGCAGGGGGTCGTCGAACACGAGGTTGGCGCGGTAGAGGTCGCGGTCGATCTCCTCGAGGTCGAGCAGGTCGGCCAGGGTGGGCTCGTCCACCGCTTTCTCACTGACGGCGTGCATTACCGCACGGTAATACAGGAGGCACACGCGGCCAGGCGCTGGTAGACAGGCATCACAACGGAAGTGGCGGCCGAGCGCGGGGCGGCGCGGCCGCTGCTGAACCTGGGTCAGGCGGCGTGACGCTGTCCCTTCGCGACGGCGTCCTCGACGGCGCCGGCCAGCACGGCGTGGCCCTTGGCGGTGGGGTGGACGTCGCAGCCGCCGGTGGGCAGTGCGATCAGCAGGCCGGCCGCGCACGGGTCGCCGCCGGTGGCCCGGGACGCCTCCTGGAACGCGCCGAAGCCGTCAGCCACTACGCCACCGAACCGGAGGGTGGGCCCGGCGAGTGCGGCGTTGAGGGCCTGGACCTGCGCGACCGCGACCGGATCGCGGTAGTCGAGCGCGTAGTAGGACACCAGCACCAGGTCGTGCCGGTACCGGGCCGCACCGCGCAGAGCCGCGAAGATGGTGGTCAGGTTGCGGCTGATCCGCTGCAGCGCGACCGGGAAACTGGCCCCGGTGCACTGGTCGGGCGTGGTCTGCTGGCACACGAGCAGGTCGTTCGCGCCGATGTCGATCGTGACGAGCCGGGTGCGCGGGTGCGTCTTGAGGAACCACACGGCGTACTCCAGCTGGGTGCCGGAGTAGCTGACGTGCAACGGGTAGATCGTCCGGTAGCCGAACGGGGACCCGACCGAGTTCTCGCAGCCGTTGCTCTGCGCACCGGGGATGATCATGCTGGCGGTCGTCTCACCCGGGCAGGACGCGTTCGTCACATTGGGCGAGTACCGCTCCGGGTAGCCGGCGAAGTTCGAGGCGTCGAAGTAGTCGGCGGGTGGAGTCACCGCCGGCGGACGGTAACCGAACGCGACCGAGTCGCCGAGGGCGAGGTAGTCGTGCTGCGCGGCCGAGGCGGGCGTGACCGAGAACAGGACCAGCAGGAGCGCCGCGCCGATCCACCCGAAGCGTCGCATCACGAAACCTCCTCGCCGCGTTGCGATGGCCCTCCATTTTCGCTCACCTCGCCGAGTCGCGCAGGGCATCGCGCTCGGTGGGACACTGATCCTCATGCGGCAGCTCGACGACGCCCAGCTGGCCGCGGTCGAGCGCCGCCTGGCCGACGCCGGTTGCCGTCTGCTCGCGGGCACCCTGGTGGATCCCGCGGGGGTGACGCGGGCGAAGTTCGTGCCGCCGCACCGGGCGCGAGACTTCCACCGCGCGGGTCTGGGCGCCTCCCCCAGCTGGCACGTGTTCTGCATCGACAACGCGATCGCGTTCACCCCAGAGCTGGGCGTGGTCGGCGACCTGCGGCTGCGTGCCGACCTGGACGCGCTCCGGCTCCTCGGCGACGGGTTGGCCTGGGCGCCTGCCGAGGTGTCCACACAGGACGGTGAGCCGAGCGGACTGTGCGCCCGGAAAGCCCTGCGCGAGGTGGAAAACGCGCTCGCCGACCACGGCATCGTCGCGCGCGCCGGGTGCGAGCTGGAGTTCGTGGTCACCGACGCCTTCCCGCACTGGAACGCCTACGGCCTCAACCTCGCCGCCGAGCCGTTCCTCGCCGACCTGGCCGACGCCGGCCTGCCCGTCGAGCAGATCCACAGCGAGTACGGCGACGGGCAGTTCGAGTTCTCCCTCGCGCCGGCGAGCCCGGTCGAGGCCGCGGACGAGGTCGTGCTCGCCCGGTTGCTGACCAGCCGCATCGCGCGCCGGCACGGGTTGTCGGTCTCCTTTTCGCCGCTGCCCTACGCCGGCGGCAGCGGGAACGGCGCGCACCTGCACGTGTCCCTCGCGCGCGACGGCGTTCCGTTGCTCTCCGGCGGCGACGGCCCGCACGGCCTGACCGCCGACGGTGGCGCCGCCATCGCGGGGATCGTGACCGGTCTGCCGGAAACCCTCGCGGTGTTCGCCGGATCCGTCCTGTCCGGACACCGGCTCCAGCCGGACACCTGGTCCGGCGCCCACGCGTGCTGGGGCTGGGAGAACCGGGAGGCGGCCGTGCGGTTCTGCGCCGCCACCGCGGGCAACCCGCACGGCGCGAGCGTCGAGCTGAAGTGCGCGGACCCGTCGGCCAACCCGTACCTCGCGCTGGCGACGCTGCTCGGGCTCGCCCTCGACGGCATCACCCGGCGGTTGCCGTTGCCCCGGGAGGTCACCCGCAACCCGTCGGAACTGCCGGAGGTGCCCCGGCTGCCCGATCCGGCCACCGCACTGGACGCGTTCGTGGCGTCCCCGCTCGCGCGGCGGCTGCTCGGCCCGGAAATCGCCAGTGCGCTGACGGCGGTGCGCCGCCACGAACTGGACACCTACGGCAAGGCGGAGATCGACGTGCTGACCGGGAAGTTCAGGTTCACGTGGTGAGCGCGCTCGCCGAGCACGTCGCCGCCGCGCCGCTCGTGGACCACCACGTGCACGGCGCCTTCACGGTCGAGCTGGAGCGGGCCGAGTTCGAGGGGCACCTCAACGAGGGTTCGCCCGACCCGATCCCGCCGTGGATGACGCAGTTCGACTCGCAGCTCGGGTTCGCGGTGCGGCGGTGGTGCGCGCCGGTGCTCGACCTGCCCGAGCACGCCCCGGCCGACGAGTACTGGAAGCGCCGCACGGAGCTCGGCGTGGCCGAGGTGACGCGGCGGTTCCTCGGCGGCGCCGGCGTGAGCGACTGGATCGTCGACACCGGGTACGCCACCAGTTCGCTGCTCGGGCTGGAGGGCATGGAGTCGGCCTCCGGCGCGCGGGCGCACGAGGTGGTGCGGCTCGAGGCGCTGGCCGAGGAGCTTGCGCTGGAGAACGTGTCCGGGCGCGACTACGCCGACGCGTTCACCGCCCGGCTGGCCGCGCGCGCCGAGAACGCGGTGGGGGCCAAGTCGATCCTGGCCTACCGCACCGGATTCGACATCGACCTGACCCCGCCGTCACCGGCCGAGGTGACGGCGGCGGCGGACCGGTGGCTGGACACGGCGGGCGACGAGCCGCGGATGGACGACGAGGTGCTGATCCGGTTCGGCCTGCACGCGGCGATCGAGCGGGGCCTGCCGCTGCAGCTGCACACCGGCATCGGCGACCGGGACCTCGACCTGCGTCGCGTCAACCCGTTGCACCTGCTGGACTTCCTGCGCGCGACGCCGGACGTGCCGGTTCTGCTGCTGCACTGCTACCCGTACCACCGGGAGGCCGGGTACCTGGCGCAGGCGTTCCCGAACGTGCACTTCGACGTGGGGCTGGGCATCAACCACACGGGGGTGCGCAGCGTGGCGGTGGTGGCGGAGTCCTTCGAGCTGGCGCCGTTCGCGAAGCAGCTGTACTCGTCGGACGCGTGGGGGCCGCCGGAGCTGCACTACCTCGGCGCGCTGCTGTGGCGCCGCGCGGTGACCACGACGTTCGGCCGGTGGGTCACCGACGGCGACTGGCCGGAAGCCGACGCGCGGCGCGTGGTGACCATGATCGCGCGCGACAACGCGCGGCGCGTGTACCGGCTTTGAGCGGCGCGGTGCTGTAACTGGACTCACGCTTGCCGCGGCCTTCCCGTCAGCGTGATCGAACCAGCCGAAGGGATCACTTTGGCGGGACGGGTGCCTGAACGCCAAACGCCCGAGGAACCAACAGTTGCCATCTCCGCTGGGAGCGTCGTCCGTGGCGCTGAAGTCCCGTCACAGACCGCTGGCATCGTCGTCCACCGCCTGAGAAGGATCGAGGACGTGATCGACGAGTTGCTCACCGATCTCGACGGCTCCAAGCAGGCCCGCCGAAACGGCGTGCCGCTCGCGTGAACAAACGTACCGCCGAAATTTCGCCACAAGCACGTCGTCGGGCCGCGATCGAACTCGATCGAGCCACCCGCCAGGACGGCAGTTCGGTTCGGACGATCTCCGGCGGCTTGCCAGGGCTCGGAAAGAGCCATTAAGTCGAGCTGAGCAGACCCTGTGCGGCCAGCACCAGCCCTGCAGCTCATCAGCCCTGGCCGCGCAGCCGGTCGAGCAGGCGGCGGTCCCGCTTCGTCGGGCGGCCCGCTCCGCGCTCGCGGCGGGCGACCGGCGTCAGGGCCTCCGGCGGGGGCGCCGGGGTGCGGTCGATGTAGCACGTGGCCGCGTCGGGGGCGCCCACCCGTTTTTCGATGACCCGCACGACCTCGACGATCCGCGTCCGGTCATGGACGCGCGCCCGCACCGTGTCGCCGGGGTGTACGCCCGTCGCGGGCTTCGCCGGGCGGTCGTTGACCCGCACGTGCCCGCCGCGACAGGCCGCGGCCGCGTCGGATCGGGTCTTCGTCAGACGGACCGCCCACAGCCAGCGGTCCACGCGCGTGGACTCCATGGTCATCCATCTTGCCTCGCCGGCGCCTTGACCGGCAGGATCGCCGCCAGCCCGGCTGCGAGGATCAGCACGATCCCCGCCATCCCGGCGCGCTGGCTGTCGAAGATCGCGATGAACCCGCTGAACGCCAGCGGCCCCAGGAAGCTCACCGCCCGCCCGGTGGTCGCGTACAGGCCGAACGCCTCGCCCTCCCGCTCCGGCTCGACGATCCGCGCCAGGAACGTCCGGCTCGCGGCCTGCGCCGGGCCCAGGAACACCGACAGCGCCAGCCCGCACACCCAGAACGTCGCCTTGCCGGGCAGCACGGTCAGCGCGACACCGATGATCACCAGCGCGATCAGCGACGTCACGATCACGGTCTTGGGCCCGAGGCGGTCGTCCAGCCTGCCACCGCTGACCGCGCCGATCCCGGCGGTCACGTTCGCCACGATCGCGAACATCACGACCTCGGTCTGGCTGAACCCGAACGTCCCGGCCGCGACCACGCCGCCGAACGTGAAGATCGCGGTCAGGCCGTCGCGGTAGATCGCGCTCGCGGCGAGGAACCACAGCGTCCGCCGGTCGGTCCGCCACAGGTGCGCCAGCCGCTTGACGAGCACCTTGTAGCCGGCGAAGAAGTTGCCCCTGGCCTGTTCGCGGGACGGCGGGTTCTCCGGCACGAACAGCAGCACCGGCAGGGCGAACACCAAGAACCACACCGCGACGAACAGGGCCACCGCGCGGATGTTCAGGCCGTCCTCGGAGGTCACGCCGAACAGCCCGACGTCCGGCTGCACGAACGCGAACAACACGATCGCGAGGGCGATGACGCTGCCGAAGTAGCCCATGCCCCAGCCGAAGCCGGACACGCGGCCCATCGTCTTCGGCGTGGACACCTGCACGAGCATCGCGTTGTAGTTGACCTCGGCGAACTCGAAGAACACGCTGCCGACCGCGAGCAGGAGCAGCCCGGCCAGCAGGTAGGACGGCTCGTCCTGGACGAAGAACAGCCCGGCCGTGCAGGCGATCGCGATGGCGCTGTGGATCCCGAGCCAGAGCTTGCGCCTGCCGCCGACGTCGCTGCGCTGCCCGGTGACCGGAGCCAGCAGGGCCACCGCCACACCGGCGATCGTCAGCGCGACGCCAAGCGCTTGCGACCCGCTTTCCGTGTCGGCGGCGACACCGTCGGTGAGGTAGACGGAGAAGACGAACGTGAGGATGACGGCGCTGAACGCGGACGCTCCCCAGTCCCAGAACGCCCAGCTCAGCACGGCTTTGCGCGCGCCCGGCGAGGCCTTGGCGGTGACGGTCACGGCATGATTGTCCACGAGCCGGATGAACCGCTCCGCCCGGCCGGGTGAACGGCGTCACGCGGTGACGGGGCTGGGGCTGCGCACTCTCGGCAATGGCTCGGCCACTCCACGCAGCAAGTCCGCCGCGGGAAGCGCGCCGACTGGCAAATGTTGACAACGTCACGGATGGTGCCCAGCGGTAACCCGGACGGCCCAATTGGCGATACCAGGGGTATCCGAAAGATCGCGGGAGGGGTTTCGCAGTGAGTTTGGGCCAGTCCAAGACTCCGGTCACCGACCGTCCGGTCTGGCTTGTCCTGACGGCGGTGTTCGCGGCGACCGCGGCGGTGCAGGTCTACCTGGCACTCGCCATGTCGGTGTGGTTGTCCGGCGTTCTGGCGATCGTGCTCGCCTTCGCCGCGGCGGGGTCACTGGCCGCCGCGGCGAAGGCGGTGCCGATCACACGTCGAAGTCGACCGTGAGCGCGTCGGACACCGGCAGCGACTGGCAGGTCAGTACGAACCCGTCGGCGACCTCGCTCTCCTCGAGCGCGAAGTTGCGGCGCATGTCCACCGCCCCGGCGGTCACCTTCGCCCGGCACGTGCCGCACACGCCGCCCTTGCACGCGAACGGCAGATCCGGCCGCGCGCGCTGAGCGCTGTCCAGCACCGGCACGTCCCGCGGCACAGCGAGCGTCGTGGCGCGGCCGTCGAGGATGATCGTCGCCTGGGTGACGACTCCGTCGAGCGGCTTCTCCTCGTGCCGCACCGGCTCCGGCGGCACGTCGTCCACATAGAACAGTTCCTGGTGGATCCGCGATGACGGCACTCCGGCGGCACGCAACCGTTCTTGCGCCACCGTGACCATCCCGAACGGCCCGCACAGCCACCAGTGCCCGACCGCCGACACGTCCGGGAACAGCGCCAGCAACGCGGACAGCTTCTCGCCGTCGAGCCGTCCGGTGAACAGCTCCGCCTCGCGCGGCTCGCGGGACAGCACGTGCACCAGCTCGAGCCGGTCCGGGTAGCGGTCCTTCAGGTCGGCCAGCTCGTCGGCGAACATCACCGTGTCCGTGCGGCGGTTGCCGTACAGCACCGTGACCGTCGCCGCCGGGTCACGCAGCACCGTCGCCGCGATCGACAGCACCGGCGTGATGCCCGAGCCGGCCGCGATGAGCACGTGGTGCTCCGGCACCGACAGGTCGGGCGTGAAGTTCCCGGTCGGCGTGCCGACCTCGATCTCGTCGCCCGGCCGCACCTGGTGCACCAGCCACGTCGAGAACAGCCCGTCCGGCACCTCGCGCACCCCGATGCGCGGCTTGCTGCCCTCGGGTGAGCAGATCGAGTACGACCGGCGCTCCTCGCGCCCGTCGATCGTCCGCCGCAGCGTGAGCGACTGCCCGGCGCGGAACGCGTAGGCCTCCGCCAGCTCCTCCGGCACGTCGAAGGTGACCGCGACGGCGTCGTCGCACAGGGGCGTCACCTCGGCCACGGTCAGCGTGTGGAAGTCGCCCCGCAGCCTCGATTTGGTGCTCGCGGTCACCTCAGATCTCCTTGACGTGCTCGAAGGGTTCGTCGCAGGACCGGCAGCGCAGCAACGACTTGCAGGCGGTGGCGCCGAACTCCGACACCAGCTCGGTGTCCGCCGACCCGCACCGCGGGCAGGACACCCGGCGCACCGGCGGGCTCAGCGTCAGCGGGACCGGCCCGGACGGCCGTCGCGGCGCGCTGCCCGGCGGCGCGATACCCGCCTCGGCCAGCGCCCGGCGCCCTCGCTCGCTGATCCAGTCGGTGCTCCAGGCCGGCTGCAGCACCGTGCGGACCTCGACGCGCGAGTAGCCGGCGCCCTGCAGCGCGTGCACCAGGTCGTCGCGCATGGTGTCCATCGCCGGGCACCCGGTGTAGGTGGGCGTGATCGACACCGTCACCGCACCGTCCTGTTCGGACACCTCGCGCAGCACGCCGAGGTCGGCCAGCGTCAGCATGGGCAGCTCGGGATCGCGGACCGTTTCCGCGACGGCGCGGGCGCTCACCATGTCGCCTCCGGATGGGCGCGGGCGACGCTCTGCAGCTCGGCCAGCAGGTAGCCCATCGCCTCGGTGTGCCGGCCGCCCCGTCCGGTCTGCCCGTTGACCCCGGCCTTGCCCGCGATCTCCGGGCGGGACAGGGAACCGGCGGCGAACACCTGCGCCAGCACGTCGTCGAACTCCTCGCGCACCGACGCCGGGTCGACCGCGACACCGGCCGCGGCCAGCCGCGACTCGGTCTCGTGCGGCACGAACAGCTCGTCCACGAACGGCCAGATCCCGTCCAGCCCGGCCTGCATCCGCTCGTGCGAGAACGCGGTGCCGTCACCGAGCCGCACGGCCCACTGCGCCGCGTAGTCGCGGTGGTAGGTCAGCTCCTTGACGCCCTTGTCGGCGATCGCGGCGAGCACCGGGTCCACCGACGACCGCAGCCGCTGGAACAGCGCCAGCCGCCAGGTCGAGAACACCAGCAGCACCGCGATCAGCTGCCCGAAGTCGCCGCGCTCCAGCTCCGCGAGCCGGACGTTGCGGAACTCGTGCTCGTCGCGGAAGAACGCGTAGTCGTCCTCGCCGCGGTCTGAACCATCGGCCTTGCCCGCGCGCGCCAGCAGCAGCCGCGCCTGGCCGAGCAGGTCGAGGCCGATGTTGGCGATCGCGACCTCGTCCTCCAGCTCGGGCGCGCGGGTGCACCACTGCTGCAGCCGGTGCGAGAACACCAGGGCGTCGTCGCCCAGCATCAGGCAGTACCGCGCCAGGTCATCACCGTCCACACCGGACGGCACCGAGGTGTCGACCCCGGCGAGCGGGTCCTCGAACCCGGTGCCGAACGCCCACCGCGAGTCGTCGTGAGCGTCGATCAAAGCCTCGTAGGCGTTGTCAAAGGACATCATCAGCTCACATGTGGGGAACGTTGTCGGGGATGTCGTAGAACGTCGGGTGCCGGTACACCTTGTCGCCGGACGGCGCGAAGAACGGGTCCTTCTCATCCGGCGAGGACGCGGTGATGTCGGCGGCCTTGACCACCCAGATGCTGACGCCCTCGTTGCGCCGCGTGTACAGGTCACGCGCGTTGTGCAGGGCCATCTGGTCGTCGGCCGCGCGCAGCGACCCGACGTGCACGTGGTTGAGGCCTCGCTTGCCACGCACGAAAACCTCGTACAGCGGCCACTCGCTCTTGCTCACTTCGCCTCCGCCATCTTGCGCGCGTGCGCGGCCGCGGCCTCGCGGACCCACGCGCCGTCCTCGTGCGCCTGCCGCCGCCGCGCCAGCCGCTCGGTGTTGCACGGGCCGTTGCCCGCGACGACCTGCTTCATCTCGTCCCAGTCGACCTGGCCGAAGTCGTAGTGCCCGCGCTCGGGGTTCCACTTCAGCTCCGGGTCGGGCAGCGTCACGCCGAGCGCCTCGGCCTGCGGAACGGTCATGTCGACGAACCGCTGACGCAGCTCGTCGTTGGTGTGCCGCTTGATCTTCCACGCCATCGACTGCGCGGTGTTGGCCGATTCGGCGTCCGGCGGGCCGAACATCATCAGCGACGGCCACCAGAACCGGTTCACCGCGTCCTGCACCATGTCCCGCTGCGCCTGCGTGCCCTTCATCATCGTCATCAGCAGCTCGTAGCCCTGCCGCTGGTGGAACGACTCCTCCTTGCAGATCCGGATCATCGCCCGGGCGTACGGCCCGTACGAGGACCGGCACAGCGGCACCTGGTTGCAGATCGCGGCGCCATCGACGAGCCAGCCGATCGCGCCCACGTCGGCGAACGTCAGCGTCGGGTAGTTGAAGATCGACGAGTACTTCTGCCGCCCGCTGATCAGCTTCTCGGTCAGGTCCGCGCGGTCCGCGCCCAGCGTCTCGGCGGCCGAGTACAGGTACAGCCCGTGCCCGGCCTCGTCCTGCACCTTCGCCAGCAGGATCGCCTTGCGCCGCAACGACGGCGCGCGGGTGATCCAGTTGCCCTCCGGCTGCATGCCGATGATCTCGGAGTGCGCGTGCTGCGCGATCTGCCGGATCATCGTCTTGCGGTAGCCCTCCGGCACCCAGTCCCGCGGCTCGATCCGCTGGTCCTTTTCGATGGTGTGCTCGAAGTGCCGTTCGAGGTCCTTCTCGTCGAGGATGGCAGTCATCGATTCTCCTTGGCCACCAGGGTGAGCACGTCGTACTTGGCGACGGACTCGCCCGCGGAGTTGGTCACGTCGGCGTCCCAGCGCACCTCGCCGTAGTCGGCGTTCTCGCGCGGGGTGATCTGCTTGGCGGTCAGCGTCACGGTCAGCTCGTCGCCGGGCTTGACCGGGGTCAGGAACCGCAGGTTCTCCAGGCCGTAGTTGGCCAGCACCGGCCCCGGCTCGGGCGAGACGAACAGGCCTGCCGCGAACGACACGACCAGGTAGCCGTGCGCCACGATGCCGCCGAACAACGGGTTGGCAGCCGCCGCCTCGGGGTCGGTGTGGGCGTAGAAGGTGTCGCCGGTGAACTCGGCGAAATGGTCCACGTCCTCCTGGGTCACGGTGCGCGGCCCGGCCACCACCGAGTCGCCGATCTTCAGCTCCGCCAGGGACTTGCGGAACGGGTGCACGTCCTCGGTGTTGCGTGGCGCGCCCTCGACCCACCGGCCGGTGACCGCGGACAGAACCTTCGGGCTGCCCTGCACGGCCGTGCGCTGCATGTGGTGCAGCACGCCGCGGATGCCGCCCATCTCCTCGCCGCCACCGGCGCGGCCAGGGCCACCGTGCACCAGGCCCGGCATCGGCGAACCGTGGCCGGTCGACTCCTTCGCGTCGTCGGCGTCGAGCACCAGCAGGCGGCCGTGCCACGGCGCCACGCCGAGCACGACCTCGCGGGCGAACTGGGCGTCGCCGGTGACGACCGACCCGGCGAGGCTGCCCTGGCCGCGCGCGGCGTAGCCGATGACCTGCTCGACCGAGGTGTAGGGCATCAGCGTGGACACCGGGCCGAAGGCCTCGACCTCGTGCGGCTCGGCGCGGTCGGCGTCGCCCTTGAGCAGCACCGGCGAGATGAACGCGCCGCGCTCGGCGTCGGCGTCGACCACCTCGACCCGCTCCGGGTCGCCGAACACGACGCTGGAGGCGTCCTGCAGCGCCTTCAGCGAGCGGCGGACCTCCTCGCGCTGCTCCAGGCTGGCCAGCGCGCCCATGCGGACACCCTCCGCCGCGGGGTTGCCGATCTTGACCTTCGCCAGGCGCTCGGCGGCGGCCTCGGCCACGTCGTCGAGCAGCTCGGCCGGCACGAACGCCCGGCGGATCGCGGTGCACTTCTGGCCCGCCTTGACGGTCATCTCGGTGACCAGCTGCTTGACGTAGAGGTCGAACTCGGCCGTGCCGGGCCCCGCGTCCGGGCCGAGGATCGAGCAGTTCAGCGAGTCGGCCTCGGCATTGAACCGCACAGCCTGGCGCACGATCACCGGGTGCGTGCGCAGCTTCTGCGCGGTCGACGCCGACCCGGTGAACGACACCAGGTCCTGCTCGGTGAGGTGGTCCAGCAGGTCGCCGGCGCTGCCGGAGATCAGCTGCAGCGTGCCCTCGGGGATCAGACCGGATTCGATGATCAGCTCGACCACGCGCTCGGTCAGGTACGCGGTCTGACTGGCCGGCTTGACCAGGCTCGGCACGCCCGCGAGGAACGCCGGGGCGAACTTCTCCAGCGGCCCCCACACCGGGAAGTTGAAGGCGTTGATCTGCACGGCGACGCCCCGCAGCGGGGTGGCGATGTGCTGGCCGAGGAACGTGCCGCCCTTGCTCAGCGGCTCCACGTTGCCGTCGACGTAGACGGTGTCGTTGGGCAGCTCGCGCTTGCCCTTGCCGGAGTAGGCGAACAGCACGCCGATGCCGCCGTCGACGTCGAACTTCGAGTCGCCGAGCGTGGCGCCGGTCTTGGCGGACAGCTCGTACAGCTCGTCGCGGTGCTCGCGGAGGTGGGAGGCCACGGCTTTGAGCAGCGCGGCCCGCTGGTGGAAGGTCAGCTCGCGCAGGGCAGGCCCGCCGACGCGGCGGCCGTGGTCGAGCGCGGCGGCCATGTCGATGCCGGCGGACGAGATCCGTGCGACCTCGGCGCCGGTGACCGCGTCGTGCAGGGGCGCCCCCTCGCCCTCCCCGGTCCGCCAGCCGCCGCTGACGTAGCTGCGCAGCATCCTCGTCGACTGCTGGGCCATCGTTCCTCGCTTCCCCGGATTAACCAACCGAACGTTCAGGAAGTCATGGTAGCGTCTCGGCATGGCTGACGAAAGCACCAGTGAAGTTGTTTCCGTTTCCCGCGAAGGCGCCGTGGCCACCGTGACGATGCTCCGGCCCGCCCTCACCGGCGAACTGAAGACCGAGCTGCGGGACGCGCTGGAGCGGGTGGCGGCGGACGATTCGGTCCGCGCCGTCGTGCTCACCGGCACCGGCCGGGCGTTCTGCGTGGGCCAGGACCTGGCCGAGCACGCCGACGCGCTGCGCGCCGACCCGGCGACCGCGTTCGCCACCATCGACGAGCACTACAACCCGATCGTCACGACGCTGGCGACCATGCCGAAACCGGTGGTCGCGGCGGTCAACGGGACGTGCGTCGGCGCCGGGCTCGGGTTCGCCCTCGCCTGCGACCTGCGGGTCACCGCGGACACCGCGAAGTTCGGCACCGCGTTCACCGGCATCGGCCTGACCTGCGACTCCGGCCTGTCCGCCACGCTCGCGCGCGCCGTCGGCGCGGCCAGGGCGAGCGAACTCGTCCTGCTCGGCGAGACGTTCACCGCCGCGCAGGCCGCGGAGTGGGGCATCGCCGGGCGCGTCGTGCCCGCCGACGAGGTGGCCGCCACCGCCGCCGATCTGGCCGCCCGCCTGGCCGCGGGCCCCACGCGCGCCTACGCGGAGGCCAAGCGCGCGCTGGCCGCGTCCTGGGGCGCGCCGCTGCCGGAAGTCCTGCGCCTGGAAGGCGAAGCGCAGGCGCGGCTCGGGCTCACCGACGACCACCGCGGGGCCGTCGAGGCCTTCCTGGGCAAGTCGAAGCCGGTGTTCCAAGGGTCTTGACAGTGCCGAGGCCGGACGCACATTATTAACCGTCCATTCGGTCAGTAACGACGGAAGGCAGTGCTGCCGTGTCCCAAGCCGCGCAGGCGATGTTCGCCGACGACGTCGCGTCGAAGTCGCTCGGCATCGAACTCGTCGAAGCCGACGGTGGCCGGGCGGTCGCCCGCATGACGGTCACCGAGCAGATGGTGAACGGGCACGCGATCGCCCATGGCGGGTACATCTTCCTGCTGGCCGACACGACGTTCGCCTGCGCGTGCAACAGCCACGGCCCGGTGACGGTCGCGGCGGGCGCCGAGATCTCGTTCGTCGCCAGCGCCCGCCTCGGCGACCGCCTAATCGCCACGGCCGAGGAACGCACGCGTTACGGGCGCAACGGCATCTACGACGTCACGGTGCACCGCGAGACCGGCGCCGGGCGCGAAGTGATCGCCGAATTCCGCGGCCGCAGCCGCACGATCGGGAAGAACTGAGGAGCCGGCCCCCATGACGACCATGCACAGCGACGTGCCCCAGGCGAAGCGCCTCGGCACCGCGCCCGCGCCGGACGACCTGACCGCCGCCGAGCGGATGAGCGTCGACGAGCTGCGCGCCACCCAGCTGGAACGTCTGCAGTGGACACTGCGGCACGCCTACGAGAACGTGCCGTTCTACCGCCGCAAGTTCGACGAGGCCGGGGTGCACCCGGACGACTGCCGCGAGCTGTCGGACCTGGCGAAGTTCCCCTGCACCACCAAGCACGACCTGCGGGACAACTACCCGTTCGGGATGTTCGCGGTGCCGCAGGAGCAGGTGCGCCGCATCCACGCCTCCAGCGGCACCACCGGCAAGCCGACCGTGGTCGGGTACACCGAAGCCGACATCGACACCTGGGCGACGGTGATGGCCCGCTCGATCTACGCGGCGGGCGGGCGGCCGGGGCACAAGGTGCACGTGGCCTACGGCTACGGCCTTTTCACCGGCGGGCTCGGCGCGCACTACGGCGTGGAGAAGCTGGGCTGCACCGCGATCCCCGCGTCCGGCGGCATGACCGCGCGGCAGGTGCAGATCATCACCGACTTCCGGCCCGAGGTCATCATGGTGACCCCGTCGTACATGCTGACGCTGCTGGACGAGTTCGAGCGCCAGGGCCTGGACCCGGCGAAGTCCTCGCTGCGGGTGGGCATCTTCGGCGCCGAGCCGTGGACCGAGCAGATGCGGCGGGAGATCGAGCAGCGGATGGACCTGCACGCCGTCGACATCTACGGCCTGTCCGAGGTGATGGGGCCGGGTGTCGCGCAGGAGTGTGTGGAAACCAAGGACGGCCTGCACATCTGGGAGGACCACTTCTACCCCGAGGTGGTGGACCCGGTCGAGGGGAACGTGCTGGCCGAGGGTGAGACGGGTGAGCTGCTGTTCACCTCGCTCACCAAGCAGGCCATGCCGGTCATCCGCTACCGCACGCGGGACCTGACCGCGCTGCGCCCCGGCACCGCGCGGCCGGCGTTCCGGCGCATGGACAAGGTCACCGGCCGCAGCGACGACATGATCATCCTGCGCGGGGTCAACGTGTTCCCGACGCAGATCGAGGAGATCGTGCTCGCGACCGAGGGCCTGGCGCCGCACTTCCAGCTGAAGCTGACCAAAAAGGACCGGATGGACCACCTGACGGTGCTGGTGGAGGCCCGGCACGACACCCCGGCCGACCGCCGTTCCGGCGCCGCCGCGGAGATCGCGGCACGGGTCAAGGGCGGCGTCGGGATCAGCGTCGGCGTGGAGGTGCTCGACCCGGACACACTGGAACGGTCGATGGGCAAGCTGCGCCGCGTGATCGACCAGCGCCCGCCGGCCTGAGACCGCTTGGGATACTGGGGTCATGACGACCGCACCTCCGGCCCGGCCCGCCCGGCGTGGCAGGCCGGGCTACGACCTGGAGTCCCTGCTCGCGGTCGCGGTCAAGCTGTTCAACGAGCGCGGCTACGACGGCACCAGCATGGAGGACCTGTCGCGCAAGCTCGGCATCACCAAGTCCGCCATCTACCACCACGTGCCGAGCAAGCAGGAGTTGTTGCGGCTGGCGGTGAACCGGGCGCTGGACGGGCTGTTCGAGATCGTGGCCGAGCTGGATTCGGTCGACGGGCGCGCGGTGGACCGGCTGGAGTACCTGGTGCGCGGCAGTGTCCGGGTGCTGGTGGACCGGCTGCCGTTCGTGACGCTGCTGCTGCGGGTGCGCGGCAACACGAAGGTGGAGCGGGACGCGCTGGCCCGTCGTCGTGAGTTCGACCACATCGTGTCCGAACTGGTCACCAAGGCCGTCGACGAGGGCGACCTGCGGCCGGACATCGATCCGCCGACCGCGGCGCGCCTGTTGTTCGGCATGGTCAACTCGCTGATCGAGTGGTACCGGCCGCGCGGCGGGCAGAGCGGCGACGAGCTGGCGGAGACGGTGGCGGCCGTGGCCTTCGACGGGCTGCGGGTGCGGTCCGCTTAGGACTCGTTTGCCGGGTTTCCCGGGTGAACGGTCTCACACCGGGAATGCACTGGCCGTGTGTGGTGTCCGCACTGTCATGCCGGAAATCCGCAACCTGCGGCTGATCATGGTGGTGCTCGCGTTCTCGTGCGGCGCCACGGTGGCCAATCTGTACTACGCGCAGCCACTGCTGGCCGAGATCGCGACCGCGTTCGGGGTGAGCCAGGGCAGCGCCGCACTGGTGGTGACGTTGACGCAGCTGGGTTACGCGGCCGGGCTCGCGTTGCTGATGCCGCTCGGCGACCTGGTGGAGAACCGGGCGCTGGCGTCGCGCACGCTGGTGTTCACCGCGCTGGCGCTGGTGGTCGCGGCCGTGGCGCCGGTGTTCGGGGTGTTCCTGGCGGCGTCGGTGCTGATCGGCGTGACGTCGGTGGTGGCGCAGATCCTCATCCCGTTCGCCGCGCACCTCGCGCCGGAGGAGCAGCGCGGCCGGTTCGTCGGCACGGTCATGACCGGTCTGCTGCTGGGGATCCTGCTGGCGCGGACATTGTCCAGCCTGGTCGCGGGGGCGTTCGGGTGGCGGACGATCTACTTCGTGTCGGCGGTGCTGATGCTGGTGGTGGCGGTCGCGGCGCGCCGGATGCTGCCCCACCGCCGCCCGACGCACGACGAGGGTTATGCCCGGTTGATGCGGTCGATCCTCACACTGGCCCGGGAGGAACCCGCGTTGCGGCGCCGGGCGGTGTGCCAGGCGTTGATGTTCGGGGCGTTCTCGGCGTTCTGGACGTCGGTGGCGTTCGAACTGGTCGGGCGGCACGGGCTCACGCAGACCGAGGTGGGGGTGTTCGCACTGGTGGGCGCGGCCGGCGCGGCGGCCGCCCCGTTGGCAGGGCGCTTGGGCGACCGCGGGCACGGCGGGATCGGCAGCGGAATCGCACTGGCCCTGGCCGCGGTCGCGATGGTCGTGGCGTGGCTGGGCGCGGGATCGGTGGTGGCGCTGGCGCTGGCCGGCGTGGTGCTCGACCTCGCCGTGCAGGGCCACCAGGTCCTTTCGCAGCGGGAAATCTACGGCCTGCGGGCGGACGCGCGGGCCCGCATCAACACGGTGTTCATGACGACGATCTTCGTGGGCGGCGCGGTAGCGTCGGCAGTAGCGGGAAGCTTCTACGACGCATTCGGCTGGGCCGGCCCGACCCTGTTCGGCGCGGCGCTGCCGCTGATCGGACTGGCCATTTGGGCAGCAGCCACAACACGCCAAGCAACAAAAGAGAAGCTGGGTGGTCATCCCGTCG
>NZ_JBHZEN010000058.1:0-55913 GCF_050958625.1 Amycolatopsis sp. 3B14
TCACCGGTCAGGGGAGAAGGTGAGGTGGACGGTGGCGACGTACCGGGGCACGCGGCTGTCGAGGTGGACGTCGAACGCGTCGGGGGTGAAGTTGGAGATGGTGGCGGTGACGGGGGCGAGGTAGCTGGTCGCGGTGAAGCTGCCGTCTGCGTTGTACTTCCACGGGCCGAGGTCTTTGCCGCCGCCGGGGCGGAGGAGTTCGCGGTAGGTGGTGATCATCGACTCGAGTTTTTCGTCGGGGTCGCTGACGTTGTGGATGTTGGCTTCGTAGGCGTCCCCGTTGGGGAAGTAGCGGATCAGTTCGACGCGGTTGGGGTCGACGGAGATCCGGCCGGCGTAGAGACCGTCGAAGCGTGGAGCGAACGCTGCATGTTGCTCGGCGGGAGGTGTGCCGGTCGCCCCGGAGCAGCCGGTGAGGGCGAAAACTCCGATGACGGCGACAGCGGCTCGGCGAACTCGGCTCTTCATGCTGCTCCGGGGGTGTGGTTTCCGTGCCCATCACGGTGAATGGGCAGCGTACTGGTCAGAGGGTGGCGCTCGGTGGGAAGTTGTCGACGGCGTCGGCGATGGCTTGGGCCAGCGCCTGGTAGTACGCCGCGTTGGGCTGGTTGTTGGTCAGGTAGGCGGGGTTGATCTGGTTGGGGTGGTTGCCGGCGGTGTCAGCAACGGCCTGATCGAGGTCGACGTACTCGTCGGCGCCGAAGCGGGTGAAGTTGGCCCGGATGTCGTTGTTGAGAGCGACGCGCAGGGCTTCCCGCGGGTCGGCGGTGGTCAGTCCGAGTGGCGGGATGGTGGTGATGATGGCGTGCAGGGGCGTGCCGTCAGGCCGGAAGCTGCGCTTGAGTGAGTAGCCGTTGCTGGGGTTGCTGTTGAACAGGCTGAGCAGGTTCGCTTCGATTTCGGTGAGAGGCTCGTTGTTGAGGATGTCGTTGGCACCGAGGGACATGATGACGGTCCGGAGGTTGGGTTGGGCGAGTAGTGCCTGGTTGAGGGCGGTGTTCGAGCTGCCGGGCACGAGCTGGCCGCCGTTGCCGCTGGTGTTGCCGACGGTGAAGGCGCTGGGTGCGCCGGGGGTCGGGTTCGGTTGTTGTGCCGCTGGGCCGTCCCAGAGAGCGGTGACGTCGAGACCGTTGAACGCGTTCTGGTAGACGCGGACGTCGGAGATCGCGCCGTCGAGGTAGTTGGCGGCGGCTCCGGCCGCCTTGCCACGGCCGATGGCGAACGTGCCGCTGAAGTTCGGCGACGTGGTGGTGGCGACACTGCTCTGATACGCGCCGTTGACGTAGAGGGTCATGGCCTGCGTGCTGGCGTCGAAGGTGCCGACCACATTGGTCCAGGTCCCGGTCTGCGGGGCGGCCTTGGACAGGGCGCGGACGACGGCGGAGTTGGCGGTGTCGTCGATGACCCGGGTGAAGGCCCACCGGTCGTTGGCTTTGTCGTACTGCAGGGAGAAGCCGCTGTTCTGGCCGCCGTCCTGGCTGACGATGGTCTGGGTCGTGGCGTTGGTGTCGAGCTTGACCCAGGCGGAGACGGTGAAGCTGCGCGCGGTGTTCAGCACCGCGGAGGTGGTGATCGCGCCGCTCGTGCCGTCGAACTGCGCGCTTCCGGCGGAACTGCCGGCGCCGGTCGGGTTCCAGGTGACCCCGCCGCCCAGTGTGGCGGGGTGCAGTCCGGCGGAGTCGCCGGCGGTGGTGCCGGTGCCGTCGGCGAGCTTCCACCAGTTGCGGGCGGGCATGCCGGCCCGGCTGATGTTCACGACGCTGCCGGGCAGGCTCGCCCCGAGGATGCCCGGGAGGCAGTCGACCCAGGTTCTCTGGTCGGTCCGGCCGGCGGTGGGGGCGCCGACGGCGGCGGTCTGGTCACTGAGGATGGCGACGGTCCCGGCCGTCGGGTCGGTGGTCGTGACCTCGAGACCGGTCAGGTAGAAGTCGCTGGTCAATGTGGTCGTGTAAGGGGTGCCGGACGTGTCGGTGGTGGTGTTGCCGTTGGCGAGGTAGGTAGGGGCGTTGGCCGCGGTGTGGACCGGTGCTTGGGGAACTGGATTGGGAAGGTGGAGGCTGACGACGAGATTGCCGCTTCCGCCGGTTGTGGCGGGGAAGTCGACAGGGTCGCTGAGGACTTCGCCGCCAGCCGGGAGGGTGACGCTCGTGTTGCCCGCGAAGGTGAGCGAGACCGGTGCGGCGAGCGTGCCCGCACCGCTGCCAGTGGTTCCCGACTGAGCGGCGATGGTCGCGGCGTCGATGGTGACGGTCGCAGTTGTCAGCTGCGGCGGTGAGGCCATGCCTGCCCCGGTGTTGGACAGCCGGATCCGGGCTTTGGCGCCTGTCTCGTTCGGGCGGACGATCATGCGGATCGTCTGGTTGCCGAACCCCGCGCCGCCGGGGGGAACCACCGCGGAGTCGACGGGCGCGGCCCAGGACCCGAGCCACCCGGATGCTCCAGCAGGGATCGGACCGCCGGACGCCGGTCGTGGTGCCATGGCGAAGACGTGCAGTGCGGCGGTGATGGGGTCACCTGTGTTGCAGGTCTCGGTGAGCATCCCGGTGCCGGTGTAGGGCAGAGTGACCTTCTGGACGGTCTTGGTCGGATCGGCGGGCAGGAAGATCGTGTAGAGCTTGCCGGCCCGGCCGCTCATTGGAATGCCGTTCTCGTTGTCGATGTAGGACAGCACGGTGGTTGCCGAGTTGCCGTCGCCGTAGACCCAGTCCGGCACCGACGGCACCGTCGGCCTGCTGGTTGTGCCGTCGGTGTAGGTGATGACCGCTCCGGCCGCCGGGCTGGTCCCGCAGGTGCTGGCCGCGAGCAGGCCGACCGCGTTGGCCTTGATCTGCTGCCCGGCGGGGAAGGGAATGGTCTGCCCGGCGGCAATCACGTTGTCGTAGCCGCCGTTGGAGGCGGGCATCGTGAAGGTTGCGCCGTTGACGGTCACATTCGCCCCGGGTGCGAGGCCGGCGGCGTTCATTGCCGCGCTGGAGAGGGCGTTGCCGCCCCACAGGTCGAGGTTGGCGGGGGTGGTGTTGTCGATCGCGATGCCGTCGTTGTTCATCGCCGCGGAGAAGCTGGCGGCGGTGACGTTGTTGATGGTGGCGAGGGTGAGGTAGTCGATGCCGGCCTGGTAGCCGCTGGAGCTCGGATTCTTGCCCACGACCGTGACCGTGAGGACGTGTGTTCCAGCGGTGAGGTGCACACCGCCGAGCGGCCGGTAGGTCCAGGTGCTCGCGGCGCTGTAGGTGTCGACCGGGGTCGTCTTGGTGTCCCCGAGCACGATGGAGTCGTCGAGCACGAACGAGAGCTGGCCGTAGTTCGCACGCTGTGTCAGGTTGACGCCGAGCGCGTAGTCGGCTTCGACCGGGGCTGTCACGGTGAGAGTGAAAGCCTGGTTCACCGCCGTCGCGGGGTAGAGCAGTTGCGCGCCGCCCCGCCAGCTCGAGCCGTTGTTGCTGGCCTCAGGAGCCGGTGTGATGGTGCTGCCGGGGGCGGCGGCCGCTTGGGCGAGCTGCGGAGATTCCACGTCGATCTGGTTGCTGGGCCTGAGGAACACGTTGTCGATCCCGGCCATGTATCGGCTGCCGGTGGAGGACGGGTTGCTGCCCGCCACGGTGATCTTCAGCGTGTGGGTTCCTGCGGTGAGGTAGGCGCCGCCCAGGCTCTGGTATCGCGTGACGACCGTTGAGCTATATGCGTCGACCGGTGTGGCGCTGGGCAGGCCCAGCGATTTCCCGTCGAGGGTGAAGGTCAACTTCCCGTAGTCGGGCGCCTTCGTGAGGTTGACGGCCAGGTCGTAGTTGGCGGTGGTGGGCGCGTTCAGCGTGAGCGTGAAGCTCTGTCCCGCTGCGTTTCCCTGGAACCACAGCTGCTTGCCACCCGACCAAGACAGGCCACAGCAGTTTCCTTGCGCGCCGACCGTGATGTTCTGGCCGGCCGGCTGGCTGACGGGCAGGTTCTCGGCCTCGAACCAGCCACCCACGCCGGCGACCGGCGGCGCGACGTAGAACGTGTAGGGCTGGGACTCGGGCGAGAGGTTGTGTGCGTGGTCGAAGCTGCGCACGTACAGGGTGTGGTAGCCGACGCTCAGTCCGGTCGGTAGCACGAGTGCGGCCCACCCGGTGGAGTCGGCGGCGATGTAACCGCCGTTGGTGCCGAAGTTCTTGGTGTAGTTGCAGTCGGTGGTGATCGGTGCGGACTCGGTGCCGGCACCGGACAGTGTCCAGGTGAAGCCGGCGATGTTGGACGCCCCGTTCGCGGAGAAGTACACGGTTTCGGGATTGTTGCTCGGCTGTCCCCAGTAGTTGCTGGGGTAGTCGTAGCTGTTGATGTACGGGGTCTGTGTCGGTGGGGCGAGGCGGGTGAAGCTGTACCACGGGCTGTAGGCGCCGGCCCAGATCTCGTGACTGGCGGGGTTGGTGTTGCCGACGTTCGTGGAGACATTGACCCGGAACTTGTAGTCACCGCTGGCCAATGAGACCGGTTCGGTCCACCGGCCGGTGGTTCCGGAGGCGATGGTGATGGGGCCGCCGGTGGCGACCGTGGAGGTGCCCGCGCCGTTGAAGAGGTCGAACCAGAGCTGTGGGTTGAGCGGCGGGTTGTTGTTGTCGGTCGCGGTCGCCGTCAGGGTCGGTCGCGCGTCGGAGGTGTAGACACGCCCGTTGCAGTTGACCGCGTTGGACACGGCAAGACCGGTGGCCGGGTTGGGCGGGTAGCTGTAGTTGACCACCAGAGTGGGGTTGTTGGCGAACTGCTTCCACTGGTACTGGTTGCCCTCGTCCGGCGCGCGCAGCTGGAGCGTGAGGTTGGGCCACGCGTTGTCGGCAGCGGTTTGTGCGGCTGAGGTGACGTCGAAGATGACGTTGTTCGGGCCGCCGCAGTTGGTTCCGGCGGCGGAGAACTGCCGGTTGATGAAGGGCCCTTCGGGTCCGGGCCACCGCGTGTTGTCGTCGATGACACCGGCAAGGTTGACGTCAACGGGTTCGGCGACGCAGTTGTGCGCGCCCCACACCTGGTTCGCGTAGAACTGGGCGCTGAACACCGTCGCAACGCGGCCGTTGGGACGGCCTGCGATGTCCTGTGTACCCATGCGGAAGTAGGAGCGTGCGATGGTCAGGCCGTTGCATCCGGCCCAACTGCCGCAGTACCCGACCTGGGCGAGCTGGTTCTGGTTGATGTAGTACCACCCGTTGGCCGTGACCTCGACCCAGAACTCCTCACCTCGGCTCATCGACGGATCGATGTAGACGGGGTAGGTGACGTCGGGACCGGTCAGCGCGTCCGTCTCAGGGTTGATCACGACATCGACCGTCGAGGACGCTGTGGCGGCGCGAGCGGAGGCGCTCGTCACCGGAGTGGCCGAGGCGGGAATCGGGGTGATGTGACCGGTGCCGGGATCGGTGGCGCTGGGCGGCAGGCCCGCGCTCGGATCATGGGTGGAGTCCCACATCAACGGTGTCGCGCCGCGGAAAACTACGGCGCCGGCCGCGTCGGTGGCGACGAGGGCGCCGTTGCGGTCGGCGCTCAGCGTGAGGTTGGTAGCGGTGGCGGTAAGGTGCAGGTCGGTCAGGGCGGGGTTGGCCGCGGCCTCTGCGTCGTGCACCACCAGCACCTGCGAGTAGCTGCTGGCTTCCGCGGTCAGCCGTAGATCCACGCCGGGAAACACGTCGGCGTACGTCGCCGTGGCGCCGTCTACGTGCGGCACCGGCAGGCTCTCCGGCCAAGAGAACGTCAGCCGTCCGTCGCCCTCGGTCAAGGTGATCAGCGGGGCGTCTCCGCCGCCCGAGAACGCGACGTTCTCCGCTGTCGCCGCCGGCGCGAGAGTGCCCTGCGCGGTGGGGTGCAACGTGGTGTCGATGGGGACCCAGGTGCCGTTCTTCTTGGCCCGGACGGGAACGCGGTTGGTCGTCGAGGTGAACGTGCCATCGGGATTAGCCAGCACCTGGCGGGTCCCGGTCGTGTACTCGGTGACCTCCACTGGGTTTCCCGTCCGGACGGCCTCGTCTGACGCGGTCGGAGCAGTGACCGGGGCGTCCGGGGGATCCAGTGTCGGTGCTGGAGGTGCGCCCTCGTCCACAGGGGTGACCGGCTGAAGCTCGGTCGGCAAGGTCTGAGCCGGCGGATTCGCCGGGGCGGGCGGCGGCGCCGCCGGGTTGAACGGCTCCTTCGCATCCGCCACGGGCGACAGGAGACCGACAGCGAGAGCCGAGGAAAGCGCACTGATGAGAATCCTGACCGGAAGTCGTCTTCTTCGCGCAGGGTCTTTCATCACGCGCTTTTTCATGGGTTCCCCAGAGGCGTCGAATTGCCAGAGAAAAGACAGCTTTGACACGCTAACTGTCACGAACGGGCTTTCCTACGGCCGAAAGAGTGAATCATGGGAGAGCTGTGATCTACTCTCGCCAACTGTCTGTTACGTACCATTTAGCGCTAGTTGTCCGAGTTAGGCGGGACGTTTGCCCGGTTTGGACACGGATTCATAACGAGCTGTAACATCTCAGGCGGCTCTGAAGATCACTAGTTTCGGCGAGCCCGGCTCCATTGTTCGCCGCATTCGTCTGTTCGGCGTAAAGAGGGGTCCGATGGCAAATCCATTGCGTCGCGAGGCCGGAAGAGTGCGCGGAAAGAGAATTCGCTGGGCTCGCGTGGCCGGCATTCTCGGCTTCGTGCTGGCGCTCGTCGCGACCGTGCTGTCGACGCCGGCGACGGCGGCCGTGGAACCCGGCGGGCTTCCACCACTCCCCGTCACCCCCAAGATCCCCCACAGCACCGTCCAGCTGAAGAACGCGATTCCGCCAGCGCAACCACCTGCAGCCAAGCCGGCGGCCATACTGCCGGCCGGCGGAGACGCCACACTCAAGGCGGGCCCCAAGGGCAAGCCGGCCACGGCCGGCAATCTCCCTGTCCGCGCGGAGTCGGCCGACGCGGGTGCTGGGCCGGTCAAGGTCCACGTCGCCGATCCGGCATTGGCCCGGCAGGCAGGTGTCGCCGGGGTCTTGTTTTCCGTGACCCCCGAACACCCAAATGACGCAAGCACCCTCTCTGTAGGCGTCGACTACTCGAGCTTCCGCGGTCTCACCGGCGACTTCGGGGCACGCGCCAGGTTGGTCCAGTTGCCCGCATGTGTCCTCACTACGCCGAGCGTCCCGTCGTGCCAGGTGCAGACACCGGTCCCGTCCTCGACGAACAACGCGGCCGCCAACGTCGTCACAGCGGACGTTGCCTTCGAACCCGTTGCGCCGGCGAACAGCAGGGCGGCGCGTCCCAACCCGGCTGACGGCACCAGCAGAAGCACGGTCGTCCTGGCAACTGCCGCGAGCCCGAGCGGATCCAACGGCACCTTCACCGCATCCTCCCTCAACCCGTCAGGAACGTGGGCGGTGTCGGGCGGCTCCGGGGCTTTCACCTGGACGTACCCGATTACGGTCCCTCCCGCCGCCGCGGGCAGCGTGGCCCCGTCGATCTCGCTGTCCTACGACTCGTCCGCCATCGACGGGCACACCTCGGCCACGAACAACCAGGTGTCGTGGGTTGGCGAGGGCTGGGACTACTCGCCGGGATACGTCGAGCGCACCTACCGGGTCTGCTCGGACGACACCGCCCTGCCGACAGCGCAGCAGACCAGCGACCTGTGCTGGGCGGGTCAGATCGTCACGATGAACCTCGGCGGCAGCACCGTCGAACTGGTCCGCGACGACGCGACTGGAACCTGGCGTGCTGCCAACGACAGCGGTAGCCGTGTCGAGTTGCTCACCGGCGGCGCCAATGGCGCACTCAACGGTGAGTACTGGAAGGTCACCACGCCGGACGGCACCCAGTACTTCTTCGGCCGCCACATCGGGCCGGGACGCACGAACCAGCCCGCGACCAACTCCACCTGGACCGTTCCCGTCTACGGCGCACACGCCGGCGACCCCTGCTACAACGCCACTGGGTTCGCCGCGTCCTCCTGCACCCAGGCGTGGCGCTGGAACCTCGACTACGTCGAAGACACCCACGGCAATGTCGCGACCTATTACTACAACACCGAGAGCAACCACTACGGGGCAAACAACGGCACCACGGGCGTCGCCTACATTCGGGGTGGCACGCTCGACCACATCGACTACGGTCTGCGCAATGAGAACGGCACCATCTACGCCCAGCCCGCGCCCGATCAGGTCCGATTCGCCATCGCCGAGCGCTGCATCCCTTCCGGCGCCATCACCTGTGATCCGGCGCAGTTCACCACCGACAACGCGAAGTCCTGGCCGGACACCCCCCAGGACCAGCAATGTCTACCCGGCGCGGTCTGCAACAACCACGCCCCGACGTTCTGGTCGACCAAGCGACTGACCAACATCACCACGCAGTACTACAACGGCTCCGGTTACACGAAGGTCGACTCCTACGACCTGGCACAGCAGTTCTCCGAATCCGGCGACGCCGCCCTGTGGCTCAACTCCATCACCCGCACCGGATACACCGCGACCGGCAGCTCGATCGCACTGCCTCCGGTGACCTTCGCCGGGCAGATGATGGACAACCGGGTCGCCGGGTACAACAACCAGCCGCCCATGATCCGCTGGCGGCTCACGAACATCACCGCGGAAACCGGCCAAGCCATCCAGGTGGGATACAGCCAGCCGGAGTGCACGTCCACCAACGTCCCAGCCGATCCGGCGCAGAACACCAAAAGGTGCTTCCCGGTCTACTGGACCTTCCCCTATCAGACCGACCCCACCCTCGACTACTTCCACAAGTACGTCACCACCAGCGTCCAAGTGCAAGAACCACACGCGCTGTCTCCCACACAGCGCACTAGCTACACCTACGTCGGCGCCCCGGCCTGGCACTTCGACGACAACGAGGTCGTCAAGCCCGCCAACCGCACATACGGCCAATTCCGCGGCTATGGTCAGGTCGACGTCAGCACCGGAAGTTCGGCCAACAACACCAATGGCCGCGCCGATGTCCTCACCCTGACCAGGACGACCTACTTCCGCGGCATGAACGGCGACACGTTGCCCAACGGCACCCGGGTCGCCTCTGTCACCAACTCACTCGGCGAGTCGATCCCGGACGACAACGCGTTCGCGAGCATGACTCGAGAAGTTCAAACCTTCAACGGGATCAACGGCCCGCGGCTCTCGAGCACGATCACAGACCCGGTCAAGATCGGAACGACCGCTACTCGCGGGCGTCCGGGTCTCAACGCGTTGACAGCCACGCTCGTGGGAGTGAGCAGGACTCGCTCGTTGACCGATCTCGCGGCCGGCGGAGTGCGAACCGCCAGCACGACCTACCAGTTCGACAGTGCCGGACGCGAGATCAGGAAGACTGACTCCGGGGACGGCGTCCCGGACGTCTGCACCACCACCAGTTACGCCGACAACACCACTTCCTGGATCCGCACTCGCGTCGCGGAGACCATAACCTCGCAGCAGGTGTGCCCAGCCTCTGGTGCGACACCCGCTCCGATCCTCTCCGACGTCCGAACGTTCTACGACAACGCCGCCACCCTCGGCACCCTGTCCGGCCCAGGTGACCCCACCCGAGTCGACACGGCGACCGTCAACAACAACGGTGCTTTGACCTTCGCAACCACCGGCACCGGAACGTTCGACAGCTCGGGCCGTCCCCTCACCACGACCGACGGCCTCAATCGCACCACCAAGCTCACCTACACGCCCACGAGCGGAGGAGTGCTCACCCAGACCGCAAGCACCAATGCACTCAACCAGACCAGCACCACGACGATCGACCCAGGCCGTGGAGTCACCACGGCGACCGTCGACATCGCGAACCACCGCACGGACGCGACCTACGACGCCCTCGGCCGATTGACCGCGGTGTGGCTTCCAGGCCACTCGAAGGCCGCCAATGCCCCGGCCTCCTCCAGTTACGCCTACCAGCTGGCGCCGAACGCACCGCTTGCGGTGACCACCAATACCCTCATCTTCAACGGCACGACCCACAACTACCTGACCTCGATCGGCATCTACGACGCGATCGGGCAACTTCGACAGGTGCAAACCGCGGCCGAAGGCGGCGGGCGCACCGTCACCGACTCCTTCTACGACTCCCACGGCTGGACCGTCACCACCAACGACCGCTACTACACCGACGGAGCCCCGTCGACCACACTGATCTCGGTCGCTGACTCTGCCGTGAACAGCCGCACGATCAACAGCTACGACGGCGCGGGACGGGTCGTCGACATGGCGGCGTACAACGGCCTCAACGCGACGTGGCACACCAGGTCGCTCTACGGCGGAGACCGCACCACCATGTTCCCGCCGCCAGGCGGCGTCACCACTGCAACCCTCACAGACGTCCGAGGCAATACGGTCGAAACGCGCCAGTACACGGCACCGCCGACGGTGAACGGAAGTGTTGTATCCGGTGGTGCGTATCAGTCGACACTGCACGCCTACACGCCACTGGGACAGCTCGCAAAGATCACCGATCCCGGTGGCAACGTCTGGACCACCAGCTACGACCTCCTCGGCAACAAGATCCAGGCCACCGATCCGGCCACCGGCACCACGAAGTACACCTACGACATCGCCAACCAGGTGACCACCACGACCGACAGCCGTGGCCAGACGCTCGCGTTCACCTACGACAATGTCGGCCGGAAGACTGCCGAGTACTCGGGGTCTCTGGCCGGCACCAAGCTCTCCTCCTGGGTCTATGACACGGTGCAGAAGGGCAAGCTCACTTACTCCACGCGGTACACCCCGCAGGGCAACTACCTCGTCGGTTACGGCGGATACGACGGGCAAGGCAACCCGACGAGTATGAGCGTCCAGGTTCCCGCCTCGGAGACAGGGCTGGCCGGCACCTACACCACCCGCTTCGAGTGGAACGACCCAGGCAAACTCGCCTCGATGCTGCCCGCCCCCGGAGGCGGACTGCCCGGCGAGTGGATCGGCACCGCCTACGACTCCCTCGGCAAGCCCAGCTCGAGCATCGGGTACAACAGCTACGTCGAATCCGCCGCCTACACACCGTATGGCGAGCCACTTCGCTACAACCTCGGCCTTTTCAGCAGCAGTAGCGCGCTCACCTACGACTACGACCCGCAAACCCGGCGCCTGACCCACGCGAACTTCTCGGCCCAGCTCGCCACGCCGCAACTCGACGACGTCCAGTACTTCTACGACCCGTTCGGAAACCCGACTCGCTCGGTCAACGTCCAGGGCGGAGCCGGATCACCGGCGAGGACCCAGTGCTACGGATACGACAGCCTCGACCGGCTGAACCAGGCCTGGACGGCCACTGACAACTGCGCCGCCGCGCCGAACGCCAGCAACGTCGGCGGAGCCAACCCCTACTGGCTGTCCTGGACCTTCGACCCGACCGGGTTGCGCACTACGCAGGTCAAGCACGCCGTACCAGGAACCACGGGTGACACCACAACCAACTACAACTATCCAGGCCCGGACGCAGCGCAGCGCTCCTCGCTGACCTCGACAGCAACAACCGGACCCACCGGCGCGAGCTCCACGAGCTACACCTACGATCCGGCTGGCAACACGCTGACCAGAGCACTGCCAAACGGGAACCAGACGCTGACGTGGAGCGAGGAGAACCGGCTCGCTACAGTCGCCGCCCCGGCCGGCAACACGTCCTATGTCTATGACGCAGACGGCAATGAGCTCATCCGACGCGACCCTGGCTCCGCGACACTGTTCCTCCCCGGTCAAGAACTCACCTACAAAGCCGCCACTGGAACCGTCACTGGCACCCGCTACTACACCTTCAACGGCCAGACCGTCGCGATGCGCACTGGAGGAGCCGATCCGGTGTACCTGGCGGGCGACCCGCACGGAACCATGCAAGTCGTCTACACGCCGAGCACGGGCACCGTCACCCGGCGGACGCAGGACCCCTATGGCAACGCGCTCGGCCCGGTCACCGCGACGACGAGCGCCGGAACCACGACACCGGGTACCTGGCCGGACAACCATGGTTTCCTCGGCAAGTCGGAATCTGCGACCACGGGTCTCACCGATGTCGGCGCTCGAGCCTACGACCCAACCACCGGGCGCTTCATATCTGTCGATCCCCTGCTCACCCTGAGCGAGCCACAAGCTGCCAACGGCTACACCTACGCAGCCGGAAATCCAATCCTGAAGAGTGATCCCACCGGCCTTGAACCCCTTGTCCTGCCAAAGGGGATGAAGCCCGAGGATGCCCGGAATTGTGACCTCCAGTGTCGCAATGGCGGCTACGGTGCGGAGTCTGGAGATGCAAATAAGAAATCGAATGAAGACGCGAGAAACAAGTGGATCGATCACCACGCCCCGCCCGGGTCTGACGAGACGACGTTGGAGGCTGATCTTCAATCGGTACTTGAGAACACTGCTGCCGATTGGTGGGAGCCTCACTATATCCAGGGCAAGGATGGTGATTGGATAGACTATTGCTTCGGTCGTGCCGGATGCGAAGAGGCTCTGGAGTACCTTCGAGACTCGCACGACGTGGCAGGGGCCAAGTATATTGCCGCAACGTACTGCGCTTTCAATATGGAGACCTGTGAGCGCAAGTCGCAGATTGCGATGGTCGGCGAGCAGTTGCTCAGTACAGTTCCCTCGTTATTCTCTGGCGGTGCCGCTTTCGCTTCGACAGGAGGGAAGGCGGCCACTGCCGGTCGGTCGACTAATCTTGCCGAGGATGTCGGTGGCCCTTCTGGGATCGGCAAACTTCGCCCAGAGCAGCAGCGATCCGTACGATCTCTTCAGCGTCAGGTCGACGAGCATCGACGAAAACTGGACGACTATCGGGCTGACCCTGACGCCTTCGATAATCTCGGTTTCTTGAAGAACGCTCCCAGTCCCGAAATTCGAAATCGGATCATCGATGGTAGAATCAATCACCTGGAGACCGAGATTAGGGGCTTCCAAAAGCAGATCGAAGACCTTCTGGGGGGGAATTAATTGAATGAGACGAACCCGTTGTTCATTTCGGTGCTCGAACTTCGCGCTTTATGTGATCGGTTGTTGAAGCATTTGTCTGAAGTTGAGGGCGAAGGTGTGCAGATCGAACGTGATTACTTTTGGTCGATTCCCGACGAAGATCTGTATGACGTGTACTCTGAGCCGGAAACGTTCACAGTCGGACAGGTTTCGGAGTCAATCGGCCACCTGAGGGCCCTGCTTGCAGATGAGTCCATTCGACCGACTAGGCATATCGTATGGTTGGCGGAAGTTCTTCGTGCGATCGGAACTCCTGCGGCCAGGCGTGCAATCGAATGAGTTGTTGTTAAGAGTCGGCCGGCCAGTGACACAACCCGGGCGCCGTCCCGCGCCCGTTCGGCGGCCCTGCGGGCGCGCCGCGCGCCGGAGCGCCAGACCAGCAGGAGGAGCAGTAAGCCAGCCGCACCGACGACCATCTGGGAAGTCGTGAGGTTGACGTTCATCGGGCGCCTCCCTGCGGGTGCTGACGTCGCCACTGCCAGAAGCGGTGCACCTTTCGGCAGTCGGCGTCGGCAAGACCGCCCCAAACGCCGACGGTTTGCTCGCCGGCGACGCGGAGTTCCAGTTCGAGGCACGAGTTCACGACCGGGCAGCCCGCGCACGACCAGGCAGCGAGTTCGCGGTCGGGCTCGGTCTCGCCGGACAGATCGGGCATTTCGTCGCGGTTGAACACCCAGAAGCACAGGCCCTCGTGGGTCACGATGTCGGCGAGAACTTCGTCTGGAACGGGGGCGAAGCGGTCCAGGCGCTTGGCGATGGCGGCGTAGTCGTCGGGGGTCATGACGCACCCCCGGTCAGCCGCTCGATGGCGCGAGCCGTGCGCCGCTCGGCGGCCATCCGGGCCACATCGACACAACCTCCGGTCTCGGTGGCCTCGGCGAGGAGCTTGTTCAGGGCCACGGCCGGCACGACGTAACGGCTCCGGACCCGGACAGCGGGGAACGCGTCGTCCCGGATGGCGCGATAGAGGGTGGCCGCGTCGACCCGGAGGATCCGGGCCGCTTCTTTGACGGTGTAGAAGGCCGGACGGCCTTCATTGGGCATAGGGGTACTCATGGAGGATTCGTTCAAATGATTTCGGCGGGAATATGAGCTGATATCAGCTCGTAGTGGCGTGCGGTGGATCCGAATTGGCGACGCAATGTGATACTTGCGCCGCGGAAAGCGATCAGGCGCTAACCTCGGCTCCGAGGCGGAGCACGGAGGAATAGGTGACGGAGAATTGGGCGGCGGTCTCGAAGGCCATCAACGAGCGCGTGACCGAGCTCGGGTGGAAACAGCGAGAACTCGCCGAGCGGTCTCACGTCCCCAGGCCATCGTGCGGGAGATCCAGCACCACACCGTCGAGCGGAAGCGCAGCGCCCGCACCCTCGAAGCGCTGTCCCTCGCGCTCGGGTGGCATCCCGGTCACCTCAACGCGATCCTGCGCGGGCGGAAGCCGCTCGCCCCTGGTGAGACCGGCGACGAGCCGCTCGACCAGATCATCAGCCGGCTCGGAACGATCGAAGACCGGCTGGACACGATCAGCGAGCAGCTCGCCTCGCTCACCGCGAACGTCGCCGCACTGATTGTCCGCAACTGGTCTGTAGGCCGACCGGTGACCGCCGGACGCTACCGTTGCGGCAGCTGATCAAAGGAGCGTTACGTGGGCGTGGCCGAGACCAATATCCGCATCCTGAAGCCGTCTCGGAAGCGGCTGCAGCCCGGTGATGTGTTCGCTGTGCAGATGCCGGACGGTTTGTACTCGTTCGGGCGCGTGATCAAGACCGATGTGCCGATCCACGCGATGACCGGCAACATCCTCATCTACGTGTTCAAGACCCGCTCGGCGAGCACGGACGTGCCTCGTCGCGAGCTGCTTCGTCCCGACCAGTTGCTTATGCCGCCGCTGCTGATCAACCGGCTGCCGTGGTCCCGTGGCTACTTTGAACACCTCGGGAACCTTCCACTCGAAGTCGGCGAGGTGCTGCCGGTTCACTGTTTCTGGAGCTTCAGCCGCAAAGTCCATTACGACGACTCGGGCGCTGTTCTCTCGGAGCCAGTCGAGCCGGTAGGGACCCATGCACTCAGCAGCTTCCGCACCTTCGACGACAGGCTCAGCGATGCTCTCGGCGTGCCCCGAGCACCGGAACAGCCGGTTTAGACCGCCTCGGCCCTCACCCGGTCAGCAGGGTGTGCCGGTGCTGCCCGGCCAGCTCGATGCAGGCGCGCGAGAGCGGTTCGGTCTTCAGCCGCTCGCGCGACTCGGTGTTGAAGGGGATGCCGACGGTGGGCCGGCCCGCTCCGGTGCTGACCGCGGCGCCTTCCTCTTGAGCTCGACCATGCCGGCGAAGAGCTGATCGAACACCGGTGCCTCGATGACGGCGACGGTCGGCAGTTCGACCTACCGGGTGGAGGGGTTCGAGCACGACGGCGCTGGTGAAGACCCGGAAGTCTCCGGCCGCGCGGGCAGCGGAGAAGGAGCGGAAGGGCTCGTCGTGCTCGTAGTCGATGGGGTCAAGGGCGTTGCCGTCGTGCTCGGGGTTGCCGAGGAACTCTTCGGAGTACTCGTGCTGGATGTTGCGCCACAGGGAGAAGTCGTTGGCCTGGTGGGCGGGCGCGAGGGCGGCGGGCTGGAACACCCCGGCAGGGATGACGTGGAACATGCCGCCGGGGACCGCAGGATTGCGCGGTGTTGAGCAGGTCAGCAGCGTCTGCTGGGTGAGGTTGTGGTGCTGCCGGTACCAGCGGATCACCTCACCGGCATCGGAGCCGTCCGGGGGAGCGGCAACTGCTTGAGCCACGTGTAGCCACCTTCCGAGTTAGCACTGCTGGTCACTTGTCGCCCTCCGCTCTCGTGCAGTTCGCATCCGATTGTGGCACCTTCTGCTCGCCGTGTGGGAAAAACGCACGATCCCCGCTCTAGGTCAGTTCTTACTACTTTGGGGCACGTAACCGCTTGTCGTTGTCGTCGGGTATGGTGACGTCATTCTTGAGAGAGGCGGGGGTTTCCGCACTGATTTTCTGGGGAGTGAGTCTCGAATGGCTTTAGATGTCGAGTACTACGGGTTGAGACTTCTGGACTGGCTCTATGATCAGTCCAGCGGATTCACGCAGTTCTTTGAAATCGGCGATTTCGTTTCGGCTGAGGGTCTTTCTGGGCATGATATATATCCGCTTGGCAAATACCTCGATGATCGAGGATTGATCCAGGCGCGCTTTACGCTCGGAGGGGGTGGCAGTGCCTTCATTACTGGCGAGGGGATTGCGTTCGTTCAGCAGATGAGGTCCGAGCGTAAAGATCCGGCGGTGAGGCGCCCGCGGCTACGCGGCCAACTTCTGCGATGGCTGTATCACAAGCAGTATCAGGGGGGTGATGGACCTGCAAGCTGGGAAGGCTTCACCGCGAGCGAGTACGGTCGGTTCATGGGCCAGCGCTTCACGAATGCCGAAGTGGAGAACGAGGTTCAGTATCTCTCCGACAGAGGGTTTATCGAGGGTGTTGAGGTGGCTGAAGCGGTATCGGGTTGGATTCACCCCAGGCTTACCGCGAACGGCCAGGACTGCGTGGTCGAGTACGGAGGAAGTGTGTCGGACTACATGAACCGGACTGCGGCGGCCGTAGGTGGCGGCGGTAACGTAACCAATATCAGTATTAGCGACTCGTCTGGCAACATAGTTGTTGGGGACAACAACTATGTTCACAATGTCGCCAGTGGTATCGATGTTTCCCAGGTGCTCCGCTTCGCGGGGCTGGTGCGGCAAGTGGTCACGACACTTCAGCTTCCTCCTGAGGACGAAGCAATCGTTGATGCTCAGGCTGCCGAGCTGCACGACGCTGCAAGTGAGGCGCCGGCGGATAAGGGGCGACTTCGCCTACTGGTCGACGCGATTATTGAGCGCGTTACCAACGCGACCGCCACGGTGGCGGGCGAGATGGTCCTGGCGGCAGGACAAGAAGCTGCGAAGGCGATCAGCGGCTGACGACGGGGACTGACGTCCAACTCTCTGATCGATGTCGAGGATGTGGCTGGGCAGGATTTCGCCGCTGAGCGAGGAGCCGGACTCGTCCGCCGTGCCGGGCGCCCCAAATATGCCCCATAAGTGGCGGGTGCTCGGGCCAAACCTGCTGGTCACAGCCGGTTTGCTCACCGCTCTGTAGAACAGATGGCCTAGGGGCGCCGTTTCGGCATTCGGGAACCAAGGACTTCAGCGGCCTTACGGTCGGCGGCGGCGACCCAGGCGGCGTAGACGCGCAGGGTCGTAGCACCGCCGCCGCCGTGGCCGAGGCGGCCGGCGACGGTTCGGAGGTCGACTCCGGCGGTGAGGAGTTCGGTGGCGGAGTAGTGCCGTAGTGCGTGGATGTGGGTGTCGATGCCGAGGCGGGTTGCCATCTTCTTGTAGCGGCTGGAGACGGCGTCGGGGGAGTAGGGCTCGTTCAGGTCGGATCCGCGGGTGCTGGTGAAGACGAACGAGTTCTCCGACCACTTGGCGCCGAGTTCGTGGCAGTGTTGCTGCATGCGGGCCTTGTGCTCGCGCAGGAGCACGATCGTTTCGGTGTCGAGGGCGATGCGGCGCATCTGGTGGGTCTTGGTGTCCTTCTCCTGGCCCACGCCGCGGAGCTTTGTGTAGCTGCGGCGGATCTCGATGATTCCTTCGTCGAGGTCGACGCGGGACCAGCGGAGGGCGCAGGCTTCGCCGCGGCGGATGCCGGTGGTCATGACGAGCCAGACGAGGGTGCCCCAGTCTTCGTCGAGCGCGAAGGCCTTCTCGACGAGGCGGGCGGCGTCGGCGGGTGAGGGCGGGTCGGGCTGTGGAGCTGTCTGGCGCGGGCGCTGGGCGATCTGCGCTGGGTTCGTGCTGATCCACTCCCAGCGGACGGCGGCGTTGAGGACGCCACTGATGATCGAGTGGATCTGACGCACGCTGGAGTTGGCCATGCCGCTGCACTTGTGCGGCTCGCACCTGGCGACCTTGCAGTCATGGTCACCCTCGAGCTTGTGCTCGATGTAGGGGCGACCGTCGCAGCGGACGCGACAGCGGCGGAGTTCGGCGTAGAAGGTTTCGAGGGCGCGGGCCGTGAGCTTGTTGACCGCGATCTTGCCGAGGGCGGGCTTGATCGTGCGGTTGATGTAGCCCACGTACCCGTGCCGGGTGGTGGCCTCGATATCGGCGGTCTTGAGCCACTCGTCGATCGCGTAGGACAGCGTGACCGAGGAGTCGGGGCCGCGCTGGCTGTCGACCTGAGCCTGCAAGCGCGTCATGACCTTCTGCGCCTGGCGGTGTGCGGCCTTGTCGGTGCCCTTGACCGTCTCGGTGAGGTAGCTCTGCCGCCCGGTCACCGGGTCGATGCCGGCGTAGACGCGGACCTGAAGGGACTTGCCGCGCTGGCGGATGTTGCCACGCTTGCGGTTGTCGCCCTTGGCTGTCGGCTCGCTCATGAACGCAAGCGTGGGTCGGAGCCGCGGAAAGTGTCAATGGACAGAGTCATGGACAAGCCGCAAGAAGATGATCAACCAACAAGCCATAACGCCTGGTCAGAACCGGTGGGCCGGGCGGGGCTCGAACCCGCGGCCAAGGGATTATGAGTCCCCTGCTCTAACCAGCTGAGCTACCGGCCCCAGGCGGGCGCACGCAGCAGCACCCGCACCCATCGAAGGGTGAACGACAACATATCGCACGCCGACCGGCCGCCGGTGTGGTGGGCGGGTCACCCGGACGGCCCAGCGGTGGTGCACCTGCGGTGTCGAACCGGTCGATCGGCCCGCCTCAGCGCCTAGGATGGGTGTCATGGCGGGCGGCGCGGTGCTCTGGTGGGGGTGCGGCGCCGGCCGGATCCTCGTGCACGTGCACGCCCGGAGGTAACGGCGCCGGGAGGGTACGTGAGAGGTCGGTTCGCGGAGCAGCTGTCCGAGCGGGTTCTGGTGTTCGACGGGGCCATGGGCACCGTCCTGCACGTGGCGGGCAATTCGCTGGACCGGGCGTTGCCGGAACTCAACCTCTCGAACCCGGAGCTCGTCAGCACCATCCACGAGAGCTACGTGGCCGCCGGTGCGGACGTGCTCCTCACCAACACCTTCGGCGCCAACCGGCTGCGGCTGGCCGAGCACGGGTGCTCCGTCAGCGCCCGCGACATCAACCTCGCCGCCGTGCGGCTCGCCCGGCAGGCTCGTCGCGGCGTGCACCGGACCATCTTCGTCGCCGGGTCCGTCTCCCCGGCGGTGTCCTCCAGCTCGCGGGCCGGCGTCCGCGCCGACGAGCGTGCCGAGGTCGTGCGCGAGCAGGTCCAGGCCCTGGTCGACGGCGGCGTCGACCTGCTGGTCCTGGAGACCTTCGGCCACCTCGACGAGCTGGTCGAAGCCGTCACGGTCGCCGCGGAGGTCACCGACCTCCCGATCGTCGCCCAGGCCACCTTCACCAGCGACGGCCTCACCCCGGCCGGCGAGACGCCCCGCGAGGTCGTCAAGGCCCTCACCGGCCTCCCGGTCACCGCGGTCGGCGCCAACTGTACCGTCGGCCCCCAGCACATGCTCGCGATCCTCGACGAACTCCGCGACGCCGGCGACCTGCCGGTGGGCGTGCACCCCAACGCGGGCATGCCGCGGCGCACCGGGCGGCGCTTCACCTACCCGGTCGCCCGCGCGCACTTCGGGCGGTACGCGCGGCGCTTCGCCGAGCACGGCGCCGCCATGATCGGCGGCTGCTGCGGCACCACACCCGGCCACATCCGCGAGGTCGTCGCGCGCCTGGCCGACCTTCGGCCCCGCCAGGCCAACCCCGTCACGGCCGTGCCCAAGCCGCGCCCGGCGCCGCCGCAGAGCCCGCTCGCCCGCCGTCTCGCCCGGCCCGGCTTCGTGCTCGCCACGCAGGTCACCCCGCACGGCGAACCGGAGGACGTGGAGCGGGTCCGCGGCGCCGGTCTGGCGCTGGTCCGCGGCAACTTCGGCGAGGCCCTCCGCCTGGAACGCGAGGCGGGCGTCGACACGATCACCACGGTCACGGCCTGGGACCGGTCCCTCGCGGCGCTGCAGGCGGACCTGCTCGGCGCCCACGCGTTCGGCCTGCGCACGGTCGTGTGCGAAACCGGAACCCCGGTCCCGCTGGGCGACTACCCGGGCGCCGACGGCATCTGGGAGGTCGACTCGGTCGGCCTGATCGGGCTGCTCGCCGGCCTCAACTCCGGCCGCGACCACACCGGGCTCACCCTGGCCACCCGCACCGCCTTCCACATCGGGGCACGCGTCAACCCCGGCGCGGAGGACCCGGACGCCGAACTGTCCCGCACCAAGGCGAAGATCGCCGCGGGCGCGCAGTTCCTCATCACGCGGCCGGTCTACGAGCTGGAGGGCCTGTCCCGCCTGGTCGCCGAGCTGTCCGGTGTGGACATCCCGGTCCTGGTGGCGATCGCACCGCTGTCCGGCTTCGCCGAAGCCGAGTACCTGGCCTACGAGGTCCCGGACGTGACCATCCCGCCGCGGGCACTGTCCGAACTGGAGGCTGCCGGGAAGCGGGAGGCCGAGGTCGGGCTGGCGCTCGCCGCGGAGCTGCTCGACGGGGCGCGCGACCTGGTCCGCGGCGCCGTGGTGGTCGCCGACGAGCACCCCGGTAAGATCGATTCGCTTCTGCGGCAAGAGAAATCGGCGCTTCAGCTCTGACCGGTCGCGGTGTTACCCTCGCTCGATGGCACTGTCGCGCAGGACGGTCCTGAAGCTGGGGGCACTCGGCACGGCCGGGTGCACGGTCCTCACGGGCCGCGCGGTGGCCGGTGAATCACCACCCGTCGAGCGCGCACTGCGCGAGGCGATGCGCGAACTGCAAGGCGCGCCAGGAGGTCCGCCCGCCATCACCGTCGCGTTCAGACGGAGCCACGGGACGGCCTTCCACAGCGTCGGCGTGTCCGATGTGGCGACCGGCCGGAAACCCCGGCCCGACGACCACATGCGTGTCGCGAGCGTGGCGAAGGCGTTCAGCGCCGCGACCGCGCTGTCCCTGGTGAGCCGCCGGCGGCTGGGGCTCGATGACACGGTCGGGCGGCGGCTGGACGGTTTCCCCCCGCAGTGGTCGGGGGTGACCCTCAGCCAGTTGCTCGGCCACACCAGCGGAATCCCGGACTTCAGCCGGTCGCAGCGGTTCCGCGACGCGCTGCTGGCGTCCCTGCAGGACCCGCCGCCCCCGCGCGACCTGCTCGGCTACCTCGACGACCCCGGCCCGCTGTTCGCGCCCGGCACCAGGTACGCCTACTCCAACTCGGACAACGTCCTCGTCGCGCTGATGTGCGAGGCCGCGACCGGCGCGCGCTACGAGGACCTGCTGCGGCAGCACGTCACGCAGCCGCTGGGGCTCCACCGCACCAGCCTGCCGCGCGGGTCCGCGCTGCCCGAACCGCACCTGCACGGCTACGACGGCGCCGAGGACGTGACCACGCTCGTCGCCGCGGGCTGGAGCTGGGCCTCCGGCGGAGTGGTGTCCACACCGGCCGATCTGGCGCGCTTCATCGGCGGCTACCGGGCCCTCCTGCACCCGGCGGTGCGTGCCGCGCAGCTCACGTTCCGGCCGGGCGGTTCGGAACCGCCCGGGCCGGGCGTCAACGCGGCCGGCCTCGGCATCTTCCGCTACGACACGCGGTACGGCCGCGTCTACGGGCACACCGGCAACACCCCGGGCTACACGCAGTTCGCCGCGGCCACCCTGGACGGGCGCCGGGCCGTCGCCGTCAGCGCCACCGCGCAGATCACCCCGGACAGCGACCCCGCGCTGTTCGAGCGGTTGCGCGGCATCTACGAACTCGCCGTCGGCGCGCTCCTTCACACCAGCGCGAGGTCGTGAGCGACCACCCGCCCGGCGTGGACCACCGTGCGGTGCGGCAACCGGTCCTGCACCGCGGCCGCGGGTGCCTCGCCGTCGAGCAGCACCAGGTCCGCCGGGTCGCCGACCGCGACTCCGGGGCGGTCCCGCACGTCCCGCAGCCGCGGCAGTGACGGGTCGAGCACCGTCGCGCCGCCCCAGGTGCCCACGGCCAGCGCGTGCTCGACGAGGTGGTCGTTGCGGAACCCGTTGGTGAACGCCAGTTGCCAGGTGCGGTCGAGCAGGTCCGCGTTGCCGTAGGGGGACCAGTAGTCGCGCTGCCCGTCGTCGCCGAGGCCGACACGCAGGCCGGCCTCGGTCAGCCGGGTGAGCGGGAGCGTGTTGCGGCCCGGCGGCGCGACGGTCGCGACCGAGATGTCCATCTCGGCCATCTCGGCGAGCACCTCGTCCAGCCGCGGCGACGGGGTGTGGGCGAGGGTGAAGGCGTGCGAGATGGTGACCCGGCCGCGCAGGTCCAGCGCCCGCGTCCGCTCGATGATCAGCCCGAGGCTGAACAGGCCCAGCTCGCCGGGCTCGTGCAGGTGGACGTCCACCGGCACCCCGTACCGGTCGGCGAGCTCGAACACGATGTCGAGGTGCCGCACCGGGTCGCCGTCGACGCCGCACGGGTCGATGCCGCCCATCACGCCGGCGCCCTCCCGCAGCGCGGCTTCCATCAGCGCGGGCACGCCGGGCTCGCGCAGCAACCCGGCCTGCGGGAAGGCGATGATCTCGACGTCGGCCCGGCCGGCGTGCGCCTCCCGCGCGGCGACGACGGCTTCCAGTCGTTCCAGCTTGCAGTCCGCGTCGACCTGGGCGTAGCCGCGGACGCGGGTGACGCCGTGCGCGATGAGCAGGCCGAGCATGTGCGTGGACCGCTCGGCCATCGGCGGCCCGCCGTCCCGCCAGTGGGCGCGGTCGTGCAGCATGTTCGCCCACACCCCACCGGGGGAGTCGTTGGGCCGCCACGGCAGGCCCAGCCGCGTGGAGTCCAGGTGGACGTGCACGTCGGAGAACGAGGGGACGAGCAACCGCCCCTCGCCCGCCAGCAGCGGCACGCCCTCCGGTGCGAGGCCGCCGGCCGCGGTCACCGCCGCGATCCGGCCGTCGCGGATCGCCACATCGGACAGGGGGCCGCCCCACGGGCGCACGCCGGTCAGGTACAGGTCGTTCACCCGGCCAGCATCGCACGCGTGACTTTCACGACGATCTGTCGTAATCTTTGCGACAGGATGTCGTAAAAAGGAGAACTCCATGACCGAACCGCAGGACCGGGCCGACCTCGTCGAACTGCTCGGGAAGTACGCCGACATCGCGGACCTGAAGGAGTTCACCGACCTGCCCGGGCGCGTCTTCACCGACCCGCTCACGCTCGACTTCGAATCGGTCACCGGCCTCCCCCCGACGACCACGCCGCTCGCCGGCTACGTCGAGATCCTCCGCGCCTCGTTCGCCCCGTTCGCGGCGACCCACCACGCCATCACCGGCCCCGTCATCACCCTCGACGGCGACCGGGCGACCATCCACGCGCACGTCCGCGCCGAGCACTGGCTCCCGGAAACGAGCGACCGGTGGCTGCTGGCCGGCTTCTACGACAACGAGGCGGTCCGCACGCCGGACGGCTGGCGCCTCACACGCGTGAAGCTCACCGCTTCGCACCAGGAGAATCAGCACCTGGTCGCCGCGGGATGGTGACCGGTGCCGCGGATCCGGGGCGCCAGCATCGGGGAGCACCACGAGCAGGTGTGGGCCGACCTCGCCGAGGCGATGCGGCAGCTGCTGCTCGAACGCGACTACGAGTCGATCACGCTGGGCCACCTCGCGGCCCGGGCCGGCCTGGCGCGCAACACGCTTTACAACTACGCCCGCGACAAGAGCGCGCTGGTCCTCGCGCTGGCCGAGCGGGCCGGCCTGCCCCTGCGTGAGCGGGTGGCCGGGATCGCCGCGCGCCCGGACCCGGCGGAGCAGCGGATGGGGGAGACCGTCGCGGCGGTCCTGGAGGCGGCCACGGATCAGGCGCTGTGGCTGGTGTTCCGCCCCGGTGCCGGGCCGCTGGTCGCGGACCTGCCGAAGGGCCCGGACGGCCCGTTCCACGCGGTGGTGACCGAGGTGGAAGGGGTCGTCCGGGACGGCATCGCCCGCGGCGAGTTCCGCGACGTCGGTGACGTGGCGCTCGCGGTGGAGCTGCTGTCCGGCGCCATGCGGGCGGGCGCCGAACGCGTCGCGCGCGATCCCGCCGCGCTCGAGGCCACGGTGGCGACGGCGCGGGAGATCGTCCTCACGTTCCTCACTTGCCGTGCGGGTCCGCGGCGTTGAGGGTGGCCACGACCTGGTCGTAGTCGCCGCGGGCCTCGCCGTAGCGGAGGAACTTCACGTTCTCCACCTGGATCTCCTTGGCGTCCGGCTGCGTCTCGAACAGCTTGACCACCTCGTCGGCGAAGTCGTCGAGCGGCATGGCGAACTCGCTCTCCTCCTGGCCGGGCAGCAGGGCCGTGCGCACCGACGGCGGCTCCAGCTCGACGACCTTGACGGAGGTGTCCGCCAGTTGCAGCCGCAGCGACTCGCTGAGCATGTGGATGGCGGCCTTGCTCGCGTTGTAGCTCGGTGTGGCCTTGAGCGGGGCGAACGCCAGGCCCGAGGACACGGTCACGATGGTCGCGTCGGGCTTGCTCCGGAGGTGCTCGACGAACGCGGCGATGAGCCGGATCGGGCCGAGCACGTTCGTCGTCACGGTCTCCTCGGCCGAGGACAGGAAGCCCTCCGGGTGGTGCCAGTCCTCGACGCGCATGATGCCGGACATCGCGATGATCACGTTGAGGTCGGGGTGCTTCCGGATGACCTCGTCGGCCGCGGCGCGGATGCTGCCTGCGTCGGCGGTGTCGATGCGCACGGTGTCGAACCCGTCCGCGGCGAGTGAGTCGAGCAGCTCGGTGCGGCGGCCGCCGACGATGACCGTGTTGCCCTTGGCCCGCAGCCGCCGCGCGAGGGCGAGGCCGATGCCGCTGGTGGAACCCGGGATGAAGATGGTGTTTCCGCTGATGTTCATGCTCCCGAGTCTGGCCGGGCGCGACAGGCCGGTGCAGAGATCGCTCATCGGGGGATCGGCGGTCCCTGGTTCGCCCGGTCCGGGGGCGGATACTGGGGTTATGGACCGTGTGGAGCTGGCGGCGTTCCTGCGCAGCCGCCGGGAACAGCTGCGGCCGGAGGACGTCGGGCTCCCTGCCGGGCCGCGCCGCCGCGCGCCGGGGCTGCGGCGGGAGGAGGTCGCGGCGCTGGCGGCGATGTCCACCGACTACTACACGCGGCTGGAGCAGCAGCGTGGCCCGCAGCCGAGCGAGCAGATGCTGGCCGCGCTCGCCCGGGCGCTGCGCCTGACCGGCACCGAGCGTGACTACCTGTTCCGCATCGCCGGCCGCAACGCACCCACACCGGTGGTGGCGGCGGCGCACGTGGCGCCGGCCCTGCAGCGCGTGCTGGACCGGTTGTCGGACACGCCCGCGCTGATCCTGTCGAACCTCGGCGAGGTGCTGGTGCAGAACAGCATGGCGGACGCCCTCTACGGCGACCGGTCGCACCTGACGGGCTGGGCGCGCAGCGAGATCTACCGCTGGTTCACCGATCCCGCGGAGCGCCGGATCTACCCGGAGCACGACCGGGGGCGCCAGGGCCGGGCCCTCGTGGCGGGCCTGCGGGCGGCACTCGGGTCGATGGGGCCGCAGTCCCGGGCCGGCGAGCTGGTGCGGGTGCTGACGAAGGCGAGCCCGGAGTTCGCGGAGCTGTGGGAACGGCACGAGGTGGCCAAGCGGTTCGTGGACCACAAGGTGCTCGTGCACCCCCAGCTGGGTGAGATCGAGGTGGACTGCCAGGTGCTGTTCACCGAGGACCAGTCGCAGATGCTGCTGGTGCTCACGGCGCCGCCGCGCACGGAGGCGGCGGAGAAGCTGCAGCTGCTCGGCGTGGTCGGCACCGAACGGTTCGACAGCGTTCGCTAGATCAGGCGCGCTCCGGTGACGCACGTCGTTGCTCGAGCTCGGCGAGGAACTCCAGCACCCGGGCGTTGACCTCGTCGGCCGACTCGCCCGCGATCGCGTGGGTGGCCGCCGGCCACAGCTCGACGCGGGCGTCCGGCAGCAGCTCCCGGGCGCGGGCGGCCGCGCGCCGGCCGTCGTGGATGACGCTGCGGGCCGCGATGAGTGCGAGGACGGGGACGGTCAGGCCGCGCAGTTGCGCGTCGGTGAACAGCGGGGGCGTGGGCAGCGCGATCCGGTAGGTCCGCATGCCCTCGTCGATCACCGTGGCCACCGGGTCGTCCTCGGCCACCTCGGCTCCGCCGGAGATCCAGGCCAGGAAGGCGGGGCGGGCCCAGCGCCGGATGCCGGGGACGAGCGCGAGGGTGGTGCGCACGAGCAGGGAGCCCGGGAACGTGGCGAAGGTCCGCACCGGGTCGATCAAGGTCAGCGAGGCGAGCCGGTCCGGTGCGCGCACGGCCAAGTTGGCTGCGAGCCACCCGCCGAAGGAGTAGCCGACGAGGTGGACGTCGCGCAGGCCCAGCGTGGCGAGCACGGTGTCGAGCCACGCAGCCTGGTCGTCGGCGTCGCGGATGGGCGCGGTCTGCTCGCTGCGTCCCGGCTCACCGATCAGGTCGAGCGCGTACACCGGGCCGCGCGCGGTGAACGCGGGGAGGTTGGGCTCCCACATGATCGTCGTGCCCGCCCGGCCGGGAAGCAGCACCATCGGGGCGGGACCGGGTTCCCCGAAGCGGTAGACGCGCGCAGTGCCGAACGCCGTGGCCACGTCGCGCTGTTCGGCGGGGGCGGGCAGCGCGGCGAACCCCCGGTCGTAGGCCGCGTCGTACGCGACGCGGGCCTGCGGCGACGTGAATCCGCCGAGCGTCATGGAGACCTCCCTGTTTGACGATACGATCGCATCGTAAACAGGTCCGGGACGGTTTGCAATCCGTTCGTATTGTGAAAAGGTGGCTTGGTGCCCAAGCGGGTCGATCACGAGCAGCGGCGACAGCTCATCGCCGACGCGGTCCGCAGGATCGCGGCCGACCGGGGCCTGGAAGCGGTGAGCCTCGGTGAGGTCGCGGCGGAGGTCGGCATTTCCAAGGGCCTGGTGCAGCACTACTTCCCGAGCCGGGACGACATGCTGCGCTATGCCACGCGCACGCTGCGCGACCGGGTCGGCGACCGGCTGCGGACCGCGCAGGCCGAGCTGCCCGGCCTGCGCGCCGCGCTGATCGCACTCCTGCCGCTCGACGACGAGAGCCGGACCGAGGCGCTGGTCGCGAACGCGTTCGTGGTGCGCGCGCTGAAGGACCCGGAGATCGCCGAGCGGTTCCGCCTCGGTCACGCGCAACTCCGCGACGCCATCTCCGCCATGATCACCGCCGCGCAGGCGGACGGTGACCTGCACGCCGACCTGGACCCGATCCGGGAAGCGGACCTGCTGCTGGCCCTCGTCGCCGGTCTCGGCGACGCGGTCCTGCTGGGACACCGGACGCCGGCGGAGGTGATCTCGCTCGTGGATCACCACCTCTCCCGCCTGATGCCGTGACGGGGGCAGCCGTCCTCGGCCCTCAGGCGAAGCGCTCCCGCACCTCCTCGGCCGTCAGGCCGAACTCCTCCAGCGTGTAGCGGTGCGAGGGGCGGCCGGCGCCGGTGGTGCTCTCCTCGTACACCGCCCGCATCGCCGACTCCGCGGCGGCCGTGAAGGGCAGCCCGAAGTGGTCGTAGACCGACGCGACCACCGCCAGCGGGTCGGCCACGAAGTCGGCGTAGTCGACGTCGTAGAACTGCGCCGGGTCGTGCTTGGCCCGTTCCCGCTTGAAGGTCGCCGCGCCGCGGGACCACAGCTCCAGCTGCGACCGGCCGACCACCGGGCCCTCGAACACCGTCGACCACCCCGCCGACGCCTGCTGGTTGAGACTGCACACCGACGCGATGATCGTCTCCGGCGCGCGGTGCGTCTGGATCACCAGCGCGTCCGGGTAGACCGCGAGCAGCGCGTCCAGCGCGAACAGGTGCGACGGGTTCTTCAACACCCACCGCTTGCCCCGGTCCGGCAGCCCGATCAGCTGCAGGTTGCGCCGGTGCCGCGCGTACGCGTCGGTCCAGTCCTGCGCCGCCAGCCACTCCGAGTACGTCGGCACGTGCGCCAGGCACTCGTACGACACCGACTTCGCCGACTGCCGCAGCAGCTGCCAGCACTCCTCGACCTGCTCCGCGGAGCTGTGGTGCACGCCGAGGAACTCCGGGTGCTCGACGTGGTGCTTCTCGTACCCGGCCTGGATGCCCTGGAACACCGGGTTGTCCGCCCACGTCTCGCGCGGCGGCCGCGGCTGCGGCACCTCGGCCAGCCACACCTCCAGCCCCTGGTGCGCCGGATCGGCGGTGAGCAGCCGGTGCAGCGCGGTGGTCCCGGTGCGGGGCAGTCCGGTGACGAAGATCGGCCGCTCGACCGGCACCTCGGCGTACTCCGGAAAGCGCTTCCACGCCTCCTCGCTGAGCAGCCGCGCCACCAGCGCCTGCCGCAGGAACGCGCGCTTGATCTTGTTGCCGAACGGGGTCAGCGCGGCGTCCCGCGCGTAGGACTCCAGCAACACGGCCAGGCCCTCGCGGTGCTCGTCGCCCCCGAAGTCGCTCAACCCGCAGAACCGGGTCGCGGAGGCGTGCAGGTCGTCGACCGTGCCGACGCTGTCGCGTCCGATGCTCATCGCCGAAGCCTCCTCAATGGTGGTACTCGCCGCAATTGACGTCCAGGCACTGCCCGGTGATGGCCCGCGCCATCGGCGAGGCCAGGAAGATCACGGCGTCGGCGATCTCGTCCGGTTCGGGCAGGCGGCGCAGGTCGATGGTCGAGGCGGTCTCGGCGTACACCTCGTCGCGCGTGATCCCGCGCTTCTCGGCGAGATATCCGAAGTACCACTTCAGCGAATCCGCCCAGATGTAGCCGGGCGCCACCGAGTTGACCCGGATGCCACGCGGCCCCAGCTCGGTCGCCAGGCTCTGCGCGAGCGCGAGCAGGCTCGCCTTCGCCATCTTGTACGGCCCGTACGGCTGCCGCGAATGCCGCAGCACCGCCGAGTTGATCACCACGACCGAGCCGCCCGCGGACTCCAGCGCGGGCAGGAACAACCTGGTCAGCCGCAGCGCCGCGATCGAGCTCGCCTCGAACCCCGTGCGCACCCCGTCCAGGTCCACGTCGGCCAGGTTCGTCATCGGCGGGATCGCGAACGCGTTGTGCACCAGCGCGTCCACCCGGCCGAAAGCGTCCACAGTGGCCTCGACGAGCCGCTGGGCGTCGGTCTCGCTGGTGATGTCCGTCCGCACCGAGATCGTGCGGCGGCCCAGCTGGTCGATCTCCTTGGCGACCTCCGCCAGCCGGGACTCGGTGCGCGCCGCGAGCACCACGTCCGCGCCTGCCTTCGCGCTCTCCACCGCGATCGACCGGCCCAGCCCCGGCCCGACCCCGGACACCACGACCACCTTGTCGCGCAACAACATCAGCCCAGCATCCTCGCGGCCGTGGCGGCCTGCCGGGCCGCGATCCGGGCGGACCACTCCGCGGGGGTCACCGTCGCCTGCTCGTAGTAGGCCAGCCGGTCCGGCAGCTCGGCCACCGGCACGATCTCGACCTCCGGCCCGTCGTCCGGTTTCAGGTCACGCGACAGCCGCTGCCACCGGATCTGCACGTACCCGCGGCGATGCCCGGTGCGCTCCAGCCAGTTCGCCACGCCGGGATCGCGCTCGCTGATGACGAACCGCATCTTCCCGTCCGGGTCCACCCGCGCCTGGTCCGCGGTCAGGCTCGTCTGGTGGTTGGCGTAGTCCAGCGAGATGTACCACATGCTGCCCAGCTGGATGCCCTGGTACGGCGCGTCCGCGCAGCGCGGCACGGTCACCACCATCGCCTGGTCGTCGTCGAGGTCGTAGTGCCCGACCGAGGAGAACTGGGTGCTCAGCCCGCCCGGCGTGGCGCGCGGCTCGGTCATCGTGTTGACCGGCAGGTCGAGGTAGAACCACTTCGGGAAGGCGAGGAAGGTGTTCAGCCGGGACAGCAGGATCTTGCCCGCGACGCCGTACCGCTTGGCGAGCGTGTCCCGCGACAGCGGCGGCGGAGCCGCGCCTTCGGCGCCGGCGCGGTGGATGCGCACCATCCCCGGCCGCTCGGCGGCCCAGTCGCTGAACACTTCCCGCACGATCAGCATCGCCGAGCCCGGCCCGAGCGGGAAGCGGTTGGGGCCGCTCAGCCCGGGGCCGAACCGGATCTCGAACCGGCCGTCCGCGTCGATGTCGAAGGCGCGGTCGTCGAACGCGGTGAGGCTGTCCGGCACCTCGACGGGGGAGTAGTTGCCGTTGAGCACCTGGAAACTCAGGTCGGCGGTGGTGCCGCGCCGCCCGGTGACGACGTACTCGGCGTCGTCGCGCAGGTAGGAGTGGAAGTACAGGGTGTCCGGGTTGTCCAGGCCCATCTTCGTGTACGGGCCGGTGGAGCGGACGAAGAACGGGAAGTCCTTCTCGTACGCCCAGGCCATCTGCAGCGAGGCGCGGATGCTGCCGGCGAGGTAGTCCAGACCCTCCACGAGGTCGGCCTCGCTCGCGATGTGCGGTGCCTCGGTAATGATCTTCTCGGCCTCGGCGAGTGCCTCGGCGAACGGCTGCGTGAGCACCGGCGACTCCTGGAACGTGTTCTAAGCGGACGGGACGGCCCACCGGTTCGCGGTGAGCTGGAAGCTCTTCAGGTCTGCCAGCGACAGCATCGCCTCGTAGGTGCGGACGTAACCGGTGTGCGAGATCCGCCAGACGCCGTCGGCCTCGCGCCGGTAGCGGTCGGAGTAGAAGGCGGCGCCGATGATCGCGACGTTGTGCTGGGTGGCGATCACCTGGTCCTGGAAGGCCCACGTGCCGGTGGCCGTGTCGCCGTCGACGTCGATCTCCGGCTGCGTGGCCAGGTGCACCGTGATGATCTCGGGCACCAGGCGCTCGCGCAGGAAGCCCACGATCGCGTCGCGGCCGGACAGGCGGATCGGGTCGCCGTAGGTGGGGGTGCCGTAGTCGGCGGTGGCGTCTTCGGTGAAGGTCCCGCCGATCTCGTCCCAGCGCTTCAGGTCGACGCAGCGCAGGTACGCGTGCTTGGTCCGGCGGATCGCCTCGATCGCGGCAAGGTCCATGCGCCCAGCATGCTCGCCCGGTTGACCGCTGGCAAGAACGTGTTCTAATTTTTCCGGGTGACCACGGTCTACGAGCTGTCCCACCTCGAACTGCTCGAGGCGGAGTCGGTGCACATCTTCCGCGAGGTGGCGGCCACCTTCGAGCACCCGGTGCTGCTCTTCTCCGGCGGCAAGGACTCCGTGGTCATGCTCGCGCTGGCCGCCAAGGCGTTCTGGCCCGCGCCGCTGCCGTTCCCGGTCCTGCACGTCGACACTGGCCACAACTTCGACGAGGTGATCGAGTTCCGGGACCGGGTGGTGGACCGGATGGGCCTGCGGCTGCACGTCGCCCGCGTGCAGGACGACATCGACGCCGGCCGCGTCACCGAGGACACCGGCCCGCGCGCCTCCCGCAACCGGTTGCAGACCGTCACGCTGCTGCGGGCGATCCGCGAGGGCGGGTTCGACGCGGTGTTCGGCGGCGCCCGGCGCGACGAGGAAAAGGCGCGCGCGAAGGAACGCGTCTTCAGCTTCCGCGACGAGTTCGGCCAGTGGGACCCGCGCAACCAGCGGCCGGAGCTGTGGAACCTCTACAACGGGCGGCACCGGCGCGGCGAGCACATCCGCGTGTTCCCGCTGTCGAACTGGACCGAGCTGGACATCTGGTCCTACATCGCGGCCGAGCGCATCGAACTGCCGGCGATCTACTACGCGCACCGCCGCCCGGTGGTGCAGCGCGACGGGATGTTGCTGGCGCACACCAGGTTCCTGCGCCTGCTCGACGGTGAGGAGCCGTACGAGGCGACCGTGCGGTTCCGCACCGTCGGGGACGCCACTTGCACCGGCTGCGTGGAATCCACTGCCGCGAGCCCGGCGGAAGTGGTCGCCGAGGTCGCCGCGACCCGTGCCACCGAGCGCGGCGCGACCCGTGCCGACGACCGGATTTCCGAGGCAGGCATGGAGGACCGCAAGAAGGAGGGCTACTTCTGATGCCCCAGCTCCTGCGCCTGGCCACGGCCGGGAGCGTGGACGACGGCAAGTCCACGCTCATCGGGCGGCTGCTGTTCGACTCCAAGTCGCTGTTCACCGACCAGCTCGCCGCGGTGGAGCGGGCGAGCAGGCAGCGCGGCGAGGACTACCCGAACCTCGCGCTGCTCACCGACGGCTTGCGCGCCGAACGCGAGCAGGGCATCACGATCGACGTGGCCTACCGCTACTTCGCCACGCCGCGGCGGAAGTTCGTCATCGCCGACACGCCGGGCCACATCCAGTACACGCGCAACATGGTCACCGGAGCGTCCACAGCGGACCTCGCGCTCGTCCTGGTGGACGCGCGCAAGGGCGTGCTGCAGCAGTCCCGGCGGCACGCGTTCCTGGCTTCCCTGCTGGGAATCCCGCACCTGGTGCTGTGCGTGAACAAGATGGACCTGGTGGGCTGGTCACGAGAGCGGTTCGACGAGATCCGCGAGGACTTCCGCCGGTTCGCGATGAAGCTGGACGTGACCGACCTGTCGTTCATCCCGGTGTCCGCGCTGCACGGCGACAACGTGGTGCACCGCTCGGCGTCCATGCCGTGGTACGAGGGCACGTCGCTGCTGCACCACCTGGAGGAGGTGCATGTCGCCTCCGACCGCAACCTGATCGACGCGCGGCTGCCCGTGCAGTACGTGATCCGCCAGGGCGGCCGGGACTTCCGCGGCTACGCGGGGACCGTGGCCGGCGGGGTGTTCAAGCCGGGCGACGAGGTGGTCGTGCTGCCGTCCGGGTTGTCCAGCCGGGTGGCGGCGATCTGGGGGCCGGGCGGGATTCCGGTCACCGAGGCGTTCCCGCCGCAGGCCGTGACCGTTCAGCTGACCGGGGAGCTGGACGTCGGCCGCGGTGACCTGATCTGCCGCCCGGCGAACCGGCCGCACACGGGGCAGGACCTGGACGCGATGGTGTGCTGGCTCGCCGAGGCCGGTTCGCTCACCCCCGGCGCGACGTACACGATCCGGCACACCACGGCGGAGACCACGGCGGCGGTGCAGAAGCTGGACTACCGCCTCGACGTGGACACGCTGCACCGCGACGAGACCGCGAAAGCGCTTGCGCTCAACGAGATCGGCCGGGTGCAGCTGCGCACCCGCAAGCCGTTGCTGTTCGACCCGTACCGGCGCAACCGGGCCACCGGCAGCTTCATCCTGGTCGACGACACGACCGGGAACACCGTGGCGGCGGGCATGATCACCGGCCCCGCGCTGCCCGCGTCCCGGGTGGTGTGGCACGCGGCGGCGGTGGGCCGGGAGGAACGCGCCACACGCGGGCTGACGGTGTGGCTGACCGGGCTGTCGGCGTCGGGGAAGTCGACGATCGCGGTCGAGCTGGAGCGGCGGCTGGTCGCGGCGGGCCGCCCGGCCTACCTGCTGGACGGGGACAACCTGCGGCACGGGCTGAACGCCGACCTCGGGTTCGGCGCCGCGGACCGCGCGGAGAACGTGCGGCGTGTCGGCGAGGTGGCGCGCCTGTTCGCCGACGCCGGGGTGGTGGCGGTCGCGTCGCTGATCAGCCCCTACCGGGCGGACCGGGACCGCGTGCGGGAGGTGCACGAGCGGGCCGGGCTGCCGTTCCTGGAGGTGTTCGTGGACACGCCGCTGGAGGTGTGCGAGGCCCGGGACCCGAAGGGGATGTACGCGAAGGCGCGGGCGGGGGAGATCCGCGGGTTCACCGGTGTCGACGACCCCTACGAGGCGCCGGTCTCGCCGGACCTGGTGCTGCGGCCGGACGATCCCGATCCGGCCGCGCGGATCCTGACCCTGCTGAACCGGAGTGCGCTGTGGGAGTGAACCAACGGGCCCAGATCACGATGACCGCCGCGGAGATCGCGGAGTTCGTCGCGACGAGCCGGACGGCGACGATCGCGACCCTCGGCGCGGACGGCACACCGCACCTGGTCGCGATGTGGTTCGCCGTGCTGGACGGGACGATCTGGCTGGAGACGAAGGCCAAGTCGCAGAAGGCGGTCAACCTGCGCCGCGACCCGCGCATCACGGTGCTGGTGGAGGACGGGCTGACCTACGACGCGCTGCGTGGCGTGTCGATCGAGGGGCGCGGCGTGATCAGCGAGGACCCGGACGAGATCTGGGCGGTCGGGGTCAACGTGTTCGAGCGCTACTACGGGCCGTACTCGGCGGAGCTGCGGCCCGCGGTGGAGATGATGCTGAACAAGCGGGTGGTGGTGCGGGTCGACCCGGTGCGGGTGCGGTCGTGGGACCACCGCAAGCTCGGGCTGGACCCGATGCCGCTCGGCGGGTCGACGGCGCCGTAGGCCTCAGCCGAGCAGCTTGCCGCGCAGCTCGGCCACGTCGGCCGCGTCGAAGCCGTGTGCGTCCAGCCACCCCACCACGCCTCCGAACCGCCGGTCGACCTCGCCGAGGAACAGCGACATCGTCTCCGGCTTGGGGCGGTGGTCGTCGTCGTCCGGGCGCTTGTCCAGGTCCGGCGCGTAGGTGGGGGAGGCGCGCAGCCGGTCCAGGATCGCGTGGATCCGCTCGCCGCTGGCGGCGTAGTCGGCGATCACCGCGTCCCGCCGCACCCCGGCGACCGTCAGCGCGAACGCGGTCACCACGCCGGTCCGGTCCTTGCCCGCCGCGCAGTGCACCAGTGCCGCGCCCGGCGCGCCGGCGATCGTGCGCAGCGCGCCGACGATGCTCTCCGGCCGGTCCTCCAGGTAACCCAGGTACAGCGCGGTCATCACGTCGTCGGGGAACCGCTCGATCGTCCGCTGCCGCCGCTTCAGGTACAGGGCGTCACTGATGTCGTCGGCGGTCGCGTCGGTGGTGCCGCCGCTTTCCGGCAGGACCGAGTAGTGGTGGTGCCGCACCGACTCGACGCTGGTCAGCGGCCCCGGGCCCTCCTTGGTCACCTCGGGGGTGCCGCGCAGGTCGACCACCGTCGTCAGGCCGAAGTCGTCGACCAGGACCTTGATGTCGCGTGGCGTCAGACCCTGCAGGTTGTCCGACCGCAGCAGCCGCCGCTCCGCGACCGCGCCGCCGTCCTCGGTCGGCAGGCCGCCGACGTCGCGGGCGTTGACCGCCCCCTCCAGCTCGAGCCAGTGCATGACCCCATGGTTCACCGCGCCGCCGATCCCGCCAAGGGCCGCGCGCGGTCGCCGGGTCCGGCGGGCGCGGGGAGCGTGCCGGTGACACCGCGCCGCAGCAACCACCGCCACCAGCCCAGCATGCCGATGTGCAAGGCGATCAGGTGCCCGGCGAACGTGACGATCCCGCCCAGTGTCCCGGGCCCGTCTATGAGGTAGATCACGACGATCCCGGCCTCGATCGCGGGGACGGCCCACACCCGGAACCGCCGCGCCAGCACCGGCACGAGTGCGCCGGCGGTGGCGAAGAACCCGTAGCTGACCCCGATGTCGAGCCAGCGGCTGTCGGTGGCGGGCAGCAACCCCTCGGCGAGCGCCCACATGACCGGCAGCTCGGTCGCCAGCGTCGCGAGCACGTGCCCGCTCGCGAAGACCGCGCACGTCCACCCCGCCCCGATCCGGCGCTCCAGCGGGGCGACGGCGAACGTGAAGATGATCACGTACACGAGCCAGCCGTCGTCGCCGAGCCACAGCGCGCTGCTGACCAGGCTCATCACCGGCCGGTGCCACAGGTTGTGCGCGTCGGTGCTGGCCAGCTCCAGCAGGCGCGCCGAGAGCGTCTCGCCGAGCAGGCGCTGCAGCGCGGTGGTGGCCAGCAGCACCACGAGGTACCAGAACGTGAACGGGGTGTTCACGGGGCTGGGCAGCAACCTGGTCACGTTCGCAGTTTTCCCGCACACGCTGTGAAAACACTGTGACCACCCGTCCGGGTCAGCGTGGCGGTCTGTCGAGCAGCTGCCCGGCGAGGTGCACGACCTGCTCCGGCCGCGCGAACGGGGCTGCGCGACGGCGATGCGGGTGCTGCGGCGGCGCTCCACGAACAGCGGCGGTGCCCGGCGAAAACACTGTGACCACCCGATCGGTGGTCGGTTAGCGTCCGGGCATGCGCACAGCCTTCGGAGCCGAGTTCGACGTCCCCGCCGGATACCTCAACACCCCGAGCATCGGGATCCCGCCCGCGGCGGTGGCCGACGCGGTGGCGGCGTCCGTCGAGGCCTGGCGCGCCGGCGCCCACCAGCCCGGCGACTTCGACCCGCTCGTCGCGCGGGCCCGGGAGTCCTTCGCGCGGCTCGTCGGCGTGCCCGCGGACCGGATCGCCATCGGCGCCGCCGTGTCGCAGCTGCTCGCGAGCGTCGCGGCCGGGCTGCCCGACGGCGCCCGCGTGCTGACCGCCGAGGGGGAGTTCACCAGCGCGACGTTCCCGTTCGCCGCCCGCGGCGCGCGCGTCACCGAGGTCCCGGTCGCCGAGCTGCCCGGCGCCGTCCGCGGCCACGACCTGGTGGTCGTGAGCGTCGCGCAGTCCAGGGACGGCGCGCTGGTGGACCTGGACGCCCTGCGCGCGGAATCCGAAGCCGCGGGCGTCCCGGTCGCTCTCGACGCGACCCAGGCCGCTGGCTGGCTGCCGCTGGACCTGGAGTGGGCCGACTGGGTGGTGGCCGCGGGCTACAAGTGGCTGATGTCCCCGCGCGGCTGCGCCTGGCTCGCCGTGCACCCGCGCGCCGCCGGGCGCACGGTGCCCGTCGCCGCCAACTGGTACGCGGGCGAGGACCCGTGGCAGGCCACCTACGGCATGCCGTTGCGCCTGGCCGAGGGACCGCGCCGGTTCGACGTGTCGCCGGTGTGGTTCGCGCACGCCGGCGCGGCGGTGGCGTTGCCGTACCTGGCTTCGCTGGACCTGACCGCGGTCCGCGCCCACGACGTCAAACTGGCCGACACCCTGCTGACCAGGCTCGGCCTGCCGGAACGGGGCAGCGCGATCGTGTCGCTGGACGCCGATCCGGCCGCGCTCGCCCGCGCGGGGGTCACGGCCAGCGTGCGCGCGGGCCGGGCGCGCGTCGGCTTCCACCTCTACAACACCGAGGACGACGTCGAACGGGTTGTGGACGCGTTGCGGTGAGTCACCCGGCCGAGTGAGCTACGGTGTCCCCCCGTGGTTGGTGCGCAGTTCACTCCCGGCCGCGGCGACACCGCGCCGCTGCCCCGGATCCCCGCCGAACCGCCGTCCCGGCGCGCGGGCGGCCCGCTGCTCAAGGCCGCCGGGCTGGTGGCGGTGGCGGTCGTGGCGGGACTCGTCTGGTGGCTGGTCCGCGGCGGCTCCTCCGACGAGGCCCCGCCGTCGGCCCAGTCGACTGCCAAGGAGTTCCAGTTCGTGGTCAGCGACGGCCCGGTGGCCGCGACCGACTGCGCCGCGAACTCCTACTCGCAGGTGAAGCAGTTCTTCACGCAGCACCCGTGCCAGCGGCTGTCCCGCGCCCTCTACACGACCAGCAGCGGGGCCTCCCGGGCGCTGGTGTCGGTCGCGGTCGTGACCATGTCCACCCCGGAGGACGCGCAGCAGCTGAAGAAGCTCGCCGACACCGACGGCACCGGCAACGTGAACGACCTGGTGCGCGACGGCACCGCGAAGATCCCCGGCGCACCGAAACTCGCCGACGGCGACTACCTGTCCCGCGTCACCGGCGCCTCGGTGACCATCGTGCTGTCCGCCTTCTTCGACGGGCACGCCGACGAGGCCACGCTGCAGCGCATCAGCAAGGAGGCGCTGGACCTCGCGCCGGGCGCCTAACCGGCGTTGCGCAGGTAGGCGACCAGCGAGTCGATCAGCAGGAACGGCGGCTTGCCCAGCGCGGGGATCTCCGGTGACGGCGGGAGCCGTTCGCCCGCGACGACCAGTTCCTTCGAGCTCTGCAGGAACACCGGCTGGTGCCCCTCGTCCAGGACGAACATCACCGCGGTGTGGTCGACCAGCCGGGCGATCGTCGTGCCGGTGATGCCCGGCCGCGAGCCGGTGAACCGGGCGCCGGTGCCGAGGTAGACGCCGCGGCGGCCGGGGTCGGCGTCCCGCCAGCCCTGGTCGGCGCCGGGCACCAGGCGCGGATCGCCGTGGGCGGACTGGAGCTCGCTCAGCGCCCGGCCCTGCACCTGCGGCAACGGCTCGTCGACGAGCGGCTGGGCGACCTCGTACAGCGCGTAGCGGCTGCCGCCGGGCTCGGGCGGGATCAGGAACAGGTGCAGCACGACGAACTCGCCGGGCCGCCCGTGCGGCATCCGGATCAGCTGGCGCAGCAGCAGGCCGCGCAGGCGGGCGGCGCCGTCTTCGGACAGGCCGGCCAGGGTGCGGGTCAGGGTCAGCAAAGGGGCGTCCTCGGGCGTCGAACGTGTCCGGGGAAGGTTATGTCGTCACGCGCCGTCGCGCGCCCCCCAGTCAGCCTTGGGCGGCCGAGCCGGGCAGCACGATCGCCGTCGGCTGCTCGCCCGCCGCCTCGCGCCAGCGGGTGCCGCGCCGCGCCGAGGCGAGCAGCGCCTTCAGCGCCACGTCCCGCAGTGCCGCGTCGTCGGTCTGCTCCAGCACGCCCCGCCAGGCCGTGGCCGCGTCGGCCTCCGCGGTGGCGACCACGCTCTTCGCCGACGTCGCGTCCGTGACCGGTCGCGGCGGGATGTAGGCGGGCTCGGCCACCCCCGGCTCCACGCCCACCGCGGTCAGCATCCGCACGCACGCGTCGCGGCGGTCCTGGTGCTCGGCGGTGCCCTCGGCGACCCCCGCGGTGTAGTTGCCCGGCAGGAACGCGCTGACCAGCCCGTAGATCCACAGGGCCGCGTGCTCGGCCGACAGGGCCTGCTGCACCGGCCCGACCGACTCCGGCGGGATGGCCGACGACGTCGCGGTCACCTGGCCCGGCTCGGCGCCCGGGCCCAGTTTGGTGCCGACCTGCTGCAGCCCGGCGCAGCCGCCCGCGACGGCGGCCACCAGCCCGGCCCGGTACCGCGGCAGGCCGCCGACCAGGGCCTCGGCCTGCTGACGGGCGGTGGCCAGCCGCTGCTTCAGCCCCGCCATGCCCTGCTCGGCGGGCACGACGGCGCTCGCCTGCGACTTCGGCCGGTTGAGCCGGTCCACTTCGGACTGCAGGGCCCAGGCGTGCGCGGCGCGGGCCGCCGAGTACTGGCGCGCCACGTCCGCGTCGGCGGATGCGGACGCGGCCACGGCGTCGGCCGCGGCGGCGTCGGCACGGGCCTGCTCGGCCAGCAGGGCCAGCGGATCCGGTTCGTCGGAGTAGCCGGTTGCGCACGCGGCGAGGGGCGCGGCGAGTGCCGCGAGCGCGCTCGCGCGCAGGACGTCACGACGGGTACGGGGTCTCACGTGCGCCCATCCTGCCAGGGGACCGGTGACCACGGGCGGTGACCGGGGCCAACAGGATAAGCTTGTCCCTCACCGACCGACAGCACACCAAACAGGAGAGCGCCAAGGTGCCTGGAGAACTCGCCGCCCGGCTCGAGCCGATCGTGGCCGAAGCCGTGTCCGGCGCGGGTTTCGACCTCGACGCGCTCGACGTCCAACAGGCGGGCCGCCGCAAGCTCGTCAAGGTCGTCGTCGATTCCGACGAGGGCGTGGGACTCGACGAGGTCGCCGACGTCAGCCGCGCCGTCTCGGCCGCGCTGGACGAGAACGAGCAGCTGATCGCGGGCGCCTACACGCTCGAAGTGACCTCGCCCGGCGTCGACCGCCCGCTGACCCGCCCCCGCCACTGGCGCCGCTCGCGGTTCCGCCTCGTGCGGATCACGCCGCGGGAGGGCGCCGAGTACGTCGGCCGCGTCGGGCACGCGGGCGAGGACTCGGTGCGGGTGCTGGTGGACGGTGCGGTCCGGGACGTGGCCTACGCCGACGTGGCCAAGGCCGTGATCGAGATCGAGTTCAGGCAACCACCGACCGAGGAGCTGAAGCTGCTCGACCAGGACGCCTCGGAGCACAACGCAGGCGAGCCGGAGGAGGATCCGAAGTGAACGTGGACATCGCGGCCCTGCGCGCGATCGAGCGGGACAAGGACATCCCCTTCGAAACGGTCATCGAGGCCATCGAGACCGCGCTGTTGACGGCCTACAAGCACACCGAGGGGCACCAGCCGCACGCCCGCATCGACATCGACCGCAAGACCGGCGTCGTGCGCGTCCTCGCGCACACGCTGGACGAGAACGGCGAAGTGGACGAGGAGTGGGACGACACCCCCGAGGGCTTCGGCCGCATCGCGGCGACCACCGCGCGGCAGGTCATCCTGCAGCGCCTGCGCGACGCCGAGCACGAGAAGACCTACGGCGAGTTCTCCACCCGCGAGGGCGAGATCGTCGCCGGCGTGATCCAGCGTGACGCGCGGGCCAACGCCCGCGGCATGGTGATCGTGCAGGTCGGCGACACCGAGGGGGTGATTCCCCCCGGCGAGCAGGTGGCCGGCGAGCGGTACGAGCACGGCGAGCGCATCAAGGCGTACGTGGTCACCGTGTCGCGCAGCGCCCGCGGCCCGTCGATCACGCTGTCGCGCACCCACCCGAACCTGGTGCGCAAGCTGTTCGCGCTGGAGGTCCCCGAGATCGCCGACGGCACCGTCGAGATCGCCGCGGTCGCCCGCGAGTCCGGGCACCGCACCAAGATCGCCGTCCGGTCCACCGTGCCGGGCGTCAACGCGAAGGGCGCCTGCATCGGCCCGATGGGTCAGCGGGTGCGCAACGTGATGAGCGAGCTCGGGGGTGAGAAGATCGACATCGTCGACTACTCCGAGGATCCGGCTCGCTTCGTCGGGAATGCGCTGAGCCCCGCCAAGGTTGTTTCGGTACGGGTGGTGGACGAGCGTGCGAAGACGGCCCGCGTGGTGGTGCCGGACTTCCAGCTGTCCCTGGCCATCGGCAAGGAGGGCCAGAACGCCCGCCTGGCCGCCCGGCTGACCGGGTGGCGGATCGACATCCGCAGCGACGCGGCGGCCTCCGAGGAGGACGCCACGCCCGCAGCGACAACCGGTTCGGCTGAGTGACGGGCCAGGAGTTAAACTCGACGGTGGTGCGGAGCTCGCGCTCGGGTACCGCATGCTCGGAGCACCGGGGCGACACCCCGGTGCGGACGTGCGTGGGGTGCAAGAAGCGGGCTCCCGTCGGTGAACTACTGCGAGTGGTCGCGCTGGACGGGCGGCTGGTCGCCGACACGCGTCGGCGGCTGCCGGGGCGGGGTGCCTGGTTGCACCCCGGGCCGGAGTGCCTGGCCAAGGCCGAGCGGCGGCGGGCGTTCCCCAGGGCCCTGAGGGTCCACGGGACGCTCGACGTGGCGGAGCTGCGCGAGCACCTGGGGCAGGTCACCGGGAAGCATGGACAGGGGAGCGTCCCCGGTCCGGAGGAACGAAGGAAGCAGGTCGACCCGTCATGAGTCAGCCGTGAAGCTGAAGCCATGAACGCGCGACGATAGGACGAGGTCGAGCGGGTTTTGCCGCCCGGCCTCACCAGTTGAGGAGAGCAGTGGCAGGCAAGGCCCGTGTGCACGAGCTCGCGAAGGAGCTCGGGGTTACGAGCAAGGAAGTTCTCGCCAAGCTGAAGGAGCAGGGCGAGTTCGTGAAGTCGGCGTCGTCGACCGTCGAGGCACCCGTTGCCCGGCGGCTGCGTGACGCCTTCGTCACCAAGGACAGCAAGCCCGCCGGCCGGTCCGGCGGCGCCCGGCCGGGACCGCCGGCCGGGAACGGCAACGGCGCGGCGCCCAAGCCCGGCGCGCCGCGTCAGCAGCAGCCGCAGGCGCGCCCGGTCCCGGGCGCCAAGCCCGGTCCGCGCCCCGGCCCGCAGCAGCAGGCCCCGGCGCCCCAGGCCCCGGCGCCTCAGGCCTCCGCGCCGCAGGCCCCCGCGCCCCAGGCGCCGGCCCCGCAGCAGCAGCGTCCGGCCCAGCAGCCGGCTCCGCAGCAGCAGGCCCCGGCCGCGAAGGCGCAGCCCCAGGCACCCAAGCCCCCGGCGCCGCGTCCCGGCGCGGGTGGCTCCGGCCAGTCCGGCTCGGTGGTGCCGCCCAAGCCGCAGGGCCCCAAGCCCGGACCGAAGCCCGGTCCGCGCGCCCCGCGGCCCGGCAACAACCCGTTCGGTGTCGGCCAGGGCGCTCCGGCGCCGCGTCCGCCGGCACGTCCCGGCGGCCAGGGCGGCGAGCGCCCGGCCGAGCGGTCCGGCGGCGGCGACCGTCCGGCTCCGCGTCCCGGTGGCGGCGCCCGCCCGAACCCGGGCAACATGCCGCCGCGCCCGAACCCGGGCATGATGCCCGGCCGAGTGCAGCGGCCCGGCGGCGGTCCCGGCGGCGCGGGCCGTGGTGGTCCCGGTGGCGGCCGCGGTGGCGCGGGCGCGGGCCGTGGCGGACCCGGTGGTCCCCGTGGCGGCGGCGCTCCGCGTGGCGGTCCCGGCGGCGGTGGCGGCGGTTTCCGCCCCGGTGGTGGCGGTGGCGCCCCCGCCGGCGGTGGTTTCCGCGGTGGCGGCGGCGGTCGTGGCGGCGGCGGTGGCCGCGGCGGCACGGCCGGTGCCTTCGGCCGTCCGGGTGGACCCTCGCGCAAGGGCCGCAAGTCGAAGCGGCAGAAGCGCCAGGAGTACATGGAGAACATGCAGGCGCCGTCGGTCGGTGGCATCCGGCTGCCCAAGGGCAGTGGCGAGACCATCCGGCTGCCGCGCGGCGCCTCGCTGACCGACTTCGCGGAGAAGATCGACGCGAACCCGGCCTCGCTCGTGCAGGTGCTGTTCCACCTGGGTGAGATGGTCACCGCGACGCAGTCCGTCTCGGACGAGGTGCTGGAGCTCCTCGGCTCGGAGATGAACTACAACGTCCAGGTCGTCTCCCCCGAGGAGGAGGACCGGGAGCTGCTGGAGACCTTCGACATCACCTACGGTGAGGACGAGGGCGGCGAGGAGGACCTGCAGGTCCGCCCGCCGGTGGTGACCGTCATGGGTCACGTCGACCACGGTAAGACGCGCCTGCTCGACACCATCCGCAAGACGCGGGTGCACGAGCGGGAGGCCGGCGGCATCACCCAGCACATCGGCGCCTACCAGGTCGAGACCGAGCTCGAGGGCAACCCGCGCCTGATCACCTTCATCGACACCCCGGGTCACGAGGCGTTCACCGCCATGCGTGCCCGTGGTGCGAACTCCACCGACATCGCGGTGATCGTGGTCGCCGCGGACGACGGCGTCATGCCGCAGACGGTGGAGGCGATCAACCACGCCCAGGCGGCCAAGGCGCCGATCGTGGTCGCGGTCAACAAGATCGACAAGGAAGGCGCGAACCCGGACAAGATCCGCCAGCAGCTCACCGAGTACAACCTCGTGGCGGAGGAGTACGGCGGCGACACCATGTTCGTCGACATCTCCGCCCGCGAGAACATCAACATCGACGGGCTGCTCGAGGCGATCCTGCTGACCGCGGACGCCACCCTGGACCTCCGGGCCAACCCGGACATGCCGGCCCAGGGTGTCGCGATCGAGGCGCACCTCGACCGCGGCCGCGGCCCGGTGGCCACCGTGCTGGTCCAGCGCGGCACCCTGCGGGTCGGCGACTCGGTCGTCGCCGGCGACGCGTACGGCCGCGTGCGGCGGATGGTCGACGAGTACAACGAGGACGTCACCGAGGCGCTGCCCTCGCGTCCGGTCCAGGTCATCGGCTTCACGTCGGTGCCTGGCGCGGGCGACACGTTCCTCGTCGTCGAGGAGGACCGGGTGGCCCGGCAGATCGCCGAGCGCCGCCAGGCCCGCATCCGCAACGCGCAGAACGCCGCCAAGCGCAAGCGCGTCAGCCTGGAGGACCTGGACTCCGCGCTGAAGGAGACCAACAGCCTCAACCTGATCATCAAGGGTGACAACTCCGGTACGGTCGAGGCTCTGGAAGCGTCGCTCATGCAGCTGGACGTCGGCGACGAGGTCGAGCTGAACGTGGTCCACCGCGGCGTCGGTGGTGTCACCGAGAGCGACATCGACCTGGCGACGGCCTCCGACGCGATCGTCCTGGGCTTCAACGTGCGGGCCGAGGGCAAGGCGACCGAGCGGGCCAACCGCGAGGGCGTCGACGTCCGGTACTACACGGTGATCTACCAGGCGATCGACGAGATCGAGCAGGCCCTCAAGGGCATGCTCAAGCCGGAGTACGAAGAGGTCGAGCTGGGCCGCGCCGAGGTCCGGGAGGTCTTCAAGTCCTCCAAGTTCGGCACCATCGCCGGTTGCCTCGTGCAGTCCGGGGAGATCCGCCGCAACGCGAAGGCGCGTCTCCTGCGGGACAACGTGGTCGTCGCCGAGAACCTGCCGGTCAGCTCGCTGCGGCGGTTCAAGGACGACGTGGTCGAGGTCCGCGAGGGCTACGAGTGCGGTCTGACGCTCGGGTCCTACAGCGACATCAAGGTCGACGACGTCATCGAGACCTACGAGCAGCGCGAGAAGCCGCGCGTCTGAGTCGGGTAGTGGTTCGCGGGGCCGGTCTGGTGACCGGCCCCGCGTCCTCACCTGGGACAGGGAACCGATGTACGTAGGTGCGCTCGAGCTCGACGTCCTGTTCGGTGACGTCCATTCGCTGAAGCAGAAGCGGTCGCTGGTGCGGCCGCTGATCGCCGAGGTCCGCCGCAGGTTCGAGGTGTCGGTCGCCGAGGCAGGGCACCTCGACCTGCACCGCAGAGCCCTGATCGGGGTGGCGGTGGTGGCGGCCGACGGTGCACATGTTCGTGACGTGCTCGACGGCTGTGAGCGGCTGGTGGCGCAGCGCCCCGAGTTGGAGCTGCTCTCCGCCCACCGCCGCTTCGTCGGGCCAGAAGACTAAGGGGAGTGCGTGATGGCCGATCCGGCTCGCGCCCGCAGGCTGTCCAAACGGATTTCGCAGATCGTGGCGTCGGCGATCGAGCACGAGATCAAGGACCCGCGGTTGAAGAACGTGACGATCACCGACGCGAAGATCACCGCGGACCTGCACGACGCGACCGTGTACTACACGGTGCTGGGGGAGAACCTCGAGTCGAAGCCGGACTTCCCGGGCGCGGCCGCCGCGCTGGAGTCGGCGCGGGGCGTGCTGCGCAGCCGCGTCGGGCAGGGCACCGGGGTGCGGTTCACGCCGACGCTGACGTTCGTCGCGGACACCATCCCGGACGAGGCCCGGCACATCGAGGACCTGCTGGCGAAGGCGCGCGAGGCCGACGCCGAACTGGCCCGGCGCGCGGCCGCCGCGCAGCACGCCGGCGACCCGGACCCGTACAAGCAGCCCCGCGAAGCCGACGAGGACGACTCCGACGAGTAATCGCGTGGGTTGTCGCGGAGTTGCCGCGTCCCGTGAGGCCGACGAGAAGTAGCCGCGCTCGCTCTCGGCTCGCGGTGCTTTGGCTTGCCGGTGCGTCGCGATGGCGACTGGGATGGTCCCGCCCGCTCTTGACCGGCGGTGCTTGGATTGCCGCAGCACTGCCGCTGCGACGCGATCTGAGGGGGTCCGCGTGAGGTCGATGGGATGGCTGTACCCGTTCCGCTCCCGGCCCTGGTCCGAGATCGCCGCGGAGTTCCAGCGGCTCGCCGCCGCGCGGCCGGTCTACCGGCCCATGTCCGAGGTAGTGGACAGCGTGCTCGCCGCGAACACCGTCCTGCTCGGCACGACGTCGCTGGGTGACCTGATCGTCGTCGACCGGCCGGCGCCGCGGGCGCCGTGGGGTGCGGTCGTGGTGTCCGGGCCGTGGTCGCGGCGCTCCGCCGTCGCGCCCGGCCGGGTGCGCGTCGAGCACGTGGGCGCCGACGGTGAGGCGGACGAGCGCCCCGTCGACGAGGCCGTGCCGCTGTTCTGGTGTTTCGTGACCCGCAAGTTCGGCGTGATGCCCGCCGCTCAGGTGTCCTGAGGCCGGATCCCGTCCAGCAGGAACGCCAAATGGCGGCGCCAGTCGCCGAGCGGCGCCGCCTGCGTGGTGGCGGCGATGGCGAAAGCCAGGTCGTCGAGCCCGAAGTCCGGCCGCAGCACCCCGGCGTCGTGGGCGCGTGCCAGCACCTTCTCGCACACCTCACCGACGCGTTCCCGGGCGGCTCGCAGCCCCGGTGCGTCGAGTAGCGCGCTCGTGCAGAGTTCGGTCATGCCGCGGTCGATCGTCTGCAGCTCGCAGGTCCGCACTATCAGCTCGACCAGCCCGTCCCACGGGTCGTCCGCCTTCAGCGCCTGCTCGGCCTCGCCGGCCAAGCGGTCGAGCAGGCCGCCGAACGCCGCCTCCACCAGGTCCATCCGCGTGGGAAACCGGTTGTAGAGCGTCCCGATCGCGACCCCGGCCCGCCGGGCGATCTCCTCCAGCGGCGCGTCCAGGCCCTTCTCGCCGAACACCTCGCGCGCGGCCGCGACCAGCAGCTCGCGGTTGCGCTGGGCGTCACGGCGGAGGGGGCGGGTCACGCGTTCAGTATAAGAAACTTGAGGGCAGCCTCAATTTGAGCTACAACTTGAGGGGTATCTCAACTTTTCTGGAGGCGAATCGACATGAAGACACTCGCGATCTTCGGCGCCGGGCCGGGCATGGGACGGGCGACTGCCCGCCGGTTCGGCAAGGAGGGCTACCAGGTCGCGCTGGTGGCGCGCCGTGCGGACCGGCTCTCGTCCTTTGTGGCGGAGCTGACCGCGGAAGGCGTTGCGGCGCGGGCGTTCCCGGCGGACCTCAACGACATCGACGAGCACCCCCGGCTGCTGGCGGACATCGGGCCGGTGGACGTCGCGGTGATCAACGGCTCCCTGGACCTGGCGCGGCTGAAGCCGGTGCGCGACCTCGATGTGGAGACCCTGCGGGCGGTGTTCGAGACCGTGGTCCTGGCGCCGGTGTCGCTGACGCGGCTGATGCTGCCGGGGATGCTGGAGCGCGGCTCGGGTGCGCTGCTCTACGGGTTCGGCTCGTCGGCGAAGAACCCCGAGCCGATGCTGGCCGGCGGCGGGGCGGCACAGGCCTCGCTGCGCAACTACGTGCTCGCGCTGCGCGCCGACCTGGCCGGCACGGGCGTCACCGCGGCCGGGATCACCATCGGTGCGCTCATCCGGGACAGCGACGCGGAAAAACTGTTCGACACCTCGGCCGGCGCCCGCCGTGGCTTCGACCCGGAGCGCGTCGACCCGGCCGACCTCGCCGAGATGCTGTGGGGCATGGCCGCCACGGGGGAGCCGGCCGAGCAGGTGGTCGGGGCCTGATCGTTCAGGTGGTCGCCACCAGGAAGTCCTCGCCGCTCGACGGCCGCAGCCCGTCGGGCCGCCCGGCGAAGTACCGGTCGGCGAGCGCGCTCCCCGGCACGTGTCGCACGTGGGCGAAGCCCGCCTCGCGCGCCAGTGTCAGCATCTCCGCCGGGGTGTAGAAGCTGACGAACGGAGTGCCGGAGTTCCGCGCGCCGCGGGTGCTCGCCTGGAGACCGGGCCGGTCCGCGTGGTCGAGGAGTTCGACCGGCAGCAGGAAGGTCATGGCGAGGGTGGATCCCGGGGCGAGCCCGGCGATCTGGCGCAGTGTGGCGGCGGTGGTCTCCTTCGCGAGGTACATGGAGACGCCGGTCGAGGCGACGACGGCGGGCCTGCCCGGATCGAAGCCGGCCGCGACCAGTCGGTCCAACCAGGACTGACCGGCTTCGAAGTCGACCGGCACCAGCCGGAGCCAGTCCGGCACCGGGTAGCCGAGTTCGGCCAGCCGCCGCCGTTTCCAGGCCTGCGTGCCGGGCTGGTCGATCTCGAACACCCGGAGCCGGCCGCCGAGTTCGGGCCGGCGCTGGGCGAAGGAGTCCAGCCCGGCCCCGAGGACGACGTACTGGCCGGCGCCGCGTCCGGCTTCGTCGAGGACCAGGTCTTCGACGAACCGGGCGCGAGCCACGACGCCGGCCCGGAAACTCCGGGTGGCGTCCGGGTCCATGTCCGGGCGCCGCCGCCAGTCGTCGCCCGGCGCGGCGAGCCGCAGGCCGATGTCGTCGCGGAACACCGGTGGCGCGGCGTCGACGTCGAGGTGCATCGCGCGCCACAGCGCCACCCGGACGGCGGTGTGGTCCGGTTCCACCGGCGTCACTTCCCGGCCGGGGCCTGCAGCGACCAGAGCCGCCCGTCCGGGTCGCGCACGGTCGCTTCCCGCGTGCCGTAGTGGGTGTCCTCGAACGGGGTGACGATCTCGACGCCAGGGCCGGGCTCGAACGCGTCCGCGTCGGGAACCGCCAGCACGATCCGGGTCTGCGGCGTGCGGTCCTCGGGCACCTCGGCGATGAAGACGTACGGGCCGTCGCCGTTGCGGAGCCGGCCCGAGTTGTGGTCGGTCTCGAAGTCGAGCGTGAACCCCAGGGACTGGAAGAACTTCGCGGCCCTGCCCCAGTTGCGGGTTTCCAGGAACACCGCCTCGATCCCGTCGGTGGCCATGTCAGCTCCCCTTCCGCGCGTTCGGCTGTCCGTCGGATGGGCCGGCGAGGTAGGCCCGCAACGCGTCGGCGACCAGCGCCGACAGCGACGATCCCGACTCGATGGCACGGTGCTTGACCTGCTTGATCAGGTCGACCGGCAGGTAGACGTTGAACTGCTTGACTTCCTCGTCGCCCACGAGCCGAGGCTAGCATGCTAGCAAGCTAGAGAGAAGGCTCCGCTGTGCCGGAAGTGTGGTGTCAGGCCGGGATCAGGCGGGTTTGCGGGCGACGATCAGGTCCCGCAGGATCGCCTGGTCCACCCGGTGCTCGAACCCCTCCCACGGCCCGCCGGAGCGGACTTCCAGGCCGGCCCGGCCGAGGATCCCGGCGATCTCGTCGCGCTTGGCGACGTGCGTGTTCCAGCTCAGGCCCAGCGCGCCGCCCGGCTTGAGCACGCGCGCCCACACCGGCACGGCGGCCGCCAGCAGGTCCCGCGGGCTCCGCGCGAGCTCGTCGGGCTGGTGGCTGCCGTGCTGGACGCCGTAGGGCGCGTCGGCGACCACGACGTCCGCCGAGCCTGCCTTGAGCAGCTCGTCGGTGGTGAGGGTGTCGGCGTTGAAGAACGTGACGTGGCGCGCGTCGCCGGCCTTCCAGCGTTCCTTGTCCAGCGCGTAGGAGATCTCCAGGCGCTGCCCGAGGCGGTGCTTGTGCCGCCGCAGCGGACCCGAGTCGGCGTTGTGCTTGACGCGCTTCTGCCGCAGCCAGGTCTTGATGAACCGTTCGTAGGCCTCGAAATCCCGCTTGTCGACGTCCAGACCGGTCGCGTCCAGGCCGTACATCATCGCCTGGTTGAGCGTGGTTCCGCGGCCGCACAACGGGTCCACCACGTGCAGCGGCCGGTCCAGGAACTCGGTGGGCCGGGACCGGGACAGCAGTGTGACGTTGAGCAGCAGTTTGGTGAACAGCTCGTTGGTCTTGCCCGGGTACTTCTGGATCGTCAGCAGGTCGGAGTCGAGCTTGTCCAGCGGCGTGATCTCCAGCGGGCGCAACAGATCGCCGCTGAACTCGAACAGCGCGTACAGCGACGAGAGGTTCGACAGCAGCCGGAGGTCCTCTTCGGACAGTGGCTCCGCGGTGGTGAACGTGACGTAGGTGACGCCGCCGATCCGGCGCTCGCCGATGTCGGCCGGCGGCGTGCGCAGTGCCTCGCCGAACACGGTCAGTTCGGCGCGCAGCAGACCGGCGGAGGCGTCCGCGTAGACGCGGTTGGCGCCGGGGTAGAGGAGGATCCCGTAGTCGAACATCGGGAAAAAGCGTAGCTTGCCCGCATGAGCACCTCCGCCCAGCTCGACTTCCCGCGCGCCGCAGGGCTGCTGCGGGAAGCGAACGACGTCACCCTGCTGGCCCACGTCCGCCCGGACGCCGACGCGCTCGGCAGCGCGCTGGCCCTCGGCCGCGCGCTCTACCAGCGGGGCGCGACCGTGCGCGTGTCCTTCGCCGAGCCGGCCGAGGTGCCGGAAAGCCTGCGCGGCCTGGACGCCGACAACCTGTTCGTGCCCGCCGACGAGGTGCCGCCGTCGGCGGGGCTGCTGGTCTGCCTCGACACGCCGAGCCCGGCGCGGCTGGGTTCGCTGGCCGGCCGGGTGGACGCGACGCGCGCCGCCGGGGGCGAGGTTCTCGTGGTCGACCACCACGCGTCGAACCTGCGGTACGGCTCGGTGCACCTGGTCGACGACACCGCCGAGGCGACCGCGGTGCTGGTGCTGGCGCTGCTGGACGAGCTGGGGGTGGCGCTGGACGAGCCGATCGCGCGGTGCCTGTACGCCGGGCTGGTCACCGACACGGGTGGCTTCCGGCGGGCGCGGCCGTCGACCCACCGCGCGGCGGCCCGGCTGCTCGAGGCCGGGGTCGACCCGGACCGGCTCGCGCGGGAGATCATCGACGACCACCCATTCGCGTGGCTGCCGATGCTGTCGACCGTGCTGGCGTCCGCGCGGCTGGAGCCGGAGTCGGCGCAGGGGTTCGGGCTCGTGCACGCCGTGGTGACCGCCGACGTGGCCGCGACGGTGCGGCTCGAGGAGGTCGAGGGCGTGGTGGACGTGATCCGCTCGACGCGGGAGGCCGAGGTCGCGGTCGTGCTGAAGGAGCAGGCGCCGGGGGAGTGGTCGGTGTCGTTCCGGGCGATCGGGAAGATCGACGTCTCCCAGGCGGCCCGCAGCCTCGGCGGCGGGGGCCACCGGCTGGCGGCAGGCTGCACGATCCACGGCACGGCCGAGGAGGGCCTGGCGATGGTGCGGCGCGCGCTGGAGGAGGCGCCGCTGCTGGGCTGACCCGGAGGCCCGCCATCCCTGCGATTGCCGCGCGGAGCGGCGGGCAGTTCGCTGCTGGTGGCCCGGCGGTCTGCCCGTGACGCGGCGGGTCCCGCGCAGGACAGCTGCGCTTCACCGCGAGTGGCGGGCCCCCGGGAGCTACTGCCCTCGCCGCCGGGAGCTGCCGCGCCCGCCGGGAGCTGCCGCGCTGGCGGGGAGCTGCCCCTCCGATGGGAGCTACAGCCTGCGGGAGCTACCGCCCCTCCGGGGGCTGCCGTGCCTGCCGGGAGTTGCCGCCCCGCCGGGAGCTGCCCCCTCCGGTGGGAGCTACCGCCTGCGGGAGCTACCGCCCCTCCGGGGGCTGCCGTGCCTGCCGGGAGCTGCCGCCCCGCCGGGAGCTGCCCCTCCGGTGGGAGCTACAGCCTGGGGGAGCTACCGCCCCTCCGGGGGCTGCCGTGCCTGCCGGGGGCTGCCGCGCTGCCGGGAGTTGCCGCCCCTCCGGCGGCTGCCGTGCCTGCCGGGCGCTGCCGCCCCCTCCGGGGAGCTACTGCCCCCGTCGGCGGAGAGCCGCCGCCCCGCCGACAGCTGCCCTCCGGCGGGAGCTACCACCTGGGGGAGCTCCCACCCCGGCAGGAGCTACCGCCCCCGCCGGGAGCTGCCGCCTCGCCGAAAGCTGCCCCTCCGGTGGGTGCTACCGCCCGCGGGAGCTCCCCTCCAGGAGCGCAGCGCCGCCGAACTGCGAGCCGCTGCCGTGCAGCCGATCTTGTCGGTGCCCCCGGTTAACCTGCCCTCGTGTCCGAAACCGTGGAAACCGCCGGGGAGAAGGTGCCTGCCAGGCGCGTGCTGGGCCTGGCGGTCCCGGCGCTGGGGGTCCTCGCGGCCGAGCCGTTGTACGTCCTGGTCGACACGGCCGTCGTCGGGCATCTGGGGGCCCTTCCGCTGGCCGGGCTCGCCGTCGGCGGGGTCGTGCTGGCCCAAGTCTCGACCCAGCTGACCTTCCTGTCCTACGGCACCACCTCGCGCACCGCCCGCCTGCACGGGGCGGGCCGGCGCGCCGAAGCGGTCAGCGAAGGCGTCCAGGCGACCTGGCTGGCGGTCCTCGTCGGCCTGGTCGTGCTCGGCGCCGGGCAGCTGCTCGCCGGCCCGGTCGCGCGGGTCCTGTCCGGCAGTGACGAGGTCGCCGCGGCGGCCGTGTCCTGGCTGCGCATCGCGTTGTTCGGCGCGCCGCTGATCCTGATCACCATGGCGGGCAACGGCTGGATGCGCGGAGTGCAGGACGCGGTCCGCCCGCTGCGGTACGTCCTGGCGGGCAACGGGATCTCCGCGGTCCTCTGCCCGCTGCTCGTCTACGTCGCGGACTGGGGGCTCGAAGGGTCGGCCGTCGCGAACGTCGTCGCCCAGGTGATCAGCGCCGGGCTGTTCCTGCGGGCGCTGATCACCGAGAAGGTGTCGCTCAAGCCGCATCCGAAGGTGATGCGCGCGCAGCTCGGCCTGGGCCGGGACCTGGTGCTGCGCAGCCTCGCCTTCCAGGCGTGCTTCGTCTCCGCCGCCGCGGTCGCGGCCCGCACCTCGACGGCCGCCGTTGGCGCGCACCAGATCGTGCTGCAGCTGTGGACGTTCCTCTCCCTCGTGCTGGACTCGGTCGCCATCGCGGCCCAGTCGCTGGTCGGGGCCGCGCTGGGAGCGGGTTCGGCGCGGCAGGCGCGGGGCGTGGCCGGGCAGATCACGCGCTACGGGCTGATCATGGGCTGCGTGCTCGGCGTGGTGTTCGCGGCGGTGTCGCAGGTGCTGCCGCACGCGTTCACCTCCGACCCCGGCGTGCTCGGCGAGGTGCCGCATGCCTGGTGGTTCTTCGTGGCGCTGCAACCGATCGCGGGCGTGGTGTTCGCGCTGGACGGGGTGCTCCTCGGCGCGGGCGACGCGGCGTTCCTCCGCACCGCGACGCTCGCCAGCGCCGCGCTCGGGTTCCTGCCGTTGATCTGGGCCTCGCTCGGCTTCGGCTGGGGGCTGACCGGCATCTGGACCGGCCTGTCGCTGTTCATGGTGCTGCGGCTGGCCGCGGTGGTGGCCCGCTGGCGCTCCGACCGCTGGACCGTGCTCGGCGCCGTCCGCTGACGCCGGGCTGTCTGCGGGTTTCCGGATCGGGGCCCGTCGCTGACGCTCGGCGGCCCGGCCGCGGTGGTGGCGGACCGTGCCCCGCGCGGGCATCCGGTGCCGCCGCCGTGTGAGCCCGGTTTGGTACCGGCGCGCCGGTGCAGCAACCTCGGCGCCGTCGCCGCTGCCCGCGGCGTGGTGGGCGCCGGGCCGCGACTCTGCTGTGGCGCCGGTTCCGGTCGCCGTCCGCTGAACGGGTGGCCCCCCGCTTGGCCGTGTGGCTGAAAACACCCCGGTAACAGGTAAGTTTCAGCCTTGCATAGGCGATACAACTATCGGGACGGCGATGCGGGCGTCCCCGTGTCGTTGTCGCCTACTCCGCCTCGGGAGGAATCCTTCGTGCCGCCGCAGCAGGCACCCGTGACCGGCAAGGCCAGCCGCCGGTCGTGGTTCATCTGGTTCACCGCCGCCATCGTCTACCTCCTCTCCGTCTTCCACCGCACCTCGTTCGGGGTCGCCGGGCTGGAAGCCGCCGACCGGTTCGGGGTCGGCGCCGCCGCGCTCTCCACCTTCACCGTCCTGCAGGTCGGCGTCTACGCCGCGATGCAGATCCCCACCGGCGTCCTCGTCGACCGCTTCGGGCCGCGCAAGGTCCTCACCGCCGCGCTGCTCTTCCTCGGCCTGGGCCAGATCCTCGTCGCAGTCGCGGACACCTACGCGCTGGGCCTGCTCGCGCGCGGTGTGCTCGGCTTCGGTGACGCGCTCACCTTCGTCAGCGTGCTGCGCCTGATCGCCGCGCACTTCCCGGGCCGCCAGTACGCCGTGGTCACGAGCTTCACCACGGCGATCGGCTTCCTCGGCAACCTCGCCGCGACTGTCCCGCTCACCCTGCTGCTCGCCGGCCCCGGCTGGACCCCGACGTTCCTCGCCGCCGGCCTGATCACCGCGATCTACTCGGCCGTCGTCGCGGGCCGCGTCCGCGACACCCCGGCCGGCGCCACCCCGAAGGCCGGCCCGGTCAACGCGCGCCAGCTGGGCCGTCAGGTCCGCACGGCCTGGCGCGTCCCGGGCACCCGCCTCGGGTTCTGGGTGCACTTCTCCACGATGTTCGCCCCGAACGTGCTGACCCTGCTGTGGGGTGTGCCGTTCCTGGTGCAGGGCCAGGGCCGCCCGGCCGCGACCGCCAGCGCCCTGCTGACCGTGTTCGTGTTCGGCTCGATGATCGGCGGCCCGCTGGTCGGCAGCATCATCTCCGCCCGCCCCGGCGCGCGGATGCCGCTGGTGCTCGGCTACCTCGCCGGCGCCGCCGCGGTGTGGGCCGTGCTGCTGAGCTGGCCCGGCCAGATCCCGGTCGGCGTGCTGGTGCCCGCGTTCGCGTTCCTGTCCCTGGGCGGCCCGGCGTCGATGATCGGGTTCGCGCTGGCCCGCGACTACAACCCGCTGTCCCGCGTGGGCACCGCGACCGGCGTGGTCAACGTCGGCGGGTTCGTCGCGACCACGGTCACCGCGCTGGTGATCGGCGTGCTGCTGCAGCTGACCGGCGGCCAGTTCCGGCTCGCGCTGCTGGCCGTCGTCGCGATGCTGGCGCTGGGCACCTTCCGCATGCTGGTGTGGTGGCTGCGCGCCCGCGCGGAGCTGTTCGCCGCGCAGGAGCGGGGCGAGCAGGTGCCAGTCCAGGTGCGCCGCCACGTGTGGGACGCCCCGGCCCGGAACGTCTCCGCCCGGAAGGTCCCGACAGCCGCGTAACGGCGCCCCGTAAGGTGTCCAGCCGTGTCCCAGCCGAAGACTCGACGCCCCGCGCCCCCGCCCGGCCTGCTCGTGGTGGACAAGCCACCGGGCATGACCTCCCACGACGTGGTGGCGAGGGTGCGCCGGATCATGGGCACCCGCAAGGTCGGGCACGCCGGCACGCTCGACCCGATGGCCACCGGCGTGCTGGTGCTCGGCGTCGAGCGGGCGACCAAGCTGCTGGGCCACCTCGCGTTGGACCGCAAGACCTACCTCGCCACGCTGGCCCTCGGCGTCTCGACCACCACCGACGACGCCGAGGGCGAACACCTCTCCACCGCGGCCCCGGACGCGCTGGCCGCCGTCACCGACGAGGCGATCGCATCCGGGATCGCCGCCCTGACCGGCGAGATCCAGCAGGTCCCGAGCGCGGTGAGCGCGGTCAAGATCGCCGGCAAGCGGGCGTACGCGCGGGTGCGGGCCGGTGAGGAGGTCGCGCTCAAGCCGCGGCCGGTCACCGTCTACCGCTTCGACCTGCTCGCGACCCGCCGCGTCGCCGACCGCATCGAGCTGGACGCGGTCGTCGAATGCTCGTCGGGCACCTACGTGCGGGCGCTGGCCCGCGACCTCGGCGAGGCGCTCGGCGTGGGCGGCCACCTCGCCGCGCTGCGCCGCACCACGGTCGGCCCGTTCGGCATCGCCGCCGCGCGCACCCTGGAGCAGCTGGAGGAGAAGCCGGAGCTGTCGTTCGACCTCGACGACGCGGTGGCCGCGGCCTTCCCGCGCTACGAGGTCGACGCGGCCACCGCCCGGGCTGTCCGATATGGACAGCAGGTGCGCGCGTCCGGCATCGAAGGCACGTACGGGGTGTTCGACCCGGACGGGCACGCCCTCGCGCTGGCCGTGGACGCCGGCGGCGTGGCCCGCTCGGTGGTCGTTCTCGCTCCGGCCTGATCCCCGCGAAGCCCGCTTCCGGGGACAGCTCTGGCCATCAGATGCTAGTTCGGACTAGCATATGCCAGCATCAACTGATCGACGCTGGAGGCGACGCGTGGCCGAGCCGGAACACGACGAACTGCGGGCTTGGGTGGAGGAGGTGGCCACGTTCTTCGCCGAGCAGTACGGCCAGCCGCCGATCGCGGGCCGGATCCTTGGCTGGCTGATGGTGTGCGACCCGCCCGAGCAGTCGGCCACGCAGATCGCCGGGGCGATCGGGGCCAGCCGGGCGTCCCTGACCACCAACCTCAACCTGCTCACCGCCGCCGGCCTGGTGCGCCGCCGGACCGGGCCGGGTGCGCGCACCACCTACTTCCGGGTCGACGACGACGCCTGGCCCGTGGTGGTCAGGCGGCGGATCGCCACGCTGGCCTCGTTCGCCGACGTTGCCGAACGAGGCATGGACCTCTTCGGGGCCGACAGCGCCAGGGCGGGCCGGTTGCGCGCCGCGCGCGAGACCTTCCTGTGGATGGCCAGGGCCTTCGAGAGGAGCGACGACCGTGACGTCTGAAGGTTCGGCAGTGGTGGCCGGCGGTGGCATCGGCGGGGTCACCGCCGCCATCGCCCTGCGGCGGGGCGGGGGGGGGGGGGGGGGGGGGGGGGGG
>NZ_JBHZEN010000059.1:0-15720 GCF_050958625.1 Amycolatopsis sp. 3B14
GATCGGCTGTGGATCGGGGGCGGGGGAGGTCTGGTTCGATGGTCGGTGCTGTTGCGTTGCCGGCTTGCGTTCGGGCGGGGGAGGTCTGGTTGGGGTGGTCGCTTGCTTTTCGTTGCCGGCTTGCGTTGCGTTGCTTGTAAAAGAAAAAGCCCGGGCCTGGTGGCCCGGGCTTCCTCTTTTGCTCTCAGTCCAGGTAGTCCCGCAGGACCTGCGAGCGGCTGGGGTGCCGCAGCTTGGACATCGTCTTCGATTCGATCTGCCGGATGCGCTCGCGCGTGACCCCGTAGACCTGGCCGATTTCGTCTAAAGTCCTCGGCTGGCCGTCGGTCAGGCCGAAGCGCAGCCGGACCACGCCGGCCTCGCGCTCGGACAGCGTCTGCAGCACCGACTGGAGCTGGTCCTGCAGCAACGTGAACGACACGGCGTCGACCGCGACGACCGCTTCCGAGTCCTCGATGAAGTCGCCCAGCTGCGAGTCGCCCTCGTCGCCGATCGTCTGGTCCAGCGAGATCGGCTCGCGGGCGTACTGCTGGATCTCCAGGACCTTCTCCGGGGAGATGTCCATCTCCTTCGCGAGCTCCTCGGGGGTGGGCTCGCGGCCGAGGTCCTGCAGCAGCTCACGCTGGATGCGGCCGAGCTTGTTGATCACCTCGACCATGTGGACCGGAATACGGATGGTCCGGGCCTGGTCGGCCATCGCGCGGGTGATCGCCTGCCGGATCCACCACGTCGCGTACGTGGAGAACTTGTAGCCCTTCGTGTAGTCGAACTTCTCGACCGCACGGATGAGGCCCAGGTTGCCCTCCTGGATCAGGTCCAGGAACGCCATGCCGCGGCCGGTGTAGCGCTTGGCCAGCGACACGACCAGACGGAGGTTCGCCTCCAGCAGGTGGTTCTTGGCGCGCTCCCCGTCCCGGATGATCCAGCGCAGGTCGCGGCGCATCTGGGTGGCGAGCTTCTCGCCCTCCTCCTCCGCGATGCGCAGCCGCTCCGCCGCGTACAGGCCGGCCTCGATCCGCTTGGCGAGCTCGACCTCCTCCTCGGCGTTGAGCAGCGCGACCTTGCCGATCTGCTTCAGGTACGCGCGCACCGAGTCCGCGGACGCGGTGAGCTCGGCGTCCTTGCGGGCCTGCCGCAGGGCCTCCGACTCCTCCTCGTCCCAGACGAAATCACGATCGGTCGACTTGGCGCCCGACTTCGCGGCCGGCGTCTTCTCGTCCGGCTCGTCCTCGTCGAGGTCCTCGGCTTCGTCGGTGACGGTCGCGTCGACGACGTCGACCTCCACCTCGCTTTCGAGGTCGGCGAGATCGGCTTCGAGGTCGACGTCCTCGATGTCCTCTCCGCCGGGGCCGTCCGGCTCCCCGTCGTCGGTCTTGCCGGCCTTGCGGGTGGTGCGGCCCTTGGCCGGAGCCTTCTTCGGGCCCTTGGCCGCGGCCGGCTTACGGGTGGTCGCCTTCTTCGTGGCGCCGGAGCCCTGAGCCTCGGCCTCGGTCACGTTCTCACGGCCCGCGTCGGGTTCCGCGCTCACGTCGGCGGCGCTCGTTGTCTTCGTGCCGCTTCGGGTAGCGGTTTTTGCGGCTGCCACGTACGCCCTTTCGCAGCGGTCGATCACGGCGAGCCGGGATGGTGGGTCCCGGCTGCCTCAGATTCGGGGAACGTCCCGCGGCCTGCGGTTTTGTCCTCCGCGACCGTGGGCCGTGTTCCATTGTAACGACGATACGCCGGTGCGTTGCGGCCGATCATCGTTCAAACTCGGCGGGCCGGTGGGCAGGTCAGTGCTCCAGGCCCTCGGCCGCGGCCAGCGCCGCGCCCACGATCCCCGCGTTGTTCTGCAGCGATGCGACCAGGACCGGTGTCCTGATCTCCAGCAGCGGCACCCACTTCTCGGCCTTCTTGCTGACCCCGCCGCCCACGATGAACAGATCCGGCCAGATGAGGTTCTCCAGCACGGAAAGGTAACGGTTCACGCGCTTGGCCCACTGCGGGTAGGACAGGCCCTCGTTGTCCTTGGCCGAGGCGGCTGCCTTCTTCTCCGCGTCGTGCCCGTCGACCTCGAGGTGGCCGAACTCGGTGTTCGGCATCAGGGTGCCGTGCTGGAACAGCGCGCTGCCGATGCCGGTGCCGAACGTCAGCAGGGTGGTGACGCCCTTGCGGGCCCGCGGGTCGCCGTAGCGGATCTCGGCCATGCCGGCCGCGTCGGCGTCGTTGAGCATCGCGATGTCGTCCTCGTGGCGGTCCAGCCGCTTGGCGAACAACGCGTCCGCGTCGGTGCCGATCCAGCTGGGGTCGATGTTCGCCGCGGTGTGCGCGACGCCCTTCTTCACCACCGCGGGCAGCGTGATGCCGACCGGGCCCTCCCAGCCGAAGTGCGCCACGACCTGGGCCACCACGTCGGCCACCGCGTCCGGGGTCGCCGGGCGCGGGGTGTCGATCCGGAAGCGGTCGCCGATCAGTGCGCCCTTTTCCAGGTCGACAAGGGCGCCCTTGATACCGCTGCCGCCGATGTCGATTCCGAAACCACGGGTCGCCGTCATTGGCGCCGTCCCTTCTCGCTCGATTCAGAAACCTGTGCCGGAGACTTTAACCGGGTGTGGTCCCATGGTGGACGTGGGAGCTGCCGAAACAGAGTTGAAGGACGTTGCCGTCCAGGTCGCGGCCGAGGCCGCGGACCTGGTCCGCCGTGCCCGTGACGCCATGGTCGCAGGTGAGCCGGTGTCGGTCGAGACCAAGACGACGGACACCGACGTGGTCACCGCGGTCGACCGCGCCGCCGAGCAGCTGGTGCGCGACCGGCTGGCGGATCTGCGGCCGGGGGACCACGTCCTGGGGGAAGAGGCCGGCGGCGCGGCAGGTGACGGCGTGACGTGGGTGGTGGACCCGATCGACGGCACCGTCAACTTCCTCTACGGCGCGCCCCTGTTCGCTGTGTCGCTCGCGGCGCAGGTGGACGGGGTGTCGGTGGCCGGGGCGGTCGTGGAACCCGTCAGCGGGCGCTGCTGGACGGCCGTGCGGGGCCAGGGCGCGTGGCTCGACGGCCGGCGGCTCTCGGTGTCCTCGCCCGAGCGGCTGGAGCTGAGCCTGATCGGCACCGGGTTCGCCTACCAGGCCGAGCGGCGGGCGCGGCAGGCCCGCTTGGTGTCCGGGCTGCTGACCCGCGTGCGTGACGTCCGCCGGGCCGGGGTGGCCTCGCTCGACCTGTGCGCCGTGGCGGCCGGGTGGCTGGACGGGTACCTGGAGCACGGCCTGCACCGCTGGGACTGGGCGGCCGGGGCGCTGGTGGCGGAGGAAGCAGGTGCGGTGGTGCACCTGCCGGGCTCGGACCCGGCCCTGGGTGCGGACGCGACCTTCGCGGCCGCGCCGTCGATCGCCGGAGCGCTCTACGACGCGGCCGTGGAGTGCGGCGTCAAGGAGGTGTAGCGGCCGCCGGCGGCGGCCGGGGTCGGCCGAGTGCGGACCTCGTGGCCGTGTGCGTGGAACTCGTGGGCGGGAGTGTGGGACTCGCGCCTGCTAGCGACCGCGGCGGGGGTCAGCAGGTGCCGGGGCGGGCGGCGGCCAGCAGTGCTTCGTCGATCGCCGGCGGGTTGACCGCGGACTGCTCGCCGCCGTCGCCGTCGTGCTGGCTCGACCACGCCTGCAGCTGCGCGAGGATGTCGCGCGCCGCCTGCGTCGGCACCACGTCGCCGAAGGCGCTGCCGATCGCCAGGTCCACGCTCGCGTCCTCGCGGTTGTCCCGCACCAGTTCGACGCACGGCACGACCAGGCTGAGCGTGCGCGCCGCGGAGCTGCCGTTGTCGCCGAAGCGCAACTGGCCGCGGCAGGCCGCCTCGTCGGTCGCGTAGGCAGGGTCGTTCTCCGGCGGCGCGATCTGCGTGAAACCCAGCTGCCGCAGGCTTTCCGTGGTGATCGCGGCCTGCCCGCGCTTCTCGCTCGCGTTGAGCACCTTCACCGCGATCCGGTCGGCCGGCACGGGCGTCGTCTCGTCGAGCGCGTTGTAACCCAGGTTGGTGTACGTCACACCGGGTGGCGGCGTGGGCGGCGGATCGCACCGCAGCGCTTCGTCGATGTCCTGCTTGCTGGTGATCGCGCGCACCCAGATGACCATCGCGACGAGCCCGAGCACCCCGATCACGATCAAGGCGGGCAGCGGGCGGCGCTTGCGGTAGGGCCGCGATCTCCGGTTGCCGTAACCGATCCCCGACGACACCTGCCCCACCCCTTCGATCGAAGACCCGAACACCCGCTCGCCCGAACCGTCGTTCCTGATCAGCGTAGGCGTTACAGTGCACCAGCGTCGTCACCCGTCCGAAGCCGGGGTACGTGTCGCACCGTCCCACGGGCGTCCCCGGATTGTGTTCCCCCTGTTGGGTGACGTATGTCCTGCTTCGAATGACACTCTGCGCGTGCGGGTAAAGCGTGAGCTACCCTCTGCGGGCTCCGCCCGTAGATCAGGTACCGAAACACGTTGCTGAAGAGAGACCTGGCTCACTACGGCGGCGGGCACAAACCGGGGCGCTGGGACGTTGACCAGCGGCACGACAGCATGCGAACAGCGTGCTTGAACAGTGATTACGAAGCTGATCGCAGGGGTGAGGGACAATGGCGACCGACTACGACGCTCCGCGCCGCAGCGAAGCCGACGAGCTCGCCGAGGACTCGTTGGAGGAGCTGAAGGCTCGCCGGAACGAGACGCAGTCCGGCGTGGTGGACGTGGACGAGGACGCGAGCGCGGAGAACTTCGAGCTTCCGGGCGCGGACCTGTCCGGGCTGTCGGGTGAGGACCTGACGGTGAAGGTGGTGCCGAAGCAGGCTGACGAGTTCACCTGCTCCGTGTGCTTCCTGGTGCACCACCGGAGCAGGCTGGCGGAGGAGCACAACGGGCAGATGATCTGCCGCGACTGCGCGTGAGACCGCGGACGGCCGGGCTACTTCCCTGAGCGGAGCAGCTCGGCCAGGGCCTCCGGCCTGCGGGTACTGAACACCCAGTAGGGGGTCGGGTCCGCCGGGTCGGTCAGGTGCACGCGCAGCAGCGAACCGACCCAGCCGCGATGCGTCACGTATGCGGCGGGGTCGAGTTCCGGCCCCATCGCCTTCCGCTTCCGGTCCTTACCGATGACTTCGACCTCACCCACGAACCGCAACGGCAGATGAGCGTCACCGACTTCGAGCTCGTCGCCGGTCACCCGGATCCGGGCCCGGCCCATGGCCACCAGCCACGCCACCATCAGCGGAATCAGCACCGCGAACGGCAGCCACAGCGGCACCGCCGGGTAGCCGAGGTGGATCTCGTAGGCCAGCAGCGCCGCGCCCGCCAGCGGCAGCGGCCAGCCCCACCACGACAGGTACAGCCGTTCGGAATACCGCGTGCTGCCGTCTCCCGCAGTCGTCTCGCCCACCGCACCGGCCGCGCTCGCGTGCTCACCCATGCCTCCAGGGTAGTCTCGCCGCCCGTGTCCCCCGTGCAGGTCCTGCTCACCCGGCTCGATCCGGGCGTCCCGATCCCGTCCTACGCAAGGCCCGGCGACGCCGGCGCCGACCTGGTGACCACCACCGACGTCGTGCTGGAGCCCGGCGAGCGGGTGCTGGTCGGCACCGGCGTGGCGATCGCGCTGCCGCCCGGCTACGCCGGGTTCGTGCACCCGCGCTCCGGTCTGGCCGCGCGGACCGGGCTGTCCGTGGTGAACACGCCGGGCACCATCGACTCGGGCTATCGCGGGGAGATCAAGGTGTGCCTGGTCAACCACGACCGCAGCGAGCCGATCCGGCTCGCGCGGGGGGACCGGATCGCGCAGCTGGTGGTCCAGCGTGTGGAGACGGCGGAGTTCGTGGAGGTCGCTGAGCTGGCGGCGACGGAACGCGGGGCGGGCGGGTACGGCTCGACCGGCGGGCATGCGACGCTGACCGGGAATCCCGGGGAAGGAACGAGGGAGTAGTGGGCATCTTCGGACGCAAGAAGCGGGGCCGCCACGCGATGGCCGACCCCGGCGAGTCCTGGGAGCCGGACGTTGCCGAGGAGCCGGAAGAGGACCCGGAGCCGGAGGCCACCGACGGGCCGTTCGACATCGCCGATGCGCCGGAGGACGGCAGGCCGCGGATCGACCTCGGCTCGGTGCGGGTCCCGGTGCCCGACGGCACCCAGGTGCAGGTCGAGATGGACCCGCAGGCCGGTGGCGTGCGCGCGGTGCACGTGGTGACGGCGCACGGCCAGGTCACGGTGAGCGCCTACGCGGCGCCGCGCTCCGGCGGGCTGTGGCGCGAGGTGGTCGGCGAGCTGACCGAGCAGCTGCGCAACGACGGCGCCAAGGTCGCGCCGGGCCAGGGTGAGTGGGGGCCGGAGCTGTCCGCGCTCATCGGCGACGTGGCACTGCGGTTCGTCGGGGTCGACGGGCCGCGCTGGATGCTGCGCGGGGTGATCGCCGGCCCGCAGTCGATGGCGGCCGAGGCGCCCGCCGTGCTGCGCGACATCGTCCGCGGCACGATCGTCGACCGCGGCGACGCGCCGATGCCGGTGCGCACGCCGCTGCCGATCACGTTGCCGGACGCGGTGGCCGAGCACATCGCGCAGCAGCAGGGCCAGCAGTAGGCACGCACTCGGTGGTGACTGGGAGCGCACGCCGGGGTGGATGCTCCCCGCCTTGCCCGGTGGGGTTCTCCGCGAGGTCTGTGATGGTCCGCGTCGCTGTGCTGGTCGTGGGCGCGCCTCGTACCCGCTGCGGGGCGTCAAGCCCTGCCGCGCGGCTGGGCTCGCCGCGGCGGTGCGGACCTCACCCGCCCGCCTGGAGCCACGCCAGCAGTGCGGCGCGGCCCAGTGACTCGCGGTCGGCGCCGAGCGCGGTCAGCGTGGTCTCCCGGACCACGGCCCGGGGAAGCGCTTCCGCCCACGCGTGCGCCACTGCGGCCGGGTGGACCGGATCGTCGGTGCACGCGGCGATGCCGACCGGGACGTCCAGTCCGGCCAGCGCGTCCAACGTCGGCGCGGGGTGGGCCGCCGCGACGCGCAGGCTCGCCGCCAGGCCGTCCCCGTGCCGCCGCCAGGCCCTCGTCAGCTCGGCGGCGAGCCAGGGCGCCACTCCGGCCGTGGCGAGCCGCAGCGCCTCCTCCAGGCCCTGCGAGTCGACCAGGTCGGCGGAGGCGCGCGCGGCCAGCGAGGCAGGCGCGTCGTCCGGGCGACCGCACCAGGCCGGCATCGCGAGCAACAGGCCGGCGCACCGGCCGGGGTTGCGGACCGCCCATTCGGCCGCCAGGTGCGCGCCGAGGGAGATGCCTCCGGCGAGCACCGGGCCGTCGGCCGCGGCGTCGTCGAGTGACGTGAGCAGGCCTGCTGTCACAGCGGCGCCGCCCGGTGGTGCGGGGGTCCGTGTGCGTATGCCGAACGCACCCAGTGGACCTGCGAAAACAGACCGGACGAACACCTCGTCCGACCCCGTCCCCGGTAGCAGGACGGCGGCCGGTTTCGGCATTGCGGACGTCACGTTGCGATCTTGCCGCAAAGCGGTTGTGCTGGCCCCCACGAGGTTAGGCTGGACGACGTACGGGCCGTTCGAGTCGGGGGCCCCGGAACAGGAGCAGACGCCTATGTCCGCCAAAGACGGCGGCTATTTCAGCCGGCTGGTGCGCAAGCTGACCAGCGACGTCGAGGAACTCGACGCTGATGATCTGTCCGAAAAATCCGAGGCAGGCGGCGCGCGACGAGCATGCGACTGCCGGTCGGGCGAAGAGGTGACCGTCCTCGGGCGGTTGCGCAGCGTGGAGCTGTGTCCCACGAAAGAGGCGGCGACACTGCGTGCCGAGTTGTTCGACGGCACGGAGGGCGTGACGCTAGTCTGGCTGGGACGGCGCCGCATCCCGGGCATCGAACCGGGCCGGACCATCAAGGTCCGGGGACGCATGGCCGAGCGAGACGGCCAGAAGGTGCTGTACAACCCGTTCTACGAGCTGCAGACGACCTCCTGAGTTGGTAACCGCGTGACTGAACCCGCCCGTCCAGGCGACAAGACCGATCCGCACCCCGCCGCAGACGGGGCCGAGCCTGGGCGGGCGGGTGAGCGGCCCGAGCCCACGATGCTGGAACAGATGGGCGGGGTGTCCGGCCTCGTCTACTCCTCCGTGCCGATCGTGGTGTTCGTGCTCGCGAACTCGTTCTTCGGGCTCACGGCGGGCATCTGGAGCGCCGTCGGCAGCGCCGCGCTGATCACGATCGTGCGCCTGGTGCGCCGCGAGTCGCTGCAGCCGGCCATCTCCGGACTGTTCGGCGTGGGCATCGGCGCGTTCATCGCCTACCGCACCGGGTCCGCGAAGGGCTTCTTCCTGTTCGGGATCTGGGCGAGCCTCGTCTACTGCGGCGTGTTCGTGCTGTCCGTGGTGGTGCGCTGGCCGCTGGCGGGCGTGATCTGGAACTTCCTCAACGGCACGGGCACCGCGTGGCGCCGGGACAAGCCGTCCCGCCTCGGCTACGACGTCGCCACCCTGGCGCTGGCCGCCGTGTTCGGGGCGCGGTTCGTGGTGCAGCGGTGGCTCTACGAGGCCGACTACACCGGCTGGCTGGCGTTCGCGAAGATCGCCATGGGCTGGCCGCTGTACGGGCTGGCGCTGCTGGTCGTCGTGTGGGCCGTGCGCCGCTCCGACAAGCGCCTCAAGGAGATCGAGGAGGCCCGCGTCGCCGAGGAGGCGGACGCCGAGGCCCGCCTCCGCCTGAAGTACGGCCAGCCGCCGCAGGAGGCCTAGGACGTGTCTGACAATGTCTTGGTCCAGGTGACTACGGGATGCAGGACGACTGCTGATCGGTAGACGATCTTGTCGTGGCGAGTGGCCAGGCCTCGCCAGTGTTTGAGCAGGTTGAAGTGGCGTTCGACGGCGTTGCGGCCGTGGTGGTCGACCGTGTGGAAGGCGGGTGGTCGCCCGCTGCGGGAACCGCGGCGTTTGCGGTGTCCGGTCTGGTCGGCGGGTTCGGGGATTACTGCGGTGGTGCCGGGGTCGGGCAGATGTTCGCGGATTGCCCGCGAGGAGTAGGCCTTGTCGCCGCGGAGTCGGTCGGGCCGGGTCCGAGCTCGGCCGCGTCCACAGCGGGGGACGTGCAGATGCCGCATCAGGTGCGGGAACATCGGCGTGGGTGAGCAGGCGGTGCAGGACGGCGCCCGGCACCTGGCGAGGCACGAACCGCAGCCACCGGGCCTCGGAACGCACCCCAGCAGCACTTGCGCCACCGCCAGCGTCAGCAGTTCAGCATCCGGCAGCCGCGGCGGCCTCCCCACCCGAGCGGGCTCACCAAGCTAGTCATCGATCTCTAGTAACCGAGCGCCTTGCGGATGTCGTTCTCGACCTCCGCGTTGGCCACGAACAGCAGTTCGTCGCCCGGCTCCAGCGGGTCCTCCGGCTGCGGCACGATCACCCGGTCGCCGCGCAGGATCGTCACCAGCGCGGCGTCCCGCGGCAGCGCCAGGTCGCTCACCGGGCGGCCGGCCAGCGGGGTCTGGTCGGGCAGGGTCAGCTCGACCAGGTTGGCCTGCCCCTGCCGGAACGTCAGCAGCCGCACCAGGTCGCCGACGCTGACCGCCTCCTCGACCATCGCGGCCAGGATCCGCGGCGTCGACACGGCGACGTCCACGCCCCACGCGTCGGTGTAGAGCCACTCGTTGGCCGGGTTGTTCACCCGCGCCACGACCCGCCGCACCGCGAACTCGGTCTTCGCCAGCAGCGACACGACCAGGTTCACTTTGTCGTCACCGGTCGCGGCGATCACCACGTCGCAGCGCTCGATCCCGGAGTCCTCCAGCGTCGAGACCTCGCACGCGTCGCCGAGCACCCAGTCGGCCTGTTCGACGGTGTCCGGCTCGAACTGCCCGGCCTGCCGCTCGATCAGCATGACCTGGTGGCCGCCGTCGATCAGCTCCTTGGCGATCGACCGGCCAACCGCGCCTGCTCCCGCGATCGCGACCCGCATCAGGCTTCCTCCTCCGGCGCACGCGCCGCGGTGCTCGTCACGTCGCCGACGGTTCCGGACCTCGCGGCCACGTAGACCAGGTCGTCCGCCTGCAACACCGTCTTGGAATCGGGCAGAACGGGCGTGCCGAACCGCATGATGAACGCGACCCGCGCGCCGGTCGACTCCTGCAGCTCGTTGACGCTGCGGCCGATCCAGCCCTCGTGCAGCGGCAACTGCAGCACCGCGACGTTGCCGCTGGGGTCCCGCCACGCCGAGGCCACCCCGTCGGGCAGCAGCGTGCGCAGGAACCGGTCGGTCGTCCACGGCACGGTCGCCACGGTGGGGATGCCCAGCCGCTCGTAGACCGCCGCGCGCTTCGGGTCGTAGATGCGGGCCACGACGTGCTCGACGCCGAAGTTCTCCCGCGCCACCCGCGCCGAGATGATGTTCGAGTTGTCGCCGCTGGACACCGCGGCGAAGGCGCCCGCCTTCTCGATGCCCGCGTCGATCAGCACCTGCCGGTCGAAGCCCATGCCCAGCACCTGCTGGCCGTGGAAGTCGCTGCCGAGCCGCCGGAACGCCTCCTGCGCCTTGTCGATCACCGCGACCTCATGACCCAGGCGCTCGAGGGCCGCGGCCAGGGACGCGCCCACCCGGCCGCACCCCATGATCACCACGTGCACGTCACTGCCTCCTGTGTGTCACCCGAACGGCGGTTACCCGGTAGATGCCGACGCAGAACCTACCTTGTCCGGCCCCCTCGCGGACCCGCCCGTACCCTTCTGACGTGTCGAAGATTGCGACCGCCACCAAACGGCTGCTCGTCGGCCGTCCGTTCCGGAGCGACCGGCTCTCCCACACCCTGCTCCCGAAGCGGATCGCGCTGCCGATCTTCGCGTCGGACGCGCTCTCGAGCGTCGCGTACGCGCCCGAGGAGATCTTCCTGACGCTGAGCGTCGCCGGGCTGTCGGCCTACGCCTACTCGCCGTGGATCGGCATCGCCGTCGCGGTGGTCATGCTGGTCGTGGTGGCTTCCTACCGCCAGAACGTGCACGCCTACCCCAGCGGTGGCGGCGACTACGAGGTCGCCAGCACCAACCTCGGCGGCAGATTCGGCCTGACCGTGGCGAGCGCGCTGCTGGTCGACTACGTCCTCACCGTGGCGGTGTCCACGTCCTCCGGCGTGGCCAACATCGGGTCGGCGATCCCGTTCGTGGCCGAGCACAAGGTGCTCAGCGCGGTGATCATCGTGGTGGTCCTGACCTCGATCAACCTGCGTGGCGTGCGCGAGTCGGGCAAGGCCTTCGCGATTCCGACATACGGGTTCATCATCGGCATTCTGGGCATGGTCCTGTGGGGCCTGTTCGAGGCGGTCCGCGGCACGCCCATGCGCGCCGAGAGCGCGGACTTCGACCTGCACGCCGAGGCGTCCTTCACCGGCTTCGCGTTCGTCTTCCTCATCGCCCGCGCGTTCTCCTCCGGCGCGGCGGCGCTGACCGGCGTCGAGGCGATCAGCAACGGCGTGCCCGCCTTCCGCAAGCCGAAGTCGAAGAACGCGGCCACGACGCTGCTGATGATGGGCGTGCTCGCGGTGACGATGCTGCTGGGCATCATCACGCTGGCGATCCTCACCGACGTCAAGTTCGCCGAAGACCCGGCGACCCAGCTGAGCGGCACCCCGGAGGGCTACCAGCAGAAGACGATCGTCGCCCAGATCGCGCAGGCGGTGTTCCCGCACTTCGAGCCCGCCTTCTACTACATCTCCTTCAGCACCGGCATCATCCTGCTGCTGGCCGCGAACACCGCCTTCAACGGCTTCCCGGTGCTGGCCTCGATCCTCGCGCAGGACCGGTTCCTGCCGCGCCAGCTGCACACCCGCGGCGACCGGCTGACCTTCTCCAACGGCATCCTGTTCCTGGCCGCGTTCGCGCTGGTCCTGATCATCGCGTTCGACGCCGAGGTCACCAAGCTGATCCAGCTCTACATCGTGGGCGTGTTCGTGTCGTTCACGGTGAGCCAGGCCGGCATGCTGCGGCACTGGAACCGGCTGCTGTCCCGCGAAACCGATCCGCAGGCCCGGCGGCGGATGCGCCGTTCGCAGACCGTCAACGCGATCGGCCTGACGATGACCGGCACCGTGCTGGTCATCGTGCTGATCACGAAGTTCCTGCTCGGCGCGTGGATCGCGATCGCCGCGATGGTGGCGATCTACCTGCTGATGACCGCGATCCGCAAGCACTACGACCGGGTGTCCGAGGAGCTGGCCGCGCTGGACGGCAGCCCGACCGTGCTGCCTTCGCGCAACCACGCGATCGTGCTGGTCTCCAAGCTGCACCTGCCGACCATGCGCGCCCTGGCCTACGCGAAGGCCATGCGGCCGGACGTCCTGGAGGCCGTGACGGTCAACGTGGACGACGCCGAGACGCGGCAGCTGACCGCCGACTGGGAGGCCAAGGGCTTCAAGGTCCCGCTGAAAGTCGTCGAATCGCCCTACCGCGAGATCACGCGCCCGGTGCTGGACTACGTCAAGCGCGTGCGTGGCGACAACCCACGTGACGTGGTCACGGTGTTCATCCCCGAGTACGTCGTCGGGCACTGGTGGGAGCAGCTGCTGCACAACCAGAGCGCGCTGCGGCTCAAGGGACGGCTGCTGTTCCAGCCGGGTGTGATGGTCACCAGCGTGCCGTGGCAGCTGGCGTCCTCGGCGAAGGCGGTGCGGCGCGCGTCGCGGGCGCGCCCGGCGGCCGGTGACGTGCGCCGCGGCTTCTTCGGGGACGGGGCGTCCCGCACCGGGGCCGGCAAGGACGGCGGGAAGTGACCGGACAGGACTGGACCGGCCGGATCCTGGAGCTCGAAGTGGGACCCGTCGCCCACGGCGGGCACTGCGTGTCCCGGGTGGACGGCCGTGTCGTGTTCGTCCGGCACGCGCTGCCCGGCGAGCTGGTGCGCGCCGAGGTGACCGAGGACAAGGGCGGTTCGTTCTGCCGTGCGGACGCGGTGGAGGTCCTCCGCGCGGCGCCGGAACGGGTCGATCCGCCGTGCCCGCTCGCCGTGCCGGGGCAGTGCGGCGGCTGCGACTGGCAGCACGCGACGCCGGAGTTCCAGCGGGAGCTGAAGGGCCGCGTGGTCGCCGAGCAGCTGCAGCGGCTGGCCGGGCTGGACTGGCCGGTCGAGGTCGAGGCGCTGCCCGGGGGCGCGCTGGGCTGGCGGTCGCGGGTCCGGCTGGTCGCCGGACCGGACGGGCGGGCCGGGTTGCGGGCGCACCGCAGCCACCGGGTCGTGGCGCTGGAGAACTGCCCGATCGCGGTGCCGGGCGCGCTGGACCGGGCGTTGTCGCGGAAGTGGCGGCAGGGCACGGAGATCGAGGTGACCAGCGACGGGGACGGCCACGTGCACGCCCGTGAGCTGGCGACCGTGCGGGGCAAGCGCCGGGCGCGGCAGCTGGCCGGCGGGGAGGCGGTGCAGCACGCGGCGGGCCGGGACTGGCGGCTGCAGGCCCACGGGTTCTGGCAGGTGCACCCCGCGGCGGCGGAGACGTTCGCGTCGGTGGTGCGGGAGTGGGCGCGGGCGTCGCCCGGGGAGCTGGCCTGGGACCTCTACGCCGGGGTCGGGTTGTTCGCGTCGGTGCTGGCCGCGCAGGTCGGTGTGACGGGGCACGTGGTGGCGGTCGAGTCGGGGCAGCGCGCGGTGAGCGACGGCGAGCGGAACCTGGCGGACCTGCCGCAGGTGAGCTGGCGGGCGGGCCGGACGGAGCACGTGCTGCGGTCGCTGTCCGGGAAGCCGGAGGTCGTGGTGCTGGACCCGCCGCGGTCCGGGGCGGGGCGCGAGGTGGTTCAGGCGGTGGCGGCGGCCTCGCCCCAGCGGGTGGTGTACGTGGCGTGCGATCCGGCGGCGCTGGCCCGGGATGTCGCGACCTTCGGCGAGTCGGGGTACCGGCTGGAGCGGTTGCGGGCGTTCGACGCGTTCCCGATGACCCACCACGTGGAGTGCGTGGCGCTGCTGGTGCGCTGAGGCGCCCGGAATTGTCGGTGGCCTCCGGCATGATGCGGGGCATGGCCGAGTCCACTGTAGAAACGTTCGCCGTCCTGCTGTGCGATGCCGCCCAGCGGCGGCTGGGTGAGCTCGCGGCGCGGGAGCTGGCCGGCCCGCGCTACGACGCGCGCCTGATCGACCGGGCGGCGGAGCTGGCGCTGCGGGAGGTGCTGGCGCGGTTGTGGCGGACCGGCTGGCAGCCGGGGGACGTGCACCAGATCGCGTTGCGGCGGCTGGACCGGCGGGGGGTGGCGCTGACCTCGGACGTGCTCGCCGGGTGCGGCGGGGCCGAGCGGCCGTTGCTGGAGCGGTGGTCGGAGCAGCACGGCGTGGAGCGGGTGGCGGCGTTGCTCGTGGTGTTGTCGGTGCTGGAGGTGTTGCTGCCCCTGCCGCGGTTGCCGGAGGTGCCGGTCGCGGCGGAGCGGGCGGGCGTGGACGAGAAGGTGCTGGCGCGGATCCGGGCGCTGCTGGCGAAGGCGGAGTCGACGTCGTTCCCCGAGGAGGCGGAGGCGCTGTCGGCGAAGGCGCAGCAGCTGATGAGCCGGTACTCGTTCGAGCAGGCGCTGGTGGACGCGCCGGGGCCGAGGGCGGGTTCGGCGCGGCGGTTCTGGCTGGAGCAGCCGTACCTCGGCCCGAAGTCGTCGCTGGTGACGGCGGTCGCGACGGCCAACCGGTGCCGGGCCGCGTTCTACGCCAAGCTGGGGTTCGTGGTGCTGGTCGGCCACGAGGTCGACCTGGACCTGGTGGAGCTGCTGTCGACGTCGCTGCTGGTGCAGGCGAACGAGGCGATGCTGGCCGCCGGCCGTGGCGCGCGGACCCGCTCGTTCCGGCACGCCTTCCTGCTCGCCTACGCGACGCGAATAGGCGAACGCCTGACCGACGCCGACCGTGCCGCGGGGGCGGAGTTCGCGGAGGCGCGGCTGCTTCCGGTCCTCGCCCGGCGGCGCCAGGAGGTGGACACGCTGTTCACGGAGTTGTTCCCGCACACGACAACCCGCACGACGACCATCAGCAACCCCGAGGGCTGGACAGCAGGCCGAGAAGCCGCCAACCACGCACGGCTGACAGTGGAGCGCACCGAGGTGGAGGCAGGTTAGGACTCAGCGGACGCGGCCGCGTTCGCCCGAAGTGGCGCGGCCCTGCGGCGGCGCGCGTCGCCTTGGGCGCCGGTGAGGGTGGGCGGCTCTGATGCATTGCCCAGGATGCGGCTGCTCGGTAGCCCCGAAGCCGCACCGCGCTGCGGCGCGCGGCGCTGCCGATGAGGCCGCGCTGCCGTTGAGGTGCCGCCTCGCTTCCGAGTGCTGTCTGTGGAGTTTCGGCCCCGCCTCCACCAGCGCGCCGCCCCGACGCCCGCCCCGCCACCCCCACCGGGCGCCTCATCCGGGGGCGACCGCGCCGCTTCGCCCCGCCGCCGCGCGCCGCCGCGCCCTGCCCTGCCGCGCTGCCGCCCCGCGCCGCCCCGCGCCGCCGCGCGCTGCCGTGCGCTGCCGCGCCCGGCGCTGCCCGCCCGCGCCCCCACATCACCGCGCCGCTTCGCCCCGCCGCCGCGCCCTGCCCTGCCGCGCTGCCGCGCCCTGCCCTGCCGCGCTGCCGCCCCGCGCCGCCGCGCGCCGCCGCGCGCTGCCGTGCGCTGCCGCGCCCGGCGCTGCCCGCCCGCGCCCCCACATCACCGCGCCGCTTCGCCCCGCCGCCGCGCGCCGCTGCGCCCTGCCCTGCCGCGCTGCCGCCCCGCGCCGCCGGGCGCCGCCGGCGCTGTCGCGCCTGGCGCT
>NZ_JBHZEN010000060.1:0-142106 GCF_050958625.1 Amycolatopsis sp. 3B14
GGAGAACCCCGCCGATCCGCTCGCGCCAGGCGGCCATCGCGGCGTCGTAGACCGACTCCAGTTCGGCGTCGGCGAGCGCGCGCTGCCAGAACGGCAGCACGACGCGGGCCTCCTGCCGGGTGACGTCCTCGACCGGCATGACCTCGTGGCAGAACACGCGCAGCGCGGCCAGCCCGGTCGCGTCGCCGAGCCGGTCCCGCACGCGGGCGTCGGTGTTGTCGACCACGCGGGTGAAGGCCGTGCGGATGACGGCGTTCTTGCCGGGGAAGTAGTGCTTGAGCGCGCCGTTGGCCATGCCCATCTCGTCGGCGATGGCCCGCATGGTGGCCGCGTCGATGCCCCGCTCGGCGATCACCCGCCACGCGGCGTTGGCGATCTCCGCGCGGCGCTGGGCGTGGTCGACCTGCTTCGGCATGCCTTCACGGTAACGGGCTCTTGCGTTCGCGGCGACGATGCCTCACCCTTTCGTCTACAAGTGGAGAAAAAAGGAGCCCGACGATGCCTCCGCACCCGCTCGACCCGTTGACGGCCGACGAGATCACCACCGCCCGCCGCGTCCTCGCCGACGCCGGCCTCTTCCCGGACAGCGCCCGGGTCGTCTACCTGGGCCTCGAAGAACCCGCCAAGGACACCGACCGGTCCGAGCGCGTGGCGCGGGTCCTCCTGCACGACGTCACCGGCGGCCAGGACGTGCTGGTGTCGCTCACCGCGGCGTCCGTCGTCGCGCGGCGCGCCCTCGACCCGGCCGTGGACGGGCAGCTGCCCGTGCTGGACGAGGAGTTCGCCCTGGTCGAGGAGGTGCTCGCCAAGGACGAGCGGTGGCTGGCGGCGCTGGCCGCCCGCGACCTGGACGTGGCGAAGGTGCGGGTCGCGCCGCTGTCGGCCGGGGTGTTCGACTACCCGGAGGAGACCGGGCGGCGCATCCTCCGCGGCCTGGCGTTCGTGCAGGAACACCCCGCGGACCACGCGTGGGCGCACCCGGTCGACGGGCTCGTCGGGTTCGTCGACGTCCTGGCCCGCGAGGTCACCCGGGTGATCGACCTCGGCCCGGTGCCGATCCCGGCCGAACCGGGCAACTTCGACGACCCCGCCGTCACCGGTCCACTTCGGACCTCCCAGAAGCCGCTGGAGATCACGCAACCGGACGGCCCCAGCTTCACCCTCGACGGGCACCTGCTGCGGTGGGAGAACTGGTCGCTGCGGATCGGCTTCGACGCCCGCGAAGGCCTTGTCCTGCACGAGATCTCGTTCCGCGACGGCGACCGGGACCGGCCGATCGTGCACCGGGCCTCGATTTCGGAGATGGTCGTGCCCTACGCCGACCCCTCCCCCGTCCGCTCGTGGCAGAACTACTTCGACACCGGCGAGTACCTCATCGGCCGCTACGCCAACGCGCTCGAACTCGGCTGCGACTGCCTCGGCGAGATCACCTACCTGGACGCGGTGATCGCCGACGAGTTCGGCCACCCCCGCGTGCTGCCCAACGCGATCTGCCTGCACGAGGAGGACTACGGGATCCTCTGGAAGCACACCGACCTGTGGGCGGGCTCGGCGGAGACCCGCCGCCAGCGCCGCATGGTGATCTCGTTCTTCACCACGATCGGCAACTACGACTACGGCTTCTACTGGTACCTCTACCTGGACGGCACGATCGAGTGCGAGGCCAAGGCCACCGGCGTCGTGTTCACCTCCGCCTACCCCGGCAAGGGCTACCCCTACGCCTCCGAACTCGCGCCCGGCCTCGGCGCCCCGTACCACCAGCACCTGTTCAGCGCGCGGCTGGACATGGCCGTGGACGGGCCGTCGAACCTGGTCGAAGAGGTCGACGTGGAGCGGGTGCCGATCGGGCCGGACAACCCGCGCGGCAACGCCTTCACACTCCGCAAGACGCCGCTGCGGAAGGAATCCGAAGCACAGCGGCTCGCCGACAACCGGCGCGGACGGGTCTGGCACATCACCAACCCGGATTCCCGCAACCGCCTCGGCGACCCCGTCGCCTACGCACTCGTCCCGGAAGGCAACCCCGAACTGCTCGCCGACGACGCGTCGTCCATCCATGCCCGCGCCACGTTCGCCACCAAGCACCTCTGGGTCACCCGCTACGACCCCGCGCAGCGCTACGCGGCAGGCGACTTCGTCAACCAGCACCCCGGTGGCGCCGGGCTGCCCGCCTACGTGGCCGGTGACCGCGACCTCGACGGGCAGGACCTCGTCGTGTGGCACACCTTCGGCCTCACGCACTTCCCCCGCCCGGAGGACTGGCCGATCATGCCGGTCGACTACACCGGCTTCAAGCTCAAACCGGTCGGGTTCTTCGACCGCAACCCCGCCCTCGACGTGCCGCGGGCCCGCGGATCACACTGCTGCGACTGAGTGGAGGAATTCCCGTGTCCGTCCAGATCCACCGCGACGCCCGCATCCGCACGCTCGACCCGGCGCGGCCGGAGGCCTCGGTCCTCGTCGTCACCGACGGGGTGATCACCGCCGTCGGCGGCGAGGAGCTGCTGTCGGCTCACGACGGCGGTGATCACTCCGTCGTCGACCACGGCGGCGCGTTCCTGATGCCCGCGCTCGCCGACGTCCACAACCACCACCTGACCGCGGGCCGCGCCGACCTGTTCGAGCTGCAGTTCGACGGCACCGAGGACCTGCCCGGCCTGCTGAGCGCCATCCGCGCGTGGTCGGCGGAGCTGCCGCCGGACGGGTGGGTGGTCGGCGGCGGGTGGGGCAGCACGCTCATCCCGCAACTGTCCACACCGGACGCTCTGGCGGCGCTCGACGAGGCCTGCGGCGGACGGCCGGTGCTGCTGCGTGACGACAGCTGCCACAACCGCTGGGTGTCCTCCGCCGCGCTGGCACGCGCGGGAATTTCGGCGGACAGCGGGCTGCTCATCGAGTCCGCCCTGATCCCGGTCGAGCGGGCGTACGCGGCGTCGGCGCCGTCCGATGTGGAGCAGGACGCCCGGGCTTCCCTGCGGGGCATCGAGATCCTGCACTCGTTCGGGATCACCGCCTTCCAGGACGCCGCCGCGTCGCTGCCGATGCTGCGGGCGCTCAAGCACCTCGACGACACCGGGCGGCTGGACGCGTGGGTGGTGACGTCGCTGCAGGTCAACGACCAGATCTTCGGCACGCACCCGCTCGGGCAGGACCTCATCGACCTGCGGGAGGACTACCGCAGCGGCCATCACCGGCCGGACTTCGTCAAGATCTTCCTCGACGGGGTTCCGACGTCGAAGACCGCCGCCTTCCTGCGCCCGTACCTGCCCGACGACGTGCACGGGCCGTCCTGGCGCGGCGAGACCACCATGACCGCCGACGAGCTGACCGGCTGGCTGCTGCGGGTGGCCGGGCAGGGCATGTCGGCGAAGATCCACTGCACCGGGGACGCGTCGGTGCGGATGACGCTGGACGCCGTGGCCGCGGTGCGCGCCGCCGGGCACGATGACGCGAAGTTCCACATCGCGCACGGGCAGTACGTCGCCGAGGAGGACGTGCCGCGCCTGGCCGAACTCGGGGTGACCGCCGACCTGTCGCCCGCGCTGTGGTTCCCGGGCGTCATCTTCGACGCGATCTGCGCGTGCGTGCCGCGGGAGCGGGCGGAGAAGCTGCACCCGAACCGGAACCTGGTCGACGCCGGGGTGCTGGTCGCCGGCGGCTCGGACTGGCCGGTGGTGCCCTCGCCGGACCCGTGGCCGGGCATCCAGGGACTGGTGACGCGGGCCGACCCGACGGGCACGCATCCCGGCGAGCTGTGGCCGGAGCAGGCGCTCACCCTCGACGAGGCCCTGCACGCGTACACGCTGGGCGCGGCGCGCGCGATGGGCGTCGACGACGTCACCGGTTCGCTGGTGCCGGGCAAGTCGGCCGATTTCGTGGTGCTCGACCGCGACCCGTTCGCCGTGCCCGCCGACCAGCTGGCCGGGACGCGGGCCGAGCAGACGTGGTTCGCGGGCCGGCAGGTGTACCGGCGCCGGTAGGGTGGCGTGATGGTGGCGGAGCTGATAGCCGAGCTGGCCGCGCTGGAGGACCCGAAGGCGCGGGCGGTCAACGAGAAGCACGGTGACGACCACGGGGTGAACCTGGGCAAGCTGCGCGCGATCGCCAAGCGGCTGAAGACGCAGCACGACCTGGCGCGCGAGCTGTGGGCGACGGGCGACACCGCCGCGCGGCTGCTGGCGCTGCTGATCTGCCGCCCGAAGGCGTTCGAGCGCGCCGAGCTGGACACGATGCTGCGCGAGGCGCGGGCGCCGAAGGTGCACGACTGGCTCGTGAACTACGTGGTGAAGAAGAGCCCGCACGCGGAGGACCTGCGGCTGGCCTGGCTTGCCGACGCGGACCCGGTCGTCGCGAGCGCCGGGTGGGCGCTGACGACCGACCGCGTCGCGAAGCGGCCCGAGGGGCTCGACCTGGGGAAGCTGCTGGAGGTCATCGAGGCGGAGCTGAAGGACGCCCCGGACCGCCTCCAGTGGGCGATGAACCACTGCCTGGCGCAGATCGGGATCTCCCACCCGGAGCACCGGGACCGGGCCATCGGCATCGGCGAGCGCCTCGAGGTGCTCAAGGACTACCCCACCCCACCGAACTGCACATCCCCCTACGCACCGGTGTGGATCACGGAGATGGTGCGACGACAGGCGACTGGGTGACCAGAACCCGATAGCACCAGCCGCCCCGGCTCGAGCGCGCTCGGCAAGTCACCCGGGAACCCCACCTTCACCCGGCGATCAGCGCCGGCACCAACCGCTCCAGCTCCGCCAGGGCCGCGGCCGCCCCGACTCGAGCGCGCTCGGCAAGTCACCCGGGAACCCCACCTTCACGCGGCGATCAGCGCCGGCACCAACCGCTCCAGCTCGGCTAGCGCGGCGGCCACCGCGGCGTCGCCGAGCGCGCTCGGCAAGTCACCCGGGAACCCCACCTTCACGCGGCGATCAGCGCCGGCACCAACCGCTCCAGCTCCGCCAGGGCTGCGGCCACCGCGGCGTCGCCGCGCGCGCCCGGCCGCGTCACCGTCAGGATCTTCCGCCGCGGCTCCTCCGCGCACGTCAGCCGGACCACCGGGGCGGTCTCCGGGACCCGGGCCAGCCTCGGCACCAGCGCCACCCCCAGCCCGTGCGCCACCAGGGCGATCGTCGCCTCCCAGTTGACCGCGTCGTGGGCGACCGGTGGGGTGAAACCGGCCGCGCCGCAGGCGGAGAGCACGTGGGTGCGGCACGTGCACGGCGCGCCGGGCACGATCCACGGCTCGTCCGCGGCCTCGGCGAGCTCCACCCGCTCCCGGGCCGCGAGCCGGTGGCCCGCCGGCACCAGCAGGTCGAACGGGTCGTCCAGCAGCGAGCGCTGGTCGAACCGGGCCCGGTCGCGTGGCGGCTCGTCCGGCTTGGCCTCCACCACCGCCAGGTCCACGTCGCCGTCGAACAGCAGGTCGAAGCAGTCCGCGGCCTCGGCCTCGCGGATCCGCGGGGTCAGCCGCGGGTGACGGGCGGCGAGCGCGGCAGCGGCCGGGGCGAGCAGCGCGCTCACCGCCCCCGGGAACCCGGCCAGCCGCAGCAGCCCGGCGGGCTGGTCGTCGTCGGCGCGCAGGTCCCGCTCCGCCACCTCCCAGCGCGCCTGGATCTCGTCCGCGTGCGCCAGTAGCCGTTGCGCCGCCGGCGTGAGCCGCACCCGGCGGCCGTGGGGTTCGAGCAGCGCCACCCCGAGCTCCCGCCCCAGCTGGCGGATCTGCTGCGACGCGGCCGACGGCGTGAAGTGCAGGGCCTCCGCCGCCGCCCGCACGGTGCCGTAGTGGTCCACCGCGCGGAGCACGTGGAGCCGCCGCAGGTCAATCATGTAGCTGATTCTTCACGGTCATGTCCGGAAACACAACCTGGACCTACCCGGTCCGGCGACGCACGCTGGAACCAGGAGGTGCCCGCATGATCACCGTGTGGCTGTCGTTGTTCGCCGAAACCGTGGTGGCGACCGGAATCGCCGCCGCGCTCGTCCGCTGGTCCGCCCGCCGGTGAGGGCGATCTGGCTGGTGGTCGGCCTGGTGCTGCTGGCCCTCAACCTGCGCGCGGCCATCACCGGCGTCCCGCCGGTGCTCGGTGAGCTGCGGGAGGAGTTCGGCCTCAGCGGCGTCGAGGTCAGCGTGCTCACCACCCTGCCGGAGCTGTGCGTGGGCCTCTTCTCCGCGCTCGCGCCCGCGCTGGCCCGCCGGATCGGCACCGAGGCGGCGATCACCGCGGCGCTCGTGGTGCTCACCGCCGGGCTCCTGCTGCGCGCGGTCCCCGGCCGGGCGGCGTTGTTCGCCGGAACCGTGCTGGCCGGAGCCGGGGTCGCCACCGGCAACGTGCTGGTGCCCGCGGTCGTCAAGCACGCCTTCCCCGGCCGCGCGGGCACATTCACCGGCCTGGCGATGATGCTGATGTCGGTCAGCGGCGCGGCCGCCGCGGGCCTGGCGGTGCCGCTGGAGCAGGCCGGCGGCTGGCGGCTCGCGCTCGTCGCGTGGGCGGTCCCGGCGCTCGTCGCGGCACTCGCGTGGGGCCCGCTCACCCGCCGGCGCGCGGCCGAACCCGTTCAGCAGGCCGCGGGCTCGCTGCTGCGCGAGCCGCTGGCCTGGTCGGTGATGGTCTTCATGGGCATGGCGTCGCTGATGTTCTACACGCTGACGTCGTGGCTGCCGCAGATCATGCGCGAGCACGGGTTCCCGGCCGCCACCGCGGGCACGATGAACTCGGTCATCATCGTCATCGGGATCCCGCTCGGGTTCGCCGTGCCGGTCGTCGCCGCGCGGATGCGGGACCAGCGCCCGCTCGTCCTCGCGGTCGCCGCGCTGATGGTCCTCGGCCTCGGCGGCCTGCTGGTGGCGCCCGGGGCGGGCTGGCTGTGGACCGCGGTGTTCGGCATCGCCACCGGCAGCGCGTTCCCGCTCGCCCTCACCCTCCTCAACCTGAGGTCCCCCACGGCCGCGATCACCGCGCGGCTGTCCGGCATGGCCCAGTCCGGCGGCTACCTCCTCGCCGCCACCGGCCCGCTGACCTTCGGCCTGCTGCACACCGCGACCGGTGGCTGGCACGCCTCGATCTGGCTGCTGCTCCTGCTGGTCGTGCCCGAGCTGGTGTGCGGGCTCGCCGCCGCACGGCCCGGCCTGCTCCGGCCGGCGGATCCGCTGGTCACCTCCGCCGCGCCGCTGTCCTGATCGCGGAGCCCGGAGCATGGGCTCGGACCCGCCGGGGTACTCACGCTGACGTGAGCACTGCCCGACGGAAGACCGACCGGCTCGCCTCGTACCGGGCCAAGCGGGACTTCTCGGTCACCGCTGAGCCTGCCGGGGCCGGGGCGGGCGGCGCTCCCGGCCGGCGGTTCGTCGTGCAGCGGCACCGCGCCCGGCGGCTCCACTACGACTTCCGCCTGGAGGTCGACGGCGTGCTCGCGAGCTGGGCGGTGCCGAAGGGGCCGACATTGGACCCCGGCGTGCGGCAGCTCGCCGTGCACGTCGAGGACCATCCGCTGGCGTACGCCGACTTCGAGGGCGTCATCCCGAAGGGCCAGTACGGCGGCGGCGACGTCATCGTCTGGGACCGGGGCACCTGGGAGCCCGCCGACGACGCCGACCCGGCCCGGGCGATCGACGACGGCGAGCTGCACTTCGACCTGCGCGGCGAGAAGCTCGCCGGCCGGTTCGCCCTCGTCCGCACGGAACGCCGGGGCAAGGAGCAGTGGCTGCTGATCCACAAGCACGACGACGACGCCCGGCCCGGCTGGGATCCCGAGGAGCTGCCGCGGTCGGTCAAGTCCGGCCGAACCAACGACGAGGTCGCCGCCGCGCCGGAGGCGATGTGGCGCAGCGGCGTGCCCGCCGCCGAGGCCGAGGTGCCGCTGGCTCCACAGTGGACTCCCCCGTCGGACGAGGAGCTCGCCGCGCTGGACGAGATGGGCAAGTCGGGCACCTGGACGATCGCGGGGCGCCGCCTCAAACTCACCAACCTGGACAAGGTGCTGTTCCCCGGCGCGGGCGGCGAACCTCCGGTGACCAAACGGGAACTCATCCGCTACAGCGCCCGGATCGCCCCGTTCATGCTGCCCTACCTCGCCGGCCGCCCGGTCAACGCGCACCGCTACCCCGACGGCGTGGACCGGCCCGGCTTCTGGCACAAGGAGGTGCCCGGCCACGCCCCGGAGTGGCTCAACCGCTGGCACAACACCGAAGCCGGCCCCGGCGAGACGCAGTGCTACGCGGTGCTGGACAGCGTGCCCGCCCTGGTGTGGATGGCCAACTTCGGCGGCGTCGAGCTGCACCCGTGGACCTCGCGGCTGCCCGACGTGCACCAGCCCACCTGGGCGCTGATCGACATCGATCCGGGCACCACCACCGGCTTCGACGACATCGTCGAACTCGCTCGCCTCTACCGCACCGCGCTGGACCACCTGGACCTGCGCGGCATGCCGAAGGTCACCGGGCAGCGCGGCATCCAGATCTGGGTGCCGGTCGCCCCCGGCTACACCTTCACCGACACCCGCAACTGGGTCGAGGCCCTGTCCCGGGTCGTCGGCCGCGTGCTGCCGGACCTGGTCAGCTGGCGGTGGCACAAGAACGAGCGCGGCGGTCTGGCCCGCCTCGACTACACCCAGAACGCGATCAACAAGACGCTGGTCGCCCCGTTCAGCCCGCGCCCGGTGCCCGGCGCGCCGGTGTCGGTCCCCATCACCTGGGACGAACTCGACGACCCGGCACTGCGCCCGGACCGCTGGACCGTCCGCACCGTCCTCGACCGCGTCGCCGAGGCGGGCGACCCGCTCGCGCCGCTCATCGGCCTGCCGCAGCAGCTGCCCCAACTCGAAAGCTGATCCTGCACCGGCCAGGCGCGGCCGGTGGAGGATGATCCGCGCATGAGTTCGCACGACAGCGGTGAACTGCCGGCGTGGCGGCGCGCCACCGCCGGGGCGCACCGGTGGCCTGCCGCGGTCACGATCGCCGCGGTGATCGGTGTCCAGGTGCTCCTCCCCGACCGCCTGGTGATCCAGCCGGGCTGGTTGCTGCCGGGGTTGTCGGCGCTGCTGTTGCTGACGCTGGTGGCGCTGGGCCCCGGCCGGGCGGCGGGCGACCACCGGCACGCGCGCAAGGTGGCGTTGTCCCTGCTGCTGGTGGTGAGCGCGGGCAACGCCGGCTCGGCGGTCCTCCTGGTCGGCCACATCCTCGACGGCTCGATCGGCGACCAGGCAGGCCCGCTGCTCGCCGCCGGGGCGGGTGTCTACCTCACCAACGTCGTGGTGTTTTCGCTGTGGTACTGGGAGTTCGACCGGGGTGGCCCGGCCGCGCGGGCGGCGGGCACCCAGGAGTACCCGGACCTGCTGTTCCCCCAGATGACCAGCCCCGGGCTCGCACCGCGCGACTGGGAACCGGCCTATGTGGACTACCTGTACCTGGCGTTCACCAACGCGACCGCGTTCAGCCCGACCGACGTGCTGCCGCTGAAGCCGTGGGCGAAGCTCACCATGCTGGCCCAGTCGGTGGTGTCCCTCGTGCTGGTGGTGCTGGTCGTCGCGCGGGCCGTGAACATCCTCCACTGATCCACGAAAGATCCGATGTATCCTGCGTCTACGTCGTGGACAAGGAGCGGGTATGCCGGAGATCGCGCTGCACACGGAGCTGAAGCCGGGCTCGGAGCTGGACTACGAGGCCGTGCACCGGTCCATCCCCTCCGATGTGGTGGCCGCACTCGTCGGCAGTGGCGTCCGGAACTGGCGCATCTGGCGCGACGGCACGCACCTGTTCCACCTCGTCGAGGTCGACGACTACCGGCGGATGCGGCACGCGCTGCGGGACCACCCGGCCAACGTCCGCTGGCAGGAGACGGTCGGGCCGCTGCACGCCACGCCGGACGACTACTCCGGCGCCGACGACGGGCTGCCGCTGCTGTGGAGCCTCACCGGGCAGCTGGCCGGGAAGGAACGCTGAGCGGCATGTCCGTCACCGACGACGCCATCGAGGCGATCAAGCAGATGATCGTGGACGGCGAGCTGCGCCCCGGCGACCGCCTGCCCAGGGAGGCCGACCTCGCCGACCGGCTCGGCCTGTCGCGCAACTCCCTGCGCGAGGCGGTGCGCGCGTTGTCGCTGATCCACGTGCTGGACGTGCGCCGCGGCGACGGGACGTACGTGACGAGCCTGGAGCCGTCGCTGCTGATGGACGCGATGGGTTTCGTGGTGGACTTCCACCGCGACGACACCGTGCTGCAGTTCCTGGAGGCCCGCCGCGTCATCGAACCCGCGGTGACCGAGATGGCGGCGCGGCACATGCCCGACTCCGACCTCGAGGACCTCGCGAAGCTGCTCGACTCGCTCGGCGACCGGCCCACGGTGGACCAGCTGGTGGAGAACGACCTGGAGTTCCACCGCCGCATCGCGGGTGGCTGCGGCAACTCCGTGCTGGCCTCGCTGCTGGAAAGCCTGTCCGGGCGCACGCAGCGGGCGCGGACGTGGCGGGGCATCACGCAGGAGGGCGTGGCGGAGCGGACGCTCGCCGAGCACCGCGCCATCCTGCACGCGCTGGCCGCCCGGCAACCCGACGTGGCCCGCGCCGCCGCGACGGTCCACATCGCCGGCGTGGAGCAGTGGCTGCGCCAGACCCTGGTGGAGTGAGGGCGGGCGGGGGCTGCGGACCGGCCCGCCCGAGTGCGGACCCCGACCTGCCGGACGCGGGCCGCCCAGCAGCGGCACGCATTCACCGCGGCCACCAGACACACGGCCAGACCGCCGCGTTCCTGCGAAACCAGCGAAATCCCACGGCGAGCACGCGCGGCGAAGGCGGCCCCGGACTCACCGCGGCCGCAGCCGCAGGTCCTGCATCCCGCCGTCCACGGCTACGCCCACTCCGGCAGTCGACGTCGCCAGCGGGCTCGCCAGGTACACCACCGCGTGCGCCACCTCCGCCGGGGACACGAGCCGCCCGTGGGGTTGCCGCGCCTGCAGCGCCGCGCGCTCCGCCGCGGGGTCGTCCGCCCGCTCGAGCAGCCGCCCGATCCACGGCGTGTCGGCCGTGCCCGGGTGCACGCAGTTGACCCGGATTCCCTCCCGCAGGTGGTCGGCGGCCATCGCCCGCGTCAACGCCGCCACCGCGCCCTTCGACGCGCTGTACAACGCGCGCTGCGGCAACCCGGCCGTCGCCGCGATCGAGCCGACGTTCACGATCGCCGCGGCGCGGGACCGGCGCAGGTGCGGCAGCGCCGCCCGGCTCACCCGCACCATCCCGAGCAGGTTCACGTCCAGCACCCGCAGCCACTCCGCGTCGTCGTTGTCGGCGACCGTGCCCTGCGCCCCGATGCCCGCGTTGTTCACCACGATGTCCAGCCCGCCGAAACGCTCCACCACCGCGGAGATGCCCTGCCGCACCGACTCGTCGTCGGTGACGTCGACCCGCACGCCGTCTTCGACCTCGGTCAGGTCCAGCGCCGCCACCCGCGCGCCACGCTCGCGCAGCGCCGCCACGATCGCCGCGCCGATCCCCGACGCCCCGCCGGTGACCGCGGCAACGAGCCCGTCGAACTCGCCCATCACGCCACCTCCGCCGCGACGAACTCCTGACGCTGCCTGCCCAGGCCGTCGATCTCCAGCTCCACCACGTCCCCCGGCCGCAGGTAGGGGTACTTCCCGGACAGCGCGACGCCCTGCGGCGTGCCCGTCATGATCACGTCGCCCGGTTCCAGCGCCAGGTACCGGCTCAGGTGCCACACCAGGTGCTCGACCCCGAAGATCATGTCCGCGGTCGTGGAGTCCTGGCGCGGCTCGCCGTTGACCCAGCTGCGCAACCGCAGCCCGGTGTGGTCCACCTCGTCCGGCGTCACCAGCCACGGCCCGAGCGGGTTGAACCCCGGCGCGCACTTGCCCTTGCTCCACTGCCCGCCGGAATCGACGAGCTGGTACTGCCGCTCCGAGACGTCGTTGCCGAGCACGAAACCGGCGACGTGCGCGAGACTCTGCGACGGCGAGTCGAGGTACAGCGCCCGCTTGCCGATCACCACGCCGAGCTCGACCTCCCAGTCGGTGCGCTCGCTGCCGGGCGGGATCGTCACCGGGTCGTGCGGACCGGCCAGCGTGTTCGGCGTCTTGAGGAACATGATCGGCACGTCCGGCGGAGCCGAGCCCGACTCGGTGGCGTGCTCGGCATAGTTCATCCCGATGCAGATGATCGCGCCGGGCCGCGCGATCGGCGCGCCCACCCGCAGCGTGTCGGCGTCCGGCAGTTCCGGCAGCTCGCCTGCCTCCAGAGCGGCCCGCACCGCCGCGATCCCGTCGCCGGCGAGGAACGCGCCGTCGACGTCGGCCGTCAGCCCGGTCAGGTCGTAGGTCGTGCCGCCGGCGACGACAGCGGGTCGTTCCTGGCCCACGGGACCGAGGCGGACGAGGTGCACGGTTCACTTCCTCACGGTATTGGTCGGGTCTCTTCATCGAGCTCGCCAAGATCCTAGGCCACCTTTCCGGCCACGCGCGAGCCTTGACGGCGGAGACATCGGATCTCTATCGTCGGCGTCGTCACCGAGGCGTACAAGGGAGTGGGTCCGTGGCACGCATCGTCGCCCTGCACACGCACGACGTCCGGTTCCCGACGTCGCAGACGCTCGACGGCTCCGACGCGATGAACCCGGACCCGGACTACTCGGCCGCCTACCTGCGGCTGGTCACCGACGCCGGCGACGGCCTGGAGGGCCACGGGTTCGTCTTCACCATCGGCCGCGGCAACGACGTCCAGGTCGCCGCGCTCCGCGCGCTGGAGGGCCACCTCCTCGGCCGCGACGTGGACGCCACGCTCGCCGACCTGGGCGGGCTGTGGCGCGAACTGGTCCACGATTCGCAGCTGCGCTGGCTCGGCCCCGAAAAGGGGATCATGCACATGGCCATCGGCGCGGCCGTCAACGCGCTGTGGGACCTGCGCGCCAAACGGGAGGGCAAACCGTTGTGGCAGCTGCTGTCCTCGCTCACCCCGGAGGAGATCGTCGACCTGCTCGACTTCCGGTACCTGACCGACGCGCTGACCCGCGACGAGGCGCTGGAGATCCTCCGCGCGGCCCAGCCCGGCCGCGCCGAACGCGAAGCGCGGCTGCTCAGCGAGGGCTACCCCGCCTACACCACCACGCCCGGGTGGCTGGGCTACGACGACGACAAGCTCGCGCGTCTGTGCCGGGAGGCGGTCGACGACGGCTTCCGCCAGATCAAGCTCAAGGTGGGCGCCGACCTCGACGAGGACCTGCGCCGCCTGCGGATCGCGCGCGAGGTGTGCGGCCCGGACGTGCGGATCGCGGTGGACGCCAACCAGCGCTGGGACGTCGGCGACGCGATCGCCTGGGTCGAGCGGCTGCGCCCGTTCGACCTCGCCTGGATCGAGGAGCCCACCAGCCCCGACGACATCCTCGGCCACGCAGCCATCGCCAAGGCGGTCGCGCCGATCCCGGTCGCCACCGGTGAGCACGGCGCCAACCGGGTGCTGTTCAAACAACTCCTGCAGGCCGGGGCGCTGTCGGTGCTGCAACTCGACGCCACCCGGGTGGCCGGGGTCAACGAGAACATCGCGATCCTGTTGCTGGCCGCCAAGTTCGGCGTCCGGGTCTGCCCGCACGCCGGCGGGATCGGCCTGTGCGAGGCGGTGCAGCACCTGGCGATGTTCGACTTCGTCGCGGTGTCCGGGACCACCGAGGACCGGATGATCGAGTTCGTCGACCACCTGCACGAGCACTTCGTCACCCCGGTCGACGTCCACAGTGGACGCTACTTCGCACCGAAGGCACCCGGCGCGGGCACCGAGATGCACGCGTCCTCGCTCGCGGAGTACGCCCATGGCTGAGGTGCCGGGCCCGTTCGCGCTCGGCGCCGCGAACCTGGGCAACCTGTACGCGCCGATGAGCGACGAGCAGGCGCACGCGGTGCTGGAAGCCGCGTGGGACAGCGGGATCCGCCACTTCGACACCGCCCCCCACTACGGCCTCGGCCTGTCCGAACGCCGGCTGGGCGCCTTCCTCGCCGGCAAGCCGCGCGCCGAGTTCGTGGTGTCCACCAAGGCCGGCCGGCTCCTGGTGCCGGATCCGGCCGGCGCGAACCGGCTCGACGAGGCGGACCACTTCGCCGTGCCGGCCGACCACCGCCGGGTGTGGGACTTCTCCCCCGACGGGGTGCGGCGCAGCCTCGGCGACTCGCTGACCCGGCTCGGACTGGACTCCGTCGACATCGTCTACCTGCACGACCCGGAGGAGCACGACCTCGAGCCGGCGCTGGCGTCCGGCCTGCCCGCGCTCGCCGCCCTGCGCGACGAGGGCGCCGTCCAGGCGATCGGCGTGGGGTCGAAATCGGTCGCCGCGCTCGCCGCGGCCGCCCGCACCGGCACCGTCGACCTGCTCATGGTCGCGGGCCGGTTCACGCTGCTCGACCAGTCCGCGCTGGACGACGTGCTGCCCGAGTGCCACGCCCGGTCGATCGGCGTGGCGGTCGCGAGCGTGTTCAACTCGGGCCTGCTCGCCACGCCCGAGCTCGCCGGCCGCTACGAGTACGCCACCGCTCCCCCGGACGTTCTCGACACCGCACGGGAAATCGCCGCGATCTGCGCCGAGTTCGGCGTCGACCTGCCCACCGCCGCGCTCCACTTCCCGCTGCGGGACCCGGCGGTGCGCGCGGTGGTCGCCGGCGCGGCCACCCCGGCGGAGGTGCGGCAGAACGCCCGGCGGCTCGCGGCCGCCGTGCCCGCCGACCTGTGGACCACCCTGCGGGACAAGGGGCTGATCCGGACATGACCGAGCGCGTCGTGGACACCCACCTGCACCTGTGGGACCTCACCGTCGGCGGCTACGCGTGGCTGCCGCCCGGCAGCCCGCTGCACCGGACCTTCACCGCCGCACAGGCGCGGCGGGAACTGGACGCCGCCGGGATCGCCACGGCCGTCCTGGTGCAGGCCGAGGACTCCGAGGCCGACACCGAGTTCATGCTCGCCCAGGCCGACGCCCACGACTGGGTCGCCGGCGTGGTCGGCTGGGTGCGCCTGGACGATCCGGACACCGCGCGGCGCCAGCTCGACCGGTGGCAGCGGCACCCGGCGTTCCGCGGCGTGCGGCACCTGGTGCACGACGACCCGCGCGCGGACTTCCTCGACCTGCCGGCGGTGCGCCGCTCGCTGGCCCTGCTCGCCGAACGCGGCCTGCCGTTCGACGTCCCCGACGCCTGGCCGCGGCACCTGCGCCAGGTCGCCGGCCTCGCGGCCGCCCTGCCGGAGCTGACGATCGTGGTCGACCACCTCGGCAAGCCGCCCGCGGACCCGGCCGAATTCCGCGACTGGCTGACCACACTGCGGGCCGTGGCCGCGCACCCGAACACGGTCGCGAAGCTCTCCGGGCTGCAGCGGCCCGGCGAGCCGCTGACCGTCGGGTCCGCGCGGCCCGCGGTCGAGGCGGCGGTCGAGCTGTTCGGGCCCGACCGGCTGATGTACGGCGGGGACTGGCCGATGACCGTCCCGCACGGCGGGTACGGCCGGGCCTGGGAGGTCCTGTCCGCGCTGATCGGCGAACTGCCCGCGCCGGACCGGGCGCGGGTGCTGTCGGGGACCGCGAGCGCGGTCTACGGGGCGCCGGAGCGGGTGCGATGAGCGAGGTCGCGACGATGACGGAACCGTTGCTGGAAGTCGAAGGCGTGGACAAGACCTTCCCCGGCGTCCGCGCGCTGCACGACATGCGGCTGGAGCTGCGCTCCGGCGAGGTGCTCGCGCTGGTCGGCGAGAACGGCGCGGGCAAGTCCACCCTGATGAAGCTGCTGTCCGGCATCCACACCGCCGACGCGGGCCGGTTCCGGCTGGGCGGCGAGCCCTACCAGCCCGCCGGGCCGCGGCACGCGCTGGAGCTGGGCATCAGCATCATCCACCAAGAGTTCAACCTGGTGCCGCACCTGACCGTCGCGCAGAACATCTTCATCGGCCGGGAACCGCGCCGCGGCCGGCTGCTGCTCGACGAGCGCAAGCTCAACGCCGACGCCGCCGGCCTGCTCGACCGGCTGCACCTGCGGCTGGACCCGCGGGCCGTGGTCGGCGAGCTGACCGTGGCCAACCAGCAGATGGTGGAGATCGCCAAGGCGCTGTCCTACGACCCGCGCGTGCTGATCATGGACGAGCCCACCGCCGCGCTCAACGACGCCGAGGTGGCGACGCTGCACGAGCTGATCCGCCGGTTCGTGCGGCCGGGCACCGGCGTCATCTACATCTCCCACCGCATGGAGGAGATCAAGCGCATCGCCGACCGGGTCACCGTGATCCGCGACGGCGAATACATCGACACGCTCGACATCGCCACCGCGGCCACGCCGGACATCATCGCGCTGATGGTGGGCCGGGCCATCGACACCGAAGCCCGCCCGGAGGGCGTGCGCGCGGACCGCGAAGTGGTGCTGCGCGTCGAGGGCCTGCGCACCCGGGACCTGCTCAAGGACGTGTCGTTCGACCTGCGGCAGGGCGAGATCCTCGGGTTCGCCGGGCTGATGGGCGCCGGCCGCACCGAGGTCGCGCGGGCGCTGGTCGGCGCGGACAAGGCCGAGGCGGGCACGGTCACCCTGCACGGCAAGCCGGTCCGCATCGGCAACCCGGCCGACGCCGCGAAGCTCGGCATCGGCTACCTGTCGGAGGACCGCAAGCGGTTCGGCCTCCTGCTCGACCAGGACGTCAAGGCCAACATCGCGTTGTCCGCGCTGCGGGAGCAGTTCACCAGGGCCGGGTTCGTGCGCGACGGCGCGCTGCGCGCGACCGCCGGCCGCTACATCGGCGCGCTGCGCATCAAGACCCCGTCGCTCGACCAGACCACGAAGAACCTCTCCGGCGGCAACCAGCAGAAGGTCGTCATCGCCAAGTGGCTGGCCAAGGACTGCGACGTGCTCATCTTCGACGAGCCGACACGCGGCATCGACGTCGGCGCGAAGGAGGAGATCTACCAGTTGCTGCGGGAACTCACGGGGCAGGGCAAGTCGATCATCATGATCTCCTCGGAGCTCCCGGAGATCCTGCGCATGTCCCACCGCGTCGTGGTGATGAGCGAAGGCCGCGTGACCCGCGTGCTCGACTCCGCCGAGGCGACCCAGGAGAACATCATGCACTACGCCACCCTGCGGCCGGACGAAAACCCGGCCGACGCCGCCGAGCTCGGTCTCGCCCCCGAAGAGAAGGCAGGTCGGTCATGACCACGGTGAAGGCTCCGGTGACGGAGCGGCAGCGGGCCGGCGGAGTGACCGGCGCGATCAGGAGCAGGCTGCAGCAGCTGCTGGCGTTCGCCAGCCTCATCGTGATCTACGCGTTCTTCTCGATCGTCAGCCCGTTCTTCTTCTCCTACGGCAACTTCATCGCGATCCTGTTCTCCACGGTGGTGATCGGGACGCTCGCGATCGGCACGACGTTCGTCATCATCACCGGCGGCATCGACCTGTCCATCGGCACCGGCATGGCGTTGTGCGCGGTGATGTCCGGCGTGTTCATCGTGAACTCGGGACTGCCGCTGGGCATCGGCGTGCCGCTGGCGATCCTGTTCGGCGGGCTGATGGGGCTGGTGAACGGGATCAACGTGGCGCTGCTGAAGATCCCGCCGTTCATCGCGACGCTGGCGATGATGCTGGTCGCCGAGGGGCTGGCGCTGGTGCTGTCGCACAGCACGCCGATCTACTTCAGCGACTCGCCCGGCTACATCGAGATCTCCGCGGGCAACCTGATCCCCAACGTGCCCAACGCGGTGCTGATCCTCGCCGCGATCGCGATCATCGCCGGGGTGCTGCTGACCAAGACCGTGCTCGGCCGCTACACCTACTCGATCGGCAGCAACGAGGAAGCGACCGCGCTGTCCGGCATCGACGTCCGCAAATGGAAGGTCGGGATCTACGCGTTCGCCGGGCTGTTCACCGGCCTGGCCGGCGTGATGATCTCCGCCCGGCTCGGTTCCGCGCAGCCGGCGACCGGCATGGGGTACGAGCTGCAGGCCATCGCCGCCGTGGTGATCGGCGGGACGTCGCTGTCCGGCGGCAAGGGGTCGATCATCGGCACCCTGATCGGCGCGCTGATCATCTCGGTGCTCAACAACGGGCTGCAGATCATGTCGATCCCGCAGGAGTGGCAGAACGTCATCCTCGGCTGCGTGATCCTGGTGGCCGTCTACACCGACCGGATCCGGAAACGGGAAGCCTGAGAGAACAAAGGAGTTCTTGATGAGGACGCAGAAGATCGTCGCGGCGGTCGCCGGCGCCGTGCTGGCGCTGACGATGACCGCGTGCGGCCAGGGCGGCGGCACCGCGGGCGGCGGGAACGGGCCGCTGATCGCCATCGTGTCGAAGGGCTTCCAGCACCAGTTCTGGCAGGCCGTGAAGAAGGGCGCGGAGGACGAGGCCGCCGCCAAGGGCGCGCGCACGACGTTCGTCGGCCCGGCCACCGAGAAGGACGTCGAGCAGCAGGTCAACATGCTCACCAACGAGCTGGCCAAGTCGCCGCAGGCGCTCGGGTTCGCGGCGCTGGACTCCCGCGCCGCCGCTCCCCTGCTCCAGCAGGCGAAGGCGCAGAACGTCCCGGTGGTGGCGTTCGACTCCGGTGTGGACAGTGACATCCCGGTCACCACGGTGGCGACGGACAACAAGGCCGCGGCGGCGGAGGCGGCCAAGCACCTGGCCGAACAGATCGGCGGGCAGGGCAAGGTCGCGCTCGTGGTGCACGACCAGACCAGCCTGTCCGGCAAGGACCGGCGGGACGGGTTCCTGGACTGGATGGCGAAGAACGCGCCCGGCATCACGGTGCTCGCGCCCCAGTACGGCGGCGGCGACCAGCTGGAGTCGGCCAACATCACGAAGTCGATCATCGCGGCCAACCCGGACCTGAAGGGGATCTACGCATCCAACGAGGGCTCGGCGATCGGCGTGATCAAGGGCGTGCAGGAGAGCGGGCGGCAGGGCCTGACGATCGTCGGGTTCGACTCCGGGAAGGCCCAGATCGACGCGATCAACAGCGGCCTGATGGCGGGCGCCGTGACGCAGGACCCGGTGGACATGGGCAGGCAGCTGGTGGACGCCTCGCTGAAGGCCATCAACGGCGAGCAGCTGCCGAAGCGGATCGACACGGCGTACTACTGGTACGACAAGAGCAACATCAACGACCCCAAGATCCAGGCGGCGCTGTACCAGTGACCGCGGGCGAGGGCCGTGGACGGTGACGACGGGGCCGTCCACGGCCCTCGCCGTGAGGGCTCCCCCAGGTTGCGCCCGCACCGCGTGGACAACAAACCCGCGAGTTCGGTGAGTCCGGTGTGGACAACGGTCACCGCCAAGTCTCCACACTTTCCCCACCTCGCCTCCATGCATCGCCCCGGCGGTCCGGTCACGCTGGCCGGACGAAACGGGCTACCACGGAGGAGGCGCGGGACGATGACGACGCAGGAGCGGACGCACGCGGTGGTGCTGGGCGCGGGGATGGGCGGGCTGCTCGCGGCTCGCGTGCTCGCCGGGTTCTACGACCGGGTGACGGTGATCGAGCGGGACCACCTCGACGAGACGGTGGCGCACCGGCGCGGCATCCCGCAGGGCCGGCACGTCCACGCGCTGCTGCCGCGCGGCGGGGAGATCGTGGAGGAGTTGTTCCCCGGGTTGCTCGGCGAGCTCGTCGCCGACGGCGGCACGGTGCTGACCGACTACTCGCGGTTGCACTTCTCCCCCGGCGGGCACCGGCTGTCGCCGGAGATGGATCTGCCGCCGATGCACCAGCCGAGCAGGCCGTTCCTCGAGACCCACGTGCGCAACCGGCTCCGGCGACTGTCCACTGTTGACCTTCGCGACGGCTGCGACGTGAGCGGCCTGACCACCACCGCGGCCGGGGACCGCGTCACCGGCGTGCGCCTCCAGCGGCGGGCGCCGGGCAGCCCCGCGGAGACCCTGAGCGCGGACCTGGTCGTCGACGCGCTCGGCCGCGGCGCGCGCACGCCCGCCTGGCTGGCCGAGCTCGGCTACCGGCGGCCGGCCGAGGTCGAAGTCCCGGTGCAGCTGCGGTACACCAGCCGCCTGGTGCGGCTGCGGCCCGGCGCGGTCCGGGAGACGCTGGTCGTCGTCGGCGCCACCCCGGAGCGGCCCAACGGCATGGCGCTGTTCGCCTACGAGGACGACACCTGGTTGTTCACCGTCGCCGGTTATGCCGGTGACCACCCGTCACCCCAGTACGACGCCATGGTCGACTTCGCCGCCCAGTGCGCGCCCCCGCACCTGATCGAGGCACTGCGGACGGCCGAGCCGCTGTCCGACGTGGCCACCTTCGCCTTCCCCGCGAGCCGCTGGCGCCGCTACGACAAGCTCCGCCGCTTCCCGGACGGCCTGCTCGTGTTCGGCGACGCGATCTGCAGCTTCAACCCGATCTACGGGCAGGGCATGTCCGTCGCCGCGCTGGAGGCGCTGGCGCTGCGGGACTGCCTGCGCCAGGGCGATCGGCACCTGGCCCGGCGGTTCTTCCGCGCCGCGGCGAAACCGATCGGCGTGGCGTGGAAGCTGTCGGTGGGCAGCGACCTGACGCTGCCGCAGGTCGAGGCACCGCGACCGCTGCCCGTGCGGCTGGTCAACCGGTACGTGGCGAAGGTGCTCACCGCCGCCGAGGAGGATCCGGTGGTGGCGGCGCAGTTCATGCGGGTGAGCGCGTTCCTGGACCCGCCGTCCGCCCTGATGCGGCCGTCGATCCTGGCACGCGTCACCGGGACGGGACGGTCGCTCCCGCGGCCGGCCGCAGCGCCCGGCCCCGCCCTCGCGCGGACAGGATCGTTTCAGCCTCGCTGACCACGTCACGGACGACCTGTGCCGCGGGACGGACATCCCCGATCAGGCCGACCGCGAACGGCAGGTACTCGTGGCCCCGCCCGGTCAGGACGCGGCCAGCGCGGCCGGTTGCCCCTGCCGCCCCACCGCTCGAGCCCGTGCCGCAGGGCGGTGAGCACCCCGGCGCCGAGCCCCAGCCGGCCGGCCGGCAACTCGGCGGCCTCGCAGCGGGCCGCCATCACCACGGCCTTGGAGGCGTGCCCGCCCGGCAGCGCGACGGCGGCGGCCTCCTCGGCCGGCTCCCCCATCACGGCCCGGTCCGGCGAACCTCGGCACAACGGGACGAGCCCGGCCGATCCGAGGCGGATCAGCCGGGCTCGCCCTTGCGGAGACTGGATCAGGCCAGGTCGAACCGGTCCAGTTCCATGACCTTCGTCCAGGCCGCGACGAAGTCGTTGACGAACTTCTCGCGCGCGTCGTCGCTGGCGTAGACCTCCGAGAGGGCCCGCAGCTGCGAGTTGGAGCCGAAGATCAGGTCGACCGGGGTGGCCGTCCACTTCAGCTCGTCGGTCGCCACGTCGCGGATCTCGTAGACGTTCTCCTCCGACTCCGACGCCTTCCACCGGGTGCCCGGGGCGAGCAGGTTGGTGAAGAAGTCGTTGCTGAGTACGCCCGGACGGCCGGTGAGCACACCGTGCTTGGCGCCGCCGTAGTTGGCGCCCAGCGCACGCAGGCCGCCGACCAGGACGGTCATCTCCGGCGCGGTCAGGTCCAGCATGTAGGCGCGGTCGACCAGCAGCACCTCCGGCTGGAGCTTCTCCCCGGCCCGCAGGTAGTTGCGGAACCCGTCGGCACGCGGCTCCAGCACCTTGAACGACTCGACGTCGGTCTGCTCCTGGCTGGCGTCCGTGCGGCCCGGGTGGAACGGCACGGTCACCTCGACGCCCGCGTCCCGCGCGGCCTTCTCGACGGCGGCCGAGCCGGCCAGCACGATCAGGTCGGCCAGCGAGATCTTCGCGCCGCCCGCCTCGTTGAACTCGCGCTGGATGGCCTCGAGCTTCTCCAGCACCGGCGCGAGCTGCTCGGGCTGGTTGACCTCCCAGTTGCGCTGCGGCTCGAGCCGGATGCGGGCGCCGTTCGCGCCACCGCGCTTGTCAGTGGAGCGGAAGCTCGCCGCCGACGCCCACGCGGTGGTGACCAGCTGCTGGGTGGTCAGGCCGGACTCCAGGACCTTCGCCTTCAGCGCGGCGATGTCCGACTCGCCCACGAGCTCGTGGTCGACGGCAGGCACCGGGTCCTGCCACAGCTGCGGCTCCGGAACCCACGGGCCGAGGTAGCGGGTGACCGGGCCCATGTCGCGGTGCAGCAGCTTGTACCAGGCCTTGGCGAACGCCAGCGCGAACTCGTCCGGGTTCTCCAGGAACCGGCGCGAGATCTTGCCGTAGACCGGGTCGAACCGCAGCGCCAGGTCCGTGGTCAGCATGGTCGGCTTGTGCTTCTTGTTCGGGTCGTAGGGGTCCGGGATGATCTCCGGAGCGTCCTTCGCCACGTACTGCTTGGCGCCGCCGGGGCTCGTGGTGAGCTCCCACTCGTAGCCGAACAGGATCTCGAAGAAGCGGTTGCTCCACTGGGTCGGCTTGTCGGTCCACGTCACCTCGAGGCCACTGGTGATCGTGTCCGGGCCCTTGCCGCTGCCGTGGGTGCTCAGCCAGCCGAGGCCCTGCGCCTCCAGCGGGGCGGCCTCCGGCTCGGGGCCGACGTGGTCGTCGGCGACACCCGCGCCGTGGGTCTTGCCGAAGGTGTGACCACCGGCGATGAGGGCGACGGTCTCCTCGTCGTTCATCGCCATACGGCCGAAGGTCTCGCGGATGAAGTGCGCCGCCGCCATGTAGTCGGCGCTGCCGCGCGGGCCCTCCGGGTTGACGTAGATGAGGCCCATCTCGGTGGCGCCGAGCTCGGGCACCATCTCCGAGTCGGTCACGTAACGCTCGTCGCCCAGCCAGTCGTCCTCGGGGCCCCAGTAGACCTCTTCGGTCTCCCAGACGTCCTCGCGGCCGAAGCCGAAGCCGAAGGTCTTGAAGCCCATCGACTCCAGTGCCACGTTGCCCGCCAGCACGAGCAGGTCGGCCCAGGAGATCTTCTGGCCGTACTTCTGCTTGACCGGCCACAGCAGGCGGCGCGCCTTGTCCAGGTTGGCGTTGTCCGGCCAGCTGTTCAGCGGGGCGAAGCGCTGCGCGCCGTCACCGGCGCCGCCGCGGCCGTCGTGGATGCGGTAGGTGCCCGCGGAGTGCCAGCTCATGCGGATCATCAGGCCGCCGTAGTGGCCGAAGTCGGCGGGCCACCAGTCCTGCGAGGTGGTGAGCACCTCCTCGATGTCGCGCTTGAGGGCGTCGACGTCGAGCTTGGCGAACTCCTTGGCGTAGTTGAAGTCCTTGCCCAGCGGGTTGCTCTTGGAGTCGTGGGCGTGCAGCACCGACAGGTCGAGCTGGTTGGGCCACCAGTCGCGGTTGGTCCGCGGACGCCCGCTCGACTTCGGGGTCGGCGAGTCGATGGCCGGGTTCTCGCTCTCGCTGCCGTGCGAGGTCACCGAGTCGTGCGCGACCGGGCACCCGGCCGCCGCCTTCTTGTCCACCCCCTGCGCGCTCGACGGGGTGTTGTCCTGGGTGTCGCTCATCTACTTGCCTTCCGAGCTGGCGGTTTCGTTGGGAACTGCGGCGGCCGAGCAGTCGGGGCACACGCCCCAAAAGACGACCTCCGCCTGGTCGATCACGAAGCCGTGGTCGTCCGAGGCGGTGAGACAGGGGGCGTGGCCGACGGTGCAGTCGACATCGGCGATCGCACCGCAGGAGCGGCAGACGACGTGGTGGTGGTTGTCGCCCACCCGGGACTCGTAGCGGGCGTTCGCGCCGGCCGGCTGGATGCGCCGGATCAGCCCGGCGTCGGTGAGTGCCCGCAGGACGTCGTAGACGGCCTGGTGCGAGACGGTCGGGAGGTCGGCACGCACCAGCTCGATCACCTTCTCGGTGTCGACGTGCGGGTTGTCGCGCAGCGCGGACAGCACCGCCAGGCGGGGCCGGGTCACGCGCAACGAGACGGCCCGCAGCTGCGCCTCGAAGTCCTCCGACGTCACGCGGCAGACCCTAGAGCACTTGTCTGGAACAAATCAAGTTAGGGTCCACGTTAGTGTCGTGGCGAGCACGGACGGTGTCCGGTTCGCAGCCGATCGGGCCGTGGTTCGGTGCATCATGGCGCAGGGCGGTCACGTCCGGGGAGTCGATGTCGAACCGCACCACTCGGTTGCTCGCGCAGGAAGTCGCGCAGCAAGTCGAACATCTTCGCCCTGGACGGTTCCCTTCACGAAACTGCGGGCAGCCTACCCAGCACCGCCCGGGTGTACAGCAGCTCGAACCCCTGCCGCTGCGCGTTGTGCTGCGATCGGGACGCCGGCTGGGTGGTCACGACGGCGAGGTCACAGCCCGCCCCGGCCGCGTCGGCGATCCGGGCGGACAGCAGGGCGGTCTGGACGCCCCGCCGCCGGTGGCCGGGCAGGGTCGCGGCCCCGGTGAACTGGGCCAGGCCGTCCACCACGCACATGCTGGCCACACCGGCGACGACCCCGTCGCACACCGCCGTGTACCGCCGCACGCCGTCGCCAGCGAGGTCGCGCACCGCCCGCGCGAGGACCTCGCGCGGGAACTGCTGGTCGGACGGCGGATCCTGGTCGTCCGGGTGGCCGAAGCCGTCCGCCGCGACGTCGAGCCAGGCCGCGAACTCGTCGTCGCCGCTCGGCCGGATCTCCACGCCCGGCGGCGCGACGCGGTCCGGTCCACCCCGTAGGTCCCGGCCCAGCACGTTCTCGAAGGACTCCAGCCGGTACCCGCGGGCGGTGAGCGCGGCCCCGATCGCGGGATCGACGAGGTGCGCGAGCTCGACCTGCACCGGGCAGCCCACCGCGGCGAAGGCCTTTTCGACGCCCGCCAGGGACTCCGCGTCCGGCACGCCGCCGAACCCGAGACCGGCGACCTTGTTCAACGGCGACCCGGCCTCGGCGAACGTCGCCACTCCCCCGGCGACGGGCAGCACGAACGCGGCCGAGCCGGGCCGTTTCCGCGCCTTCTCGGTCGCTTCGGCCATCCGCCGCGCTTCGGCGCGTTCGATGCGCTCGGCCAGCGGGAGATCACAGAAGAGTGCGCTCACGGGCCGGAGCGTAGCGGCGGACCCGCCGGAGGTCCTCCCATTTGCGGCGCACTCAGGCCGCCGCGGGCGCGGGCAGGGTCGCCGACACCCGCGCGACGAACTCCGCGTTCGATCGGGTCGCGCGGAGCTGCTCCAGGAACTGCCCGGTGGCGCGCCGGGGGTCCTGGCCCGCCAGCGCGCGCCGGACCTCCGTCATCACCGTCAGCTCCGCGGGCGACAGCAGGAGCTCGTCGCGGCGGGTGCCGGACGCGAACAGGTCGATCGCCGGGTACACGCGGTGGCCGGCGAGGGCGCGGTCGAGCCGGAGCTCGGCGTTGCCGGTGCTCCGCGGCTACCTCGCCGACGGCCTCGAAGGCCGCAAATCCGTCCTGGTCGTCAAGACCAACGAGGACTCAGCGGAGCTTTCTGCTCGCGTTCGTCCAGAACTGATCGAGCTGGGGCGGGTCGGTTCCGAAGACGTCGCACAGCACACCTCAGGTCCGGGCCGCTTCGAGTTCGGGTTCCGGTTCGAGGTGGGGCAGGGTGCGGTCCAGCCAGCCGGGCAGCCACCAGCTGTACTTGCCGAGCAGGAACATCGCCGCCGGGACGATGACCAGGCGGATGAGCGTGGCGTCGATCAGCACGCTCACGCCGAGGCCCAGCGCGAGGATCTTGATGACCACGTTCGGTGAGGTCAGGAACGCGAAGAAGACGCAGATCATGATCAGCGCGGCCGAGGTGATCACACGTGCGGTGACCGCGAGCCCGTCGGCGACGCTCCGGTGGGTGTCCCGCGTGCGCAGCCACGCCTCGTGGACGCGCGAGAGCAGGAACACCTCGTAGTCCATGGACAGCCCGAACACGATCGCGAACATGATCATCGGCACGTAGGACTCGATCGGCACCGGCTCGGGCACCCCGAACACGGACCCGAGCCAGTCCCACTGGAACACCGCGACGATGACGCCGTAGGAGGCGGCGATCGACAGCAGGTTCAGCACCGCGGCCTTGAGGGCGAGCACCGGGCTGCGGAAGGACAGCAGCAGCAACACGAACGCCGCTGCCACCACGACGCCGATGATGAGCGGCAGCTTGGCGGCCACCACGTCGCGGAAGTCGAGCTGCCCCGCGGTCATGCCGGTGACGTAGGAGGTCGATCCCGCCAGCACCGGCGGCAGGGTCTGCGTCCGGAGCCTGGTCAGCAGCTCATCGGTCGCGGCGTCCTGCGGCCCGGTCGTCGGCGTGACCGTCGACAACAGGACGGCACCGTCCGGGCTCGCCGTGAGCGGAGTGGCCGAGGCGACGCCGGGGGTCGTCGCGAGCGCCTGCTGCACCGATGCCGCCAGCGTGTCACGGGAGACGGTTCCACCGGGCATGACGACCACGGTGAACTGCCCGTTCACACCGGGACCGAACCCGGCGCCGAGCGCGTCGTAAGCCAGCCGTGTCGTGCTCTCCCCGGGGTCGGCGCCCTGGTCGATGTGCCCGAGTTGCATGGAGAACGCCGGGATCGCCAGCACACCCGCGACCAGGACGCCGCCGCACAGGTACCACCACGGGTGCCGGTCGATCCGGACCGCGTACCGGTGCCAGGCGCTTTCGGATCCGTCGGCGGACTGCTCGGCCACCGGACGCCGCACGTGCCAGCGGTCGATGCGGCGTCCGGCCAGGCCCAGCAGCCCGGGGACGAGGGTGGTGGCGGCGATGGCGGCCACGACGACGGTGATGGCGGCAGCGAGCCCGAGTTTGCCGATGAAGGCGACACCGACGGCGAACAGGCCCATCAAGGCGATCACCACGGTGGTCGCGGCGATGAGGATGGACCGCCCGCTGGTGGCGACCGTGCGGCCGGCCGCCGTCACCGGGTCCTCGCCGTCGAGGAGGCGCTGGCGGAACCGGGTCGTGAGGAACAGCGCGTAGTCGATGCCGACGCCGAGGCCGATCATGATCGCCAGCGTGGGTGACGCCGTCGCGAACGTGACCCAGCCGGCGAGCAGCCCGAGCAGGCCGAGACCCGTGATGACACCGATGATCGAGGTGAGAACCGGCAGCCCGGCGGCCAGCACGCTGCCGAACGCGACCAGCAACACCAGCAGCGCGACGACGATGCCGATCAGTTCCGAGCGCAGGTCACCGGCGTGCGATTCGGCCGCCTCGCCGAGGGTGCCGGCATAGTCGACGCCGACCCCCGCCGCGCGGGCCGGGTTCGTCGCGTTGTCGATGTTGTCGACCAGGTCCTCGCCCAGATTCGCCGGCTTGTCGTCGAACTGCACGGTGGCGAACGCGGTACGCCCGTCGGGCGAGGTGGTCGCGGGGGAGAGCGGATCCGACACCGAAACCACGTGCGGCACGGCACGCACCGCAGCGGCGGACTGCTCGATGGCGGCTTCGCTGGTGCCCACGGAGCCGGTGTCCACGGTGAAGACCACCCGCGCGGTCGTCGACCCGCCGACGACGCCGTTTTCGGTGAGGACGGTGCTCCCACGGCCGGACTCGGACCCGGGGAGCGTGAAGTCGTCGCTGTAGATGCCGCCCGCCAGCGCGTTCGCCACCGTCGCGCCGGCCAGGACGAGCAGCCACACCGCCACCACGCGCCAGGGGTGCGCCGCACAGCGCCGTCCGGTGCGTTCCAGCGCTCCGGCGCCGCGATTGGTGGTGGTGCCGGCTCGTTCCGCCATGCCGCGACCTCGGGTCGGGGAGTCCTGCCGCAGTTCAGCGTCACCCGGGCCGGTGAGGCGTCATAGGGCCGAAGGTCCCCCGCTCTGCCCGGCGGACAGGGCCGGCCCGGGATCGCGGCGGCGATCAGGTACTCGATGAACCCGCTGGCGTCGTAGAGCCGGTTGGCCGCCGTCCGATCCCGCTCACCGCCAGGCTCGTCATCGTCGACGAACAAGATCACTTCGGAAGCGCCGAGCTCGGTAGCGGGCACCTCATGGACCGCCACAGATCGGTGCCGACGAACCCGGCCTCGACCAGCGCCGCGCGGTCACCGGCCGGTGCCCACGGGCAGCGCCTCCAGACCGAGCCCGAGGGCGGTGGCAAAGCTGAACGCCTCCACCACCCGGTGCTCACGCAGCTCATCCAGGACGTGCCTCAGTAGAACGTCGACCGCGGTGCGGTCTTCCCGCGCGTGCAGCCACAGCAACACCCCCGCGTCATCCCGGGAGCGCGCGGAGAACGACACCACCTCACCATCGCTGGTCGCGGCCACGGCCGTGCGCGGCGCGGCCAGCTCCTCCCACGCACGTCCGGGTGGTTGGTGGCGACGCCGTGCGCGATCGCTTGCAGGACAGAGGTTTTCCCGGTGCGCGGCGGCGCGACGACGAGCGCGCGCTGCCCCTTGCCGATCGGCGCGGCGAGGTCGAGCACGCGGGTGGTGAGCTGGTGGCGGCCGGTCTCCAGCACGAGCCGCTCGTCCGGGTGAACCGGGGTGAGCCGGTCGAACTCGGGACGGCGGCCGCCGGGATCGGCGCCGTTGACGGAAATCAGTTCCTGCCCCTCCAGCAGGATCTCGTCGCCGCGCCGGAGGCCGTGCGCCCGGACGAATCCGAAGGGGACAGTGGTGCCGCCGAGGGTGGCGGTCTTGCCGTGGATGTCGAGAATGCCGTGACAGGGCATGGTGGTGCTCCAAAGGGAAGACGGCGCGGACCGCGCCGGAACGGGACGACCCGGACTCAGGGTTCGCAGAGAGGAAGGACGATCCCGCGGGCGGCTCGGCCGGCATCCGGGAGATCAAGGCGCACTGTAACCCAGCCCGTGCCCGCTCCACAAGAGCCAGATCCGTCGCACCAATTTTGACGGAGAGATTGTGAACAATTTCGTCGACCGTTAGTGTGCTGGGCAGAGAACGACGACGTGCGAGGAACGACCTTGATCATCGACTGCCACGGCCACTACACGACCGCCCCGCCCGCCCTCGCGGCGTGGCGCGACCAGCAGATCGCCGCGCTGGACGGCTCCGGCCCCGCGCCGGCCCGCGCCGGCCTGCGGATCAGCGACGACGAGCTGCGGGAGACGATCGAGCCCAACCAGCTGCGGCTGATGGACGAGCGCGGCATCGACCTCACGATCTTCTCCCCGCGTGCGTCGTTCATGGCCCACCACATCGGCGGGTTCGAGACCTCCGCCGAGTGGGCCGCGATCTGCAACGAGCTGTGCTACCGCGTCAGCACGCTGTACCCGGAGCGGTTCGTCCCGGCCGCGATGCTCCCCCAGTCCCCCGGCGTCGACCCGGCGACCTGCATCCCGGAGCTCACCCGCTGCGTCGAGGAGTACGGCGCCGTCGCGCTGAACCTCAACCCGGACCCGAGCGGCGGCCACTGGACGGCCCCGCCGCTGACCGACCGCTCGTGGTACCCGGTCTACGAGAAAATGGTCGAATACGACATCCCGGCCATGGTGCACGTGAGCACGAGCGTGAACCCCGCCTTCCACACCACCGGCGCGCACTACCTCAACGCCGACACCACCGCGTTCATGCAGCTCGTGCAGGGCGACCTGTTCCGCGACTTCCCGCAGCTGCGGCTGGTGATCCCGCACGGCGGCGGCGCGGTGCCCTACCACTGGGGCCGGTTCCGCGGCCTGGCGATGGCGCTGGGCAAGCCGGAACTGGAGGAGCACGTGCTGAACAACGTCTTCTTCGACACCTGCGTCTACCACCAGCCCGGGTCGGACCTGCTCTTCGAGGTCGTCCCGGCCCGCAACATCCTGTTCGCCTCGGAGATGATCGGCGCGGTGCGCAGCGTCGACCCGCGCACCGGCCACCACTTCGACGACACCCGGCGCTACGCCGAAGCGGCGAAGCTGTCCGAAGAGGACTGGGCCGCGATCAGGGAGCACAACGCCCGCCGGGTCTACCCCCGGCTGGACGCGCTGCTGAAAGGCCAGGGCCGGTGACCGCGCCGAAGACCCCGGGCTGGCTCGACTGGCACGCCGACCCGTCCACCCCGCGCTTCCGGCTGCCGCCGGGCACCGTGGACGCGCACTGCCACGTGTTCGGCCCGCAGGCGGAGTTCCCGTTCGCGCCGGAGCGCAAGTACACGCCCTGCGACGCGAGCAAGGAGCAGCTCTTCGCGCTGCGCGACCACCTGGGCGTCAGCCGCAACGTCATCGTGCAGGCCACCTGCCACGGCGCCGACAACTCCGCGATGGTCGACGCCATCCGGGCCTCCGGCGGGCGGGCCCGCGGGGTCGCGACCGTCCGCCCCGAGGTGAGTGACGCCGAGCTGCGCGAGCTGGACGCGGCGGGCGTGCGCGGTGTGCGGTTCAACTTCGTGCGACGGCTCGTCGACGCCGCCCCGCACGAGGCGCTGAGCACGATCGCCAGGAAGATCGCGCCGCTCGGCTGGCACGTGGTGCTCTATTTCGAGGCCGCCGACCTGCCCGAGCTGGCGGACTTCTTCGGGTCGCTGCCCGCGCCGCTCGTAGTCGACCACATGGGACGGCCGGACGTGCGAAAACCCGTGGACGGCCCGGAGTTCGGCCGGTTCCTGCGGTTCGTCGAGCGCAACGACGTGTGGGTGAAGGTGAGCTGTCCGGAGCGCCTGAGCGTGTCCGGTCCCCCGGCGCTGCACGGCGAACGCCACGCCTACACCGACGTGGTGCCCTTCGCCCGCCGCGTCGTGACCGAGTTCGAGGACCGCGTGCTGTGGGGCACGGACTGGCCGCACCCCAACCTCATCGACCACATGCCCGACGACGGTCTGCTCGTCGACCACGTCCCGCGGATCGCCGAAACCGCCGCGCTGCAGCGGAAACTGCTCGTCGACAACCCGATGCGCCTCTATTGGCCCGGCGAAACCGCCTGAGCCTCCCCCTTCCCCGGAAAGGCATGCAATGCAGCACGCCAACGCGCTGAACCGGTTGAACCGCCTGCCGATCGGCCGGTTCCACAAGATGACCCTGTTCGCGGTCGCGTTCGCCTACTTCTTCGAGTTCGCCGACATCAACAGCTTCGCGACCACCGCGCCCAAGCTGATCAAGCTGTGGGGCGTGACCGTCGACCAGGTCGCGTACGTGACCTCGCTGTCGTTCGTGGGCATGTTCTTCGGGTCGATCGTGGCGAGCACGATCGCCGACCGCTGGGGCCGCAGGAACGCGCTGCTGCTGACCACCGTGTGGTTCGGCGTGTTCTCGTTCGCGGCCGTGTTCTCCTGGGACATCGTGTCGCTGGGCGTGTTCCGCGTCCTGACCTCGGCGGGGCTGTCGGCGATGACGGTCGTCGCGGTCATCTACGTCAACGAGCTCTACCCGGCGGCGAACCGCGGCAAGTACCAGGCCTACGCGATCGTGATCGGCATCTGCGGCACGCCGGTGACCAACCTGATCGCGAGCGCCGTGGTGCCGATCAACGACTGGTCCTGGCGGCTGGTGTACCTGTGGGGCGCGCTCGGCGTGCTGCTGGTGCTGTTCACGCGGCACCTCAAGGAATCGCCGCGCTGGTACGAAAGCCGCGGCGACCACGCGAAGGCCGACGCGGTGCTGCGGGAGATCGAGGCGCAGGTCGCCGCGGAGAAGGGCCCGCTGCCGGAGCCGGCGCCGCCGGTCGAGGAGGCCCCGGTGGCCAAGGCGCCGTTGCGGTTGCTGCTGCGCAAGAAGTACCTGCTGCCGACGCTGCTGCTGACCGTCCTGTGGGTGACGCAGACCATCGGGTTCTTCGGGTATTCGAGCTGGGCGCCGACGCTGCTGGCCAAGGAGGGTTTCAGCGTCGAGAAGTCGGTGTTCTACGTGGCGCTCACGACGGTCGGCGCGCCGCTCGGGTCGTACCTGGCCGCACTGGTCACCGACCGGTTCGAGCGCAAGTGGTGCCTGGTGGTGTTCGGCACGGTCATCGCGCTGTGCGGGTTGTGCTACGGGCTGACGTTCAACCCCCTGCTGATCGTCGTGTTCGGGTTCCTGGTGAACCTGTTCGAGCGCGGCTACACCGCACTCGGGTATGCGTACTCGCCGGAGCTGTTCGACACCCGCGGCCGCTCCCTGGGCACCGGCGTGTCGTACGGACTCGGACGGCTGTCCAACGCGGCGGGGCCGCTGATCGTGTCGTCGCTGTACAACGGCAGCGGGTACCAGGCGGTGTTCCTGTTCATCGCGGGCACCTGGATGGTGGGCGCGGTCGTGCTGGCGATCTTCGGGCCGCGCACCCGGCCCGCGAAGGCCAGGGCGCGGAACGTCGAGTCGGCCGAGGTCTGATCCGCGGAAAATGATCACTCGTCTCCGCGCGCGGCCGGTTAGGCTGCGCGCGAAGACGAGTGGAGGAGACGGTGGAGGAACGCGGGTGGCGTCCGCGGTGGTGGCTGTTCGCGGTCTTCGCCGTGGTCGCCGCGGTGCACCTGGCCGGCGGCGGGTGGGATTCGACCGCCGCGGTGGGGCTTCCGGTGGGTTTCGCTGCGACGCTGGTGCTGGTGTTCGTCCGGCGGCTGCCGAACTGGGTCACCGGTGAGTGGGACTCGCGGCCGTGGTCGCGCTCGTGGGTGCGGGCGAGCCGCAACCGGACGATGGTCGCGCTTCCGTTCGCGCTGCTCGGGGTCGTGGCCGTCCTCATCGGACTGATCGATCACCCGCCGCACGGGACGGACGTGCTGTACGCCGCGTTCGTGGCCGCTCTCGCGGTGGGCCTGGTGGTGGTCCTCGTGGTGCGCTGGGGACGGGCCGTGCGCACGCTCCGGCTGCTCGCCGGTCCGCGAACCGCGCTTCCCGCCCGGTTCGACGCCGGCTCCGGCGAGACGGGAACCGTGACCTTTCCGGACGGCACGCGGGCGTATTTCACGCTGCACGATCCCCCTCGCGAGGTCGTCAGGGAGTTCGAGCGCGCCGGCACGCTCCACGTCACCGCGGCCGCTCCCGGGAAGGTCCTGGCCGGACTGCCCGGGGGTGACGAGTTCGCCCGCGCCACCCTCAGGGTCGCCCGCGCGACCCGCACCCCGTCCCGGTCCTCGCTGAAACGGAGGCTGCGTCTGCGCACGGTCGCGTTCGCGGCCGTCGTCGCCGCGGGGGTCGCGCTCGAAGGTGCCGCCGTCGTCCTGGTCGGCGGGGCTCTGCCGTGGGTGCTGGCGGCGCCGATCCTGCTCGCCGTCGGGGCCACGGCGCTGTGGCGGACTCGCGTCGCGCGCGTGGTGCGGCTGCTCGCGGCCGGGCCGTGGACCTCGATCACCGCCGCGACGATGGCCACCGAGGCCGACGGCTGCCCGGTGTCCGGGTGGGCGGTGTTCCCGGGCGGGCTCCGCGCCCGGTTCCACATCGAGCACTGCCCACCGGACGTCGGGGCCGAACTGCTGCGCCGGCGGCGGTTGTGGGTCGCGGGCGAGCCCCGCCCGGGGCACGTGGCCGTGGGCCTCCCGGAGGGCGACACCTTCGCCGTCGCCTGGGTCGCGGTGAAGGACCGCCATGCCAGGCAGCACGAGCACCCGCGCTCCTGACCCACCTGCCCGGCTCGCGACGCGGATCACCCGCGCTTCTGATCTCCGAACGGCTCGTCCCGCTCCCGCACCGCCGCGCGGAAACCCTCACTCCGCGCCCGCTCCTGGAAGGCGTAGCCCTCGCGGGTGTGCCGGGAGATGCCGTCGAACACGGTGCTGATCATCGCCGAGTTGTGGATGCCTTGCGTGGTCAGCGCGCTGTTCAGCGCGAGCTTCACCATCATCAGCTGGTTCACCGGCAGCAGCGCGATCCTGGCGACCAGCTCCTCGGTCACGTCGTCCAGCCGGTCCGTCGGCGCGGACTCCACCGCCAGCCCCCACTCGGCGGCCTGCCGCCCGGTGATGAGGTCGCCGGTGAAGAGCAGCCGCTTCGCGCGCTGGTCGCCGAGCCGGTGGGCCCACAGCCCGGTCGCGGGCACGCCCCACACCCGCGTGGGCGGGTAGCCGATCCGGGTGTCGTCGGCGGTCACGATCAGGTCGCAGTGCAGCGCGATGTCCGTGCCGCCCGCCACGCAGAACCCGTGCAGCTTCGCCACCGTCGGCTTGTTCGCGTGCAGCAGGCTGGCGTAGCCGCGGTTGAACCGGCTCATCAGCGCGTAGTCGGCCATCGGGTCCCACTGCCGGGACGGGTCGTGGTTGCGTGCCTGCGCGGCCGCGTCCAGCACGGTGCCGGCGCGGTCCTGGCCTTCCGGCGCCGCACCCTGCTCGGCGAAGATCGACAGGTCGTAGCCGCCGCAGAAACCCTTGCCCCGCCCGGAAACGAGGATCACGTGCACGCCCGGGTCGAGGTCGGCGCGTTCCACCGCGTCGGCCAGTTCGAACGGGGTGTCGGCGGTGATCGCGTTCCCCCGCTCCGGCCGGTCGAACGTGATCCGGGCGATCCGCCCGGTCACCTCGTAGGTCAGGGTCCGGTAGTCCCCGGTCCGCTGCCCGGGCTCGCCGAACAGCGGGTCCGGCCCCTCGGTCCACCCGTCCCGCCACGCCGCGGGACGCGAGCCTGCGTCATCGGTCATCACCCGACCGTAGCGTCAGCCGCGCACCGGCAGCAGCCGCACGACCTGCAGCGCCGTCGCCAGTTCGGCGACCGCCTTCGGATCGCCCAGCCCGCGCCCGGTGAGCTCCTCGACCCGCCGCAACCGGTAGCGCACCGTGTTGGCGTGGCAGTAGAGCCGCTTGCCCGCCTCGGCGGCGGACCCGCCGCAGGCGAACCACGCGTCGAGGGTGTCGACCAGCACCTTCCGGTCGGCGAGCGGCAGGTCCAGCAGCGGGCCGAACACCGTGCTCGCGACCCGCTCGGCCTCCCCGGGCGCGGCGGCGATCAGCACGGCCACCGGCGCGTCGTCCCAGGGCGCGACGTCGGCCTGCCCGGGCGGCAGGGTGCCCAGCGCCAGTCGCGCGAGCCGCAACGCCCGCGGAGTTTCCCGCAGGTGCGGGTACGCGGGGCTGAGGCCGATCCGCGCGGTGGCCCGGCCGCGCAGCAGGTCCGGCAGCCGCTCCCCCAGCGACGGGTACGGCAGCGCCAGCACACCGATGTGCTCCTCGGGCGAGAGCCGCCACGCCGAACGGATCCCGCCCGCCCGCAGCCGCGGCTCGATGCCCACCAGAGAGCGTTTCCCCAGCTCCGGGTTCTCGGCGGCCACGACCACGAAGCAGCCCTCCACCGGCAGTCCCAGCGTCTGCGCGGCCTCCCACAGCGTGTCCTGGCTGCCGAGCACACCGGTGAACAGCGCCTCGACCAGCATCGACCGCTCGTGCTCGCGTTCCAGCATGATCTGCGACGCGGTGTCCCGGTAGGCATCGGCCATCGCGTCGGTGTAGGTCCCGACCAGCCGCCACACCGTCGCCGCGAAGTCGACCAGAACCCGGTCGTCCACCTCGGACGCCCGCGCCTTGGCCACCAGCGCGTCCCACAGGTGCGCGAACCCGACGCGGTAGGCCCGCACCACCTCCGGCAACGGCGCACCCTGCTGGGCTCGCTCGCGTCCGGTGGCCCACGGCGCGGACAGGTCGGGCGCGTGCTCGCTGACGAACTGCCGCAGGATCAGCTCGGCGTTGTCCCGCACCGACTGCCGCAGCGACCCGACAGGCACCGGATCACCGGCCTGGTAGAGCACGACCTCGCGGCGGATGCGTTCGGAAACCGCGTCGGCGAGGTCGTCGAGCTCGCCGAGCAGCGCGGTGACCAGGGCGTCGATGCCCGAGTTGTCCGTTGGCACCCCGGCAGCTTAGATGCGCCCGCTTTGTTCCCCGGCACAAAACCCCGCGGTGACGAGTTGTCGCCGGGGACATGGGCTGCGGTGAACGGTTCACCGAGGATTGCGCCATCCGGCGCAATCCCGGCACCGCCGCCGGGCACGCGCCGCCCACCACAGGAGAACATCGATGCCACACGCTGACAACGACGTCGGCCGCCGGGCCTTCCTGGCCAGGATCGGGGTGCTGGGCGCCGCGGTCGCCGCGGGGAGCCTGCTCCCCGGGACCGCCACGGCCGCACCGCGACCGGTCCGCGCCGCGGGCCTGACCGACGTGGTCGCCGCCCTCCGCCCGGTGCTCGCCGAACTCGCGCGCGACACCCTCAACGGGCTGGTCGTGATGACCTGCCCGGGCCCGGACGCCTACTCCCGCGCCCAGGGCACGCCACGCACCGAACCGGGCGCGCTGGAGGCCAGGGCCACCGACTTCCTGATCAAGGCACTCGACGAGTACGTCCCGTTCCCGGACCAGCTCGCCACGCCGCTCACCCAGAGCCTGGCCACCGGGCTGTCCGGCGCGCCAATGCCGTCCGCGCTGCTGGACCTGCCGCTCAGCGGCGTGCGGACACTGGACACGGCCCTGCGCACGCTGCTGGAGAACGACGACACGCTGCCGCTGTCCTCGCTGATCGCGATGCTGCTGAACCTGGTCGCCACCGAGGTGAACCCGCTCGCGCTCGGCGGCGCGTTCCTCTCCCCGTTCGCGCGGCTGTCCTACGCCGACAAGTGCCGCGTCTTCGAACAACTCGAAGGCCCGCACGCCGGGCTCGTCGCGCTGCTGGACGCGAACCTGCCCGAGCCGCTCCGCGCCTCGGTGTCCGGGGTCCTGCAGTTCGTGGCCGGCGCGGTGCTGGAGTTCGCCGCGTACGGCAGCAGCTGCGAGTGGGCGGTGTTCGACCCGGCCACGAAGACGATCAGCGCCCGCCCGGTCGGCTGGCAGCTGTCCGGCTACCAGCCGCACGGCGTGGTGCACGGCTGGGACGACTTCCTCGGGTACTACCAGGGCCGCACGAAGGTGGAGAACGTCTGATGCGTGACGTCATCGTCATCGGCGCCGGGGCGGGCGGCTCCGTGGTCGCCAAGGAACTGGCCGGCCGCGGCCTGGACGTGCTCGTCCTCGAAGCGGGCGGGTACGCCGACCCGGAGACCGACTGGACCCACTACGAGAACGACGCGAACAACCCGCTCACCGGGTTCATGCGGTTCGGACCGGCGGACCGCTCCCGGCCGGCGTGGTTCCGCGAGACCCCGCAGAACTCGCTGTTGTGGCAGCTGGCCGGGGTCGGCGGCACCACGCAGCACTACTTCGGCAACTCGCCGCGCGCCTACCCGGGGGTGTTCGCCGGGTACGACGGGAGCGACGCGGCCGCCTACGACACCGCGCACCTCTTCCCGTTCACCTACGCCGACCTGGTGCCCTACTACGAATGGGTCGAGGCCACCCTGCCGGTGCACACCGCGGCGATGGGCACCAAGGAGTCGGTGTTCTTCCGCGGCTGCGAGAAGCTCGGCATGGCGCTGCAGACCACGAAGACCACGACCGGCGACTCCTACCGGCCGCAGGAGAACGCGATCCTGCCGCCGGGCGGCACCGCGGGCCGGTTCAGCGGGCACGACGACCCGCGCGTGCAGTGGCCGCTGGCCACCGGCTGCACCTTCTGCGGGTACTGCTTCCAGGGCTGCAAGCACCCGGCGGGCGCACCGCGCACGATGGCGGCGAAGCGGTCCGCGGACAACTCGTACATGCCGATGGCGCTGACCGCCGACGCGTGGTCGCCGCACGGCAAGCCGGTCTCGCTGGTCACCGACGCCTTCGTCACCCGCATCCGGTCCGAGCAGCGCGGCGGCGAGACGGTGGCGACCGGGGTGTCGTGGCGCTCGGTCACCACGGGCGAGGAGCACACCGAGGACGCCCGGGTCGTGGTGCTGTCCGCGGGCTGCACCGAGAACCCGCGGCTGTGGTTCAACAGCGGGCTGCCCAACCCCAACGACTGGGTCGGCCGCGGCTACACCGACCACTACTTCGACTGGGTGATCGGCCTGTTCGACGACTACACCGGGTCGACCAAGGGCGCGGCGTCGGCGGCGCGGGCGGACTTCCCCGGCCGCGGCGGCATCATGAACGTCGGGCTGCCGCCGGCGATCCAGCAGTTCGCGCTCACCTTCTCCGACAGCGGGATCCGCGGGCAGTACGGCAACGGACGCGGTTTCACCGGCCCGTGGGACGGCCCCACCGGGCGGCTGATGGGCGAGGAGCTCAAGGAGGTGCTGACCCACGGCGCGGACCGGTTGTTCAACATCCTGATCATGACCGACGACGACGTCGAGCCGCACAACCGGGCGACGCTGTCGGCGCTGCCCGCGGACGAGCACGGGCCGGTGGCGAAGGTCGAGATGCGGCAGCGGGCGCGCTCGGCGCGCACCGTGGCGAACCGGGAGTTCCTGGCCCGCAAGGCGGTCGAGGTGGTCCGCGCGGCCGGGGCGCGGAAGGTGTTCCGGATCGACTGGCCGCCGCTGATCCTGCACGTCCACTCGTCGATGCGGATGGGACTGTCCGAACGCGACTCGGTGCTGGACGACGCGGCCGAGGCCCGCTGGGTGCGGCGCCTGTTCGTCGCCGACAACTCGGCGCTGGCCAACGCGCTCGGCGGCCCCAACCCGACGCTGACCAGCCAGGCCGTGGCGACCCGCACGGCGGAGCAGATCGTGCGGCGCTACTTCGGCGGCGAGGGCTGGGTGGGCACGGAGTCGCCCGTGGTGTCCACGGACGCCCGCGTCACCCGGCGGTTCGCGCAGGTGGCGGCGAACTGAGCGCGGCGGCCGCCGGGGAGCAGGGGCCCCGGCGGCCGCCCACACCCGGCAGTCGCCAGCTGCGCGGGACCCGGACGACCCGGCAGCAGGCCGGGCGCCGCGACCCCGCAGCCGCGCCGGACACACCACCTGCGACACCGCACCACCGACGGCCACCCGCCGGGCGGCACGACACCGGATCCAGCCAGCCCGAAGCCGCGGCCGCCGGGCGTCGAGAACTCAGCGGTTCGCGCAAGTGGCCGCGAACTGAGCGCGGCGGCCGCCGGGGAGCAGGAGCCCCGGCGGCCGCCCACACCCGACAGTCGCCACCTGCGCGGGACCCGGACAACCCGGCAGCAGGCCGGGCGCCGCGACCCCGCAGCCCCGCCGGACACACCACCTGCGACACCGCACCACCGACGGCCACCCGCCGCGCGACACGACACCGGATCCAGCCAGCCCGAAGCCGCGGCCGCCGGGTGTCGAGAACCGGGCGGTTCGCGCAGTTAGCCGCTTACTGAGCGCGGCGGCCGCCGGGGACCAAGGGCCCGGCGGCCGCCCACACCCGGCAGTCGCCACCTGCGCGGGACCCGGACGACCCGGCAGCAGGCCGGTCGCCGCGACCCCGCAGCCGCGCCGGACACACCACCGAGGGCCACCCACCGGGCGGCAACACACGGGATCCCCAACCCGCCACCCCGCCGGATGTCGAGACCCCGCGGCTCCCGCGCACCCGGCAGTGACCACCGACCATCCGCGGGATCCGGACGAGCCGGCAGCGGGGCGCCCCGACCCCGGCAGCCGGGCCGCCCCGCCGGACACACCACCCGCACCACCCCACTGCCACCCACCGGGTGGCACGCCACCGGACCCAGCCAACCCCACCCGCCACGCGCCGGATGTCGAGAACCGGGCGGCCGCTCCGACCTGTCCGTGGAAACCACCGCGGACCGGAAGGACCTGGAATGAACCACGCGATCCCGGCGAAGGCCGGACGGCGGGAGTGGCTCGCGCTCGCCGTGCTCGCCCTGCCCACCCTGCTCGTCTCCATCGATGTCTACGTCCTGCTGCTCGCCCTGCCGCACCTGACCGCCGACCTGGGCGCGAGCAGCGTCGAGCAGCTCTGGATCACCGACGTCTACGGCTTCCTCATGGCCGGGTTCCTCATCACGATGGGCACGCTCGGCGACCGCATCGGCCGCCGGAAGCTGCTGCTCATCGGCGCGGCCGCGTTCGGGGCCGCCTCGATCGCCGCCGCCTTCGCATCCACCCCCGCGATGCTGATCGCGGCCCGCGCGGTCCTCGGGGTCGCCGGCGCCGTCCTCGCGCCGTCCACGATGTCGCTGATCCGCACCCTCTTCCGCGACCCGCGGCAGATGGGGCTGGCGATCGGGCTGTGGGGCATGTGCTTCTCGGCCGGGGCGGTGATCGGCCCGGTGGCCGGCGGCGCCCTGCTCGCGCACTTCTGGTGGGGCTCGGTGTTCCTGCTCGGCGTGCCCGCGATGGCGGTGCTGCTCGTCGCGGGCCCGGTCCTGCTGCCCGAGTACCGCGACCCGGACGCCGGGAAGCCGGACCTGGTCAGCGTCGCGTTGTCGCTGGCCGCGGTGATCCCGGCGATCCACGGGCTCAAGGAACTGGCCCAGGACGGCTGGCGGCCGCTGCCGCTGGCGAGCCTGGCCGCCGGGATCGGGTTCGCCGTCCTGTTCGCCCGCAGGCAACGCCGCCTGGAGCACCCGCTGCTGGACCTGCGGCTGTTCGCGAACCGGTCGTTCAGCACGGCGCTGGGCGCGATGATGTCCGGCACGCTGCTGATGGGCGCGCTGATGCTGTTCATCACCCAGGACCTGCAACTGGTCGAAGGCCTCTCCCCGCTCGGCGCGGCGCTGTGGATGATGCCCGCGATCGCCGCGAACACCGTGTCGTTCGTCGTGTCGCCGGTGCTCGCGCGCCGGTTCCGGCCCGCGTACCTGATCGGCGCCGGGCTGGTGGTCTCGGTGTGCGGGCTGATCGTGCTCACCCGGACCGGCGCCGCGTCGGGGCCGGGCACCGTGGCGACCGGGTTCGCGCTGATCTTCCTCGGCTCCGGCCCGCTGGTCACCCTGAGCACCGGCCTGATCATGGGCTCCGCGCCGGCCGAGAAGGCGGGCTCCGCCGCCGCCCTCAACGAGACCAGCGGCCAGTTCGGGTTCGCGTTCGGGCTCGCCGCGCTCGGCAGCATCGGCGCCGCGGTCTACACCAGCCGCTTCACCCCGCCGGCGACCGTTCCGGCCGGGGCCGCCGGCGCCGCGCGGGAAAGCCTCGCCGACGCGGTCACCGCCGCCCGCGACCTGCCCCCGGACCTGGCCGCGGCGCTGCTCGCCCCGGCGCGCGAGGCGTTCACCGGCGGGCTGCACCTGGTCGCCGCGATCAGCGCCGCCGCGCTCGCCGTCGTGGCCGTGCTGATCGTCCGCCTGCTGCGCCACGTTCCGCCGACCGGCGCAGCGGAGTCCGTTGTGGACACCCGGGTGGACCTTGACGCTCCGCGCGGGTGAGCACTACCGTTTCCGCACCCGTGAACTGAACACCGAGGTGAGCCCGTGGACTCCGACAGCACCCGGCTGCACCAGCTCGGCTACGCCCAGGAACTCAGGCGGACGATGTCGGCGTTCTCCAACTTCGCCGTCTCCTTCACCATCATCTCGATCCTGTCCGGCTGCCTCACGCTCTACGGGTTCGGCCTGGACACCGGCGGTCCCGCCGCGATGGTCTGGGGCTGGCCGCTGGTCGGGGTGTTCGTGGTGCTCGTCGGCCTCGGCATGGCGGAGGTGTGCTCCAGCTACCCCACCGCGGGCGGGCTCTACTACTGGGCGGCGAAGCTCGCGCCGCGGCGCTCGGCCGCGGCCTGGTCGTGGTTCACCGGGTGGTTCAACCTCATCGGCCAGGTCGCGGTCACCGCCGGCATCGACTTCGGCGCCGCGTTGTTCCTCAACGCGTTCCTGGACCTGCAGTTCGGGTTCGCCGCGACGCCGGGGCACACGATCCTGCTGCTGGCGATCATCCTGGCGGTGCACGGGCTGCTGAACACCTTCGGCGTGCGGCTGGTGGCCGTGCTGAACAACGTCAGCGTGTGGTGGCACCTGGCCGGCGTCCTGGTGATCGTCGGGGTGCTGGTGTTCGTGCCCGAGAAGCACCAGTCCGCGTCGTTCGTGTTCGGCCACTTCGTGAACAACACCGGCTGGGGTTTCGCGCCGTACGTGTTCGCGCTCGGGCTGCTGGTCGCGCAGTACACGCTCACCGGCTACGACGCCTCGGCGCACATGACGGAGGAGACGAAGAACGCGGCGACGGCGGGCCCGCGCGGGATCGTCAACTCGATCCTGGTGTCGCTCGTCGCGGGCTGGATCCTGTTGCTGGGCCTCACCTTCGCGATCCAGGACTACGACGGCGCGGTCAACTCGCCGACCGGGGTGCCGCCCGCGCAGATCTTCCTCGACGCCGCGGGCGCGACCACCGGGAAGTTCCTGCTGCTGATCGCGATCGGCGCGCAACTGTTCTGCGGGATGGCGTCGGTGACGGCGAACTCGCGGATGATCTACGCGTTCGCCCGGGACGGCGCGATCCCGGGTTCCCGCGTGTGGCACCGCATCAACAAGCGCACCCGCACGCCGACGAACTCGGTGTGGCTGGCCGCGGCCGGCGCGCTGGTCCTCGCGCTGCCCTACCTCTGGAGCGCCACCGCGTACGCCGCGGTCACCTCGATCGCGACCGTCGGGCTGTACGTCGCCTACGTCATCCCGGTGTTCCTGCGGGTGCGCAAGGGCACGGAGTTCGAGCGCGGACCGTGGCACCTGGGTCGGTGGGGCCGTCCGGTCGGCGTCGTCGCGACCGCTTGGGTCGCGGTCATCTTCGTGTTGTTCATGCTGCCGCAGGCCTACCCGGTCACGGTCGGCACGTTCAACTACACGCCGATCGCGTTCCTCGTCGTGCTCGGTGGCGCGGCGGTGTGGTGGTTCGCCTCGGCGCGCACGTGGTTCACCGGGCCCAAGGTGCAGGGCACCCCCGCCGAACTGGCAGCGGTCGAAGAGGATCTCCGGGCGGTCTGACAATGGGATACGGGTTCGTGGGCGCGGGCGAGATCACCGCCGCGATCGTGGAGGGCCTGAGCACGGGCGAGGATCCGCCGGAGGTGTTCCTGTCGCCGCGCGGGCGCGCCGTGTCGGCCGCGCTCGCCGAGCGGTTCCCGAACGTGCGGGTGTGCGCGAGCAACCAGGAGGTGCTGGACCACGCGCCGGTGGTCGTGGTCGGGGTGCCCGCGCCGGTCGCGCGGGAAGTGCTGGCGGAACTGGCGTTCCGGCCGGAGCACGTGCTGGTCAGCGCGACGTCCGGGGTGCCGGTGGAGCGGCTGCGGGCGTGGTCCGCGCCGGCAGGCGAGGTGGTCCGGTCCATCCCGCTCCCCCAGGCCACGCGGCGCCGCAGCCTGACCGTGGTGTACCCGGAGAACGCGGCGGCGCGCGAGTTGTTCACGCGCGTGGGCAGTGTGCTGGTGCCCGGCGACGAGGCGGCGCTGGAGACGTTCCTCGGCGCGACCGCGACGTTCGCCGCGCACCTGGACTACCTGGCGACCGTCGTGGACTGGATGGCCGGGCAGGGCGTCGACCACGACGCGGCGAACGCCTTCGTGACGCACGTCTTCGGCGAGCTGGGCCGGTCGCTGCTGGAACGGCCGGACTCGCTGACCGTGATGGCCGCCCGGCACACCACGCCGGGCGGCCTGAACGAGCAGTTCCGCGACGACCTGCGCGGCGACGGCATGCCGGACGCGGTGCGGCGCGCGCTCGACCGGATCCTCGCCCGCGTGCGGAAGTGACCGCCGGTTTTGACCGGCGCCCGCGGCACGGGCAAGATCGTCCCCAGACCCGGCTGGTGACGAGGGGGAAGTGTGTCCGGCATCCACGACATCGAGGTGGTCGTCTTCGACGTGCTCGGCACGCTCGTCGACGAGCCGTCCGGGCTGCGGGCGGCGATCCGCGAGGCGGCTCCGGCCGCCGGGGACGAACTCGTCACCGCGTGGCAGGAGCACATTGAGGCCGAGCAGGCGCGCATCGGGCGGGGCGAACGCGCCTACGCCGGCTCCGAGGTCCTCGACGCCGAAGCCGCCCGGCTGGTGGCCGGCCGCGCGGGGATCACCGATCCGGCGGTGATCGCCCGGCTGGCCGGCGCGGGACGACGGCTCCCCGCGTGGCCCGACTCCGCCGCCGGTCTCGAACAGCTGTCCGGCCGGTTCCCCGTGCTCGCCCTGTCCAACGCGAGCCACGCCGCCCTGCTGCGGCTCAACGCGCACGCCGGGTTGCGCTGGCACCAGGCCCTGTCCAGCGCCGACGTGCGGGCGTACAAGCCGGCGCCGGAGATCTACCGGCATGCCGTCGACGTCGCCGGCTGCGCCCCGGACCGGGTGCTGATGGTCGCCGCCCACGCCTGGGACCTGCGCGGCGCCCAGGCGGTGGGCATGCGGACCGCTTACGTGCACCGCCCGGTCGGGGACCCGCCCGCGGAGTCCGACTCGTTCGACCTGAGGGTGGACGGGCTGGCCGGACTGGTCACCGCGCTGACCGCGGGCTGAGGGGCCTCGTCTCCGGCCGCCGCCGGCCGCAGGTGCGCCGGTGGCTCGTGCAGGCACATCAGGACAGCGCCGCGGACGTGGTGGCCTCCCAGGCGAACCCGTCCGGGTCGGTGAACGAGCCGCCGTCACCGCCGATCGCGATGCGGTGCGCGCCGCTGCCCTCCGGGGGCACCCCGGCGTCCTTGGCCAGCGCGCGGCGGCGGTACAGGCCCAGCTTGATCGGGCCTTCCCCGGCGGCGAACTCGACGTACATGCGGGCGAAGCTCTTCGCGACGGAGAAGCCGTGGTCGGTGTAGAACTTGCGGCTCGCGGCCACGTCGGACGCGCCCAGCAGCAGCACGATGTTCTGCACCTCGCGGGAGGCGGGGCGGGTGTCCTTCTTCGCCGGGGTGGCGATCTTCCAGATCGTGCCGTCCGGGGCCTGGACGACGCCGCCGCAGCCCCACATGTTCTTGGCGACCGGCTTGAGGACGGTGGCGCCGGCGTCCACCGCGGACTGGAACAGCAGCTCCACGTCGGCGGGCTGGGACACGATGAGGGAGAGGGTGAAGCCGCGGAAGCCGGTGGTCTGCTCCTGGGCGGCCCGCAGGCGGAGCCGGGAGCCGAGTCCGAAGGCGGCGGTGTAGAAGCGCTCGGCGGCCGCGGTGTCGGCCACTTCCAGGGTGATGGTGTTGATCGAGGTCATGACAGGAACGGTATTCGCCGCCCGCTGACCTGCGCTTCTCGATTCCTGACCGGTTCACGGCGGGTCGCCGACGACCTCCCGCAGCTGTGCCGCCCCCTCACGCCGGGCTTCGGGTAGGCGTTGTGCCTTCGCCGACGGCTCCAGCTTCGCCCCGGTCGTGCCCGAGCTGCTCGCCGCCGGCCTCGACGTGCGCGTCCGGGCCGTGCCGAACCGCAGCCTGTCCGGCGACGCCGCCTACCTCGCCTCGGTGGTCCGGGCCGTCGACGGGCCGGTCGTGCTCGTCGGCCACTCCTACGGCGGCGCGGTGATCGCCGTGGCCGGGGTCGAGGAGAACGTCCCGGCGCTCTGGGGCGCGGTGTCCACTTCGGACAGGACGGTCAACCCGGACGTGGAGCGGTTCGGCTACCAGTGGGCCGGCACGACGACCGTGGAGATCGACTCCTCGCACCTGGTGATGCTGTCGCACCCGGTCGAGGTCGCCGGCGCCATCCGCGAGGCGGCCGCCGCCCGGTGGCGACCGCCGCGGTGGTGATGCGAGGAAATCGGCCGGAGCGTGCTTGACCGGGCCCGGTGTGGGTACCCACTTCCGTCAACCCGGAAGGAGGACCCGATGTCGACGAGCGAGACCGGGCACGTCACGGGCACGCAGGACAAGGATTACAACATCATCTGGTTCGTCGAGGCCTGCCTCAGCAACGCGCTGCGGCTGGAGCAGTACATCGCCGACGCCGAGCGGGACGGCGACACCGAACTGGCCGAGTTCTTCCGCCGCGCGCAGGGCGAGAGCCGCAAGGGGGCCGAGCAGGGGAAGGCCCTGCTGCGGCAGCGCCTCGCCGACGGGGGCACGTCGTCGGTCGACGAGACCGGCCTCGGGCCCACCGACGAGGCGGTCGGCTGACCGGCAGGCGCGCCCGGGTCCAGGACGTGCACGACCTGGCCATGGCGATGCCGCACGTCCAGCGCGTCGAAGGCACCCGGGGCAGGCCCGTCTACCAGGTCGGCGGCCGGTCGTTCGTGTTCTTCCGCAACCCGCGGCCGGACGCCGCCGACCCGGTGACCGGTGAGCGCTACCCGGACGTGATCGTGTTCTGGGTCGGCTCCGAGGCCGACAAGGAGGCCCTCGTCGCCGACGAGCGCTCACCGTTCTTCACCACGCCCCACTTCCGCGGGCACCCGTCGGTGCTGCTGCGGGAGGCCGACGTCGGCCGGCTCGGCTACGACGAGCTGGCCGAGGTCGTCCAGGACGCGTGGCTGGCGCGCGCGTCGCCGCGCCGGGCCAGCGCCTGGCTCGCGGCGCACGGGCTGCCCACTCCGGACTAGGTCCGGTCCGGAGCACGTCGGCCACCTGCCCGGGCCCCTCCGTGCGGCCGGCCGGCACCGCGCGGCCGAGCAGCCGGGCCGGAACCACCCCGGACACTGACCGTCCACAGCGGAACGGCCGCGTGCTGCCACGATTTCGTGGCGGCACGCGGCCGTTTCCGGACGGGACGAGTCGTCAGCGCTTGAGGAACTTCAGGCTGTTGGACAGCGAGTCCGACCACGGCGAGGCCAGGTCCAGCCTGCGCAGCTCGTCGGCGTGCTGGACCGCGGCCAGCTCCGCCATCAGCCGGGCGCGCATCCGGTCGTCGTGCGCGGCGTTGGCCGCCCGCAGGGCCCGGTCCAGCCGGGTCTTGCGGAACGGCGTGAACCAGGACGCGCGGGCCAGGTGCGCGGCACGGCGGGCCGCGCGGTCCCGGGTCCGGGCCAGGGCGTCGCGCTCGTCGTCGCCGAGGCCGAGGCGGGAGAGGAAGCGCTCCTTGAGCTCACGGCTGACCCGCGACCAGGTGGTGACGCGGGCGCGGGTGTGCCGCAGCTCGATGCCCAGGGCCAGGTGCAGCATGACCACACCGAGGACCGGGCCGAGCGTGACCCGCGCCAGGCCGGACACCGGGCCGGCCAGGTCGAAGGCCATGTAGCCGGATGCCGCGCACAGCGCCCACAGGATCAGCCGGGCCGGGCCCGGCTTGCCCTTGGGGCTGCGGATCTCGGCGCGCATCGCGAACCCGCACGCGATCAGCGCGACCTCGACCACGGCGAACATCGCGGCCCGCTCGTAGACGTTGGTGATCCCGAGCTTCTCCCCGAAGAAGCGCCACGAGGTGTCCACCGAGACCAGCAGCGACATGAACGCCACCAGGTAGAAGCCGCGCGACCCCTCCGGCGACTTGCGCTTCGCCGGCTTGGCCGCCTCGGCGGTCTCCGTGATCTCCCCGGTGGGCGTGTCGGTCTCGTCGCCCTGCGGCTCCGCCTCGGCAGCCGCGTCGGCTTCCTTGCGGCCGTCCAGCTCGGCCAGCATCTTCACCGACAGCCGCGGCAGGTCCCCGGTGTCGCCGAGCCCGCGCTCCTCCCGCCACTTGCCGACCTTCTCCGCGACCGCGGCACGCTCGCGCTTGGGGTTGGTGACCACGCCGTAGGTCACCAGGAAGGCCAGCACGTCGGAGGTCGACGGCTCACCCAGTGTCTCGCACGCGTACCGGATCTTCTCGTCCATGGTGTCCAACATGACCAGGCGGGCGGCGTGCGCCGCGCTGCTTATCACGTCGGTTGAAGCAGCGTGCTGGTCGCTCTCGGTTTCCATGTCGTTGTCCTTGTGGAGTTCTCGACGGTGGGGAGCGCGAACATAGCAGGTGGGTAGATCAACCGGGTGATCGGCCTTGATCTGTTACCTGCCGTTTCCCCGGCGGACCACGCGCGGCGGGTCCGCCGGGGAAGCGCTTTCGCCGTTCTCAGCTCCCGGCGCGGGCCCCGGCCCCGGCCGCGCTCGGGGCGGGCAGTGCCCGCAGCAGGTCCTCGACCCGTTCCTTCGCGTCGCCGAACAGCATGGCGGAGTTGTCGCGGAAGAAGAGCGGGTTCTGCACGCCGGCGTAGCCCGAGGACATCGACCGCTTGAACACCACGACGTTGCGGGCCTCCCACACCCGCAGCACCGGCATGCCGGCGATCGGCGAGCCGGGGTCCTCGGCCGCGGCCGGGTTGACCGTGTCGTTGGCGCCGATGACGAGGACGACGTCGGTGTCGGCGAAGTCGTCGTTGATCTCGTCCATCTCCAGCACGATGTCGTAGGGCACCTTGGCCTCGGCGAGCAGCACGTTCATGTGCCCGGGCAGGCGGCCGGCGACCGGGTGGATGCCGAACCGGACCTCGACGCCGCGTTCTCGCAGCCGCCGGGTCAGCTCGGCGACGCCGTGCTGGGCCTGCGCGACCGCCATGCCGTAGCCGGGGGTGATGATCACGCTGCTCGCGTCGGCGAGCAGTTCGGCCGCGCCGTCGGCGGTGATCTCCTTGTGCTCGCCGTAGTCGGTGTCGTCCGCCGGACCGGCTTCGATTCCGAACCCGCCCGCGATCACCGAGATGAACGAGCGGTTCATCGCCTTGCACATGATGTAGGACAGGTAGGCACCGGAGGAGCCGACCAGCGCGCCGGTGACGATGAGCAGGTTGTTCTCCAGCAGGAACCCGCTCGCGGCGGCCGCCCAGCCGGAGTAGCTGTTCAGCATGGACACCACCACCGGCATGTCGCCGCCGCCGATCGAGGCCACCAGGTGCCAGCCCAGTGCGAGCGCCACCGCGGTGACCACGACGAGCAGCCACAGCTGCGGATCGATGACGAACCACACCGTCAGCCCGACGAACACCGCCAGCGCGCCGAGGTTGAGGAAGTTCTTGCCGGGCAGCATCAACGGCTTGGAGTTGATCCGCGCCGACAGCTTCAGGAACGCGACGATCGACCCGGTGAACGTCACCGCGCCGATGAACACGCCGATGAACACCTCGGCCGAGTGGATCCCGCCCAGCCCGAGCGCCGCCAGCGTCCGCGCCTCGGCCCCGTCGGGGTGCGCTTCGACCTCCAGGTAGCCGTTCCAGCCGACCAGCACCGCGGCCAGACCGACGAAGGAGTGCAGCAGCGCGATGAGCTCGGGCATGCCGGTCATCTGCACCACGCGGGCACGCTGCAGGCCCACGGCGGCGCCGAGCACCACCGCCACCACCAGCAGCACCACGCCGAGGGTGGAGATGTCGCGGTGCACGGCCAGCGCGATCGTCGCCGCCAGCGCGACGACCATGCCGGCGATGCCGAACCCGTTGCCGGTCTTGGCGGTCTCGTGCTTGGACAGCCCCGCCAGCGCCAGGATGAACAACAACGCGGCGACCAGGTAGGCCGCCTGCGCGATCGTGTCGAGAGTCATGAGTTCAGGTCTCCTGATCGGGCTCAGCTGCGGGAGAACATCGAGAGCATGCGCCGGGTGACGGCGAACCCGCCGAAGATGTTGATCGAGGCGAGCAGGATCGCCGCGAACGCCAGCCAGGTCACCGCCCCGCCGCCGTGCCCGACCTGCAACAGCGCGCCGACCACGATGATCCCGGAGATCGCGTTGGTCACCGACATCAGCGGCGTGTGCAGCGCGTGGTGCACGTGCCCGATCACGTAGAACCCGATCACCACAGCCATCGCGAACACCGTCAGGTGCCCCTGCAACGCCGGCGGCGACGCCGCGACCAGCAGGAACAGCAACGCGCCCGCCACCGCGACCAGCCCGATCCGGGCCGCCGGGGACAGCTTCTTCTTTTCCGGCTCCGGCTCCTTGGCGGCCGCCTTCGGCGCCGCCTGCGCCGGGGCGGCCGACACCGGCGCCGGGGGCGGCGGCCACAGCAGCTCGCCCTCGCGGACCACGGTCATCGACCGGATGACGATGTCCTCCAGGTCGAACACCGGCGTGCCGTCCTTGCCCGGCGTCACCAGCTTCATCAGGTTGACCAGGTTCGTGCCGTACAGCTGCGACGACTGCGCAGGCAACCGGCCGGGCAGGTCGGTGTAGCCCAGGATCGTCACCCCGTTGTCCGTGGTGACGGCCTTGCCGGCGACCGTGCCCTCGACGTTGCCGCCGTTGGCGGCGGCCATGTCCACGATCACGCTGCCCGGCCGCATCGAGGCGACCATGTCGGCGGTGATGATCCGCGGCGCCGGCTTCCCGGGGATGAGCGCGGTGGTGATGATGATGTCCACGTCCCGGCACTGCTTCTCGTAGAGCTGCCGCTCACGGGCCTTGTAGTCGTCGCTCATCTCCTTGGCGTAGCCGGTCGCCGACACCTCGACGTCGGGCGCCTCGATGGACAGGTACTCCCCGCCCAGCGACTTGACCTGATCGGCCACCTCCGGCCGCGGGTCGGTCGCGCGCACCACCGCGCCCAGGCTGCCCGCCGCGCCGATCGCGGCCAGACCAGCCACGCCCGCGCCGACGACGAGGACCTTCGCCGGGGGCACCTTGCCCGCGGCGGTGACTTGCCCGGTGAAGAACCGGCCGAACGTGTGCGCCGCCTCGACCACCGCGCGGTACCCGGCGATGTTGGCCATCGACGACAGCACGTCCAGCGACTGGGCCCGCGAGATCCGCGGCACCGCGTCCATCGCCATCGCGGTGATGGGCCGCTTCGCCAGGTCGTCGACCAGCTCCTTGTTCAGGGCCGGGGCCAGCAGGCTGATCAGCGTCGCGCCCGGCTTCATCGCGTCCAGCTGCTCCTTGGCCGGCGCGTTCACCCCCAGGACGATCTCCGCCTGCACGGCGTTCCCGATGGAGGCGCCGGCTTCGGCGTACGCCTCGTCGGAGAAGCTCGCCAGCTCCCCGGCGCCCGGCTCCACCACGACCTCGTACCCCAGCTTGAGCAGCTGAGCCACCGTCGCGGGCGTCGCGGCCACCCTGGTTTCGCCGGGGGTGGCCTCCTTCAGCACTCCGACCAGCATCGAATCACCTCGTCCACGGTTGGACGACGAACGCCGGGTGTCGTACGTCGACGTACTCCTGGTCGCGCTCCCCCGTGGCCGACCCCGGTCGGGGAGCGCGCGATCATATTCGCAGCCTTTTTAACACGATGGCCCGATTCTGCCGGTGACTGCGGCCACATGGGGATGATGGGGTGGTGCGCGGGCGGCTGTTGATCGGCGCCGCGGTGGTCGTCATCATCGTGGCGGTGGTGTTCGGCAGCGCCTTCGCCTTCCAGCGCAGGCTCATCTACCTGCCCTCGGGTGGCCCGGTCCCGTCCGCGGCGGAGGTCCTCCCGGGCGGCCGGGACGTCGCGCTGCGCACCGCGGACGGGCTGACTCTCACCTCCTGGTACTTCCCGGTCGCCGCGCCGCGCGCGGCGGTGCTGGTGGCCCCGGGCAACGCCGGCAACCGGTCGCTGCGCGCGCCGCTCGCCCGGGCCCTGCACGCGGCGGGTGTGGCGACCCTGCTGCTGGACTACCGCGGGTACGGCGGCAACCCGGGCTCGCCGACCGAGGCGGGGCTCGCGCTGGACGTGCGCGCGGCCCGCGAGTTCCTGGCCGCGCAGGCGCGGGTGCCGCTGGTCTACTTCGGCGAGAGCCTGGGCGCGGCGGTGGTGGCCGGGCTCGCCGTGGACTTCCCGCCTGCCGCGCTGGTGCTGCGCTCGCCGTTCACCGACCTCGCCGCGGTCGCCCGGCGGCACTACCCGTTCCTGCCGGTGCGGCTGTTGCTGCTGGACACCTTCCCGGTCGCCGACCAGGTGGCGCGGGTGCCCGCGCCGGTCACCGTGGTCTACGGCGGCGCCGACTCGATCGTGCCGCCGGAGCAGAGCCGGGCCGTCGCGGCGGCCGCAGGCGGGCGGGCGGTCGAGGTGCCCGGCGCGGACCACAACGACCCGGTGCTGCTGGACGGCCCCGCCGTGATCGCCGCGATCACCGCGGCGGCCGGCTGATCAGCGGAACGCGGCCTGCCCGGTCATCGCCTGGCCGACGACCAGCGTGTGCATCTCGACCGTGCCCTCGGACCAGCCCGCGACGTGCGGTTCGATGCGCTCGGCGCACAGCTGCCGCACGGCGGCGCGGACGGCCTTCTCCTCGGGGTGAGCACCTCGTCGATGCCGGCCGGGTCGAGCGGGGCGAACGGCGACGGTGGGGAGTTCCATCGCCGCGTCCTCACACGCCGGGCCGGTCCCCGACGCGGACGTCGTGCCCGAAGAGCCAGCTCAGCGCGTCCAGGCTCATGATCGCGCCACCGGCCAGCGCCTCGTCGCGGCGGGCCTGCTCCGGGCCGTCGGGCAGGTGGTAGCTGACGTTGTTGCCCCAGGACTGGCGCTGGATGCGGGCGGTCCGGTCGAGCCGCCGCGCCTCGTACCGCTGGAGGGCCTCCGCGGGCCCGGCCGTGGCGAGGGATGCGGCGAGCACCGCCGCGTCCTCGATGGCCTGGGCGGCGCCCTGGGCCAGGAACGGCAGCATCGGGTGGCACGCGTCGCCGACGAGCGTGGTCGTCGGCGTGGACCAGCGGGGCAGCGGTTCGCGGTCGTGCAGGCCCCAGCGGTAGACCGGTTCGGTGACGCGGTCGAGGATCTTGCGCACCTCGGGCGACCAGCCGTCGAAGTGCTCGCGCAGGCGTGTCACGTCGCCCGGTGCGGTCCACGATTCGTCCGGCCAGTCGTCGGCGGGCGCGACGCAGACGACGTTGAGCAGGCGGGCGCCGCGGCCGACCGGGTACGCCACGAGGTGCCGCCCCGGGCCGAGCCAGATCCGCACGACCGGCTCAGTGTCGTTGGGCAGCAGGGCCCGGTAGGCGCACATGCCGGAGAACCGCGGCGCGGTTTCCGGCAGGGTGCTGGTGCGGACGGCGGAGTGGATGCCGTCGGCGCCGACCACCACGTCCGCGGTTTCGGTGGCGCCGTCGGCGAAGCGCACCGTCCGGCCGTCCTCGACGGCCGCCACCTGACGGCCGAAGGACACCGTGCCCGCGGGGATCGCCGCGGCGAGCGCAGTGATGAGGTCCGGGCGGTAGAGCGTGTAGTAGGGCGCGCCGAACCGGGCGCGCACCTGCCCGGCGAGCGGCCACTCGGTGAGGACGGAATCGTCCGCCCAGCGCAGGAAGCGGGTGGCCACCGGTTCGACGGCCGTGTCCCGCAACGCTTCCCCGAGGCCGAGGCTGTCCAGCACCCTGGTGGCGTTCGGTCCCAACTGGACACCCGCGCCGATCTCCCCGAACCCGGCGGCCCGCTCGACGACCCGCACGTCCAGCCCGGCCCGCACGAGCGCGAGCGCGGTGGTCAGCCCGCCGATGCCACCCCCGACGACGATGATGCGCACGCCCATCTCCCCCTTCGATGCGGCGATCTGCCCAACCTAGCGGCGCGCGCCGGGGAAGTGCAGCGCCATTCGGCCGTAAGGGCTGTCAGAGAGCCGTCGCCAGCGTGTCGAGCGCGGCCAAGCGGTCGTCTCCCACCGGGATCAGCACCACCGAGTCCGCGCCGAGGCCGGCGATCCGCCGCCGCACGGCGTCCGCGGGACCGGCCAGCGTCAGCGCGTCCACCCACTCCCCCGGCAACGCCGCCGCGAACGAGTCGCCGTCCTGGTGCCGCGCACGCAGCGCACGCAGCTCGGCGGCGAACGGCAGCGAGTCCACGTGCGCGGACAGCTCGGGATCCCCGATGGCGGCGAGCAGCGGCCGCACCCGGGCGCGGGCCGCCTCGGCGTCCGGGTCCACCACCGCGTGCCCGAACACGACCACCCGCGCCTGCGGCGGCAGGATCCGCCGGGCCGCGGCGATGTACTCGGCCGGCGCCGGTTCGGCCAGGATCACGCCGTCCAGCTCGGCCCCGGCCACGGCGAGCGACTTCGGGCCGCGCACCCCGGCGAGCACCGGCGGGACGGTCTCCGGAGCGGTCTCCAGCCCGGCGCCGTCGAGCCGCACGTACCGGCCCTCGGCCCGGACCCGCTCCCCGCGCAGCAACCCCGTCAGCGCCCGCGCGTACTCGGCGAACAACGTCAGCGGGCTCGTCGGCCACGCCCCCACCTGGCGCATCCACCCCGGCACCCCGTGCCCGATGCCGGCGACGAGCCGGCCGGGGTGCAGCCGCGCCAGCGTCGCCAGTTCCATCGCGGTGAAGGCGACGTTGCGCGCCCCGGCGGGCAGGATGCCGATCCCCACGCGGATCCGGGACGTCACCGCCAGCACCGTCGCCGCCTGCGCGATCCCGCCGTGGAAGCCCAGGTCCTCCACGATCCACACCTCGCCGAAGCCGAGTTCCTCGGCCCGCCGGGCGAACGGCACGATCTCCGCCGCCGCGAGATCCCGCGGCAGCATCACCCCGGCCGTCATCCGAGCACGAACGGGAGTCGCGCGGCCAGCGGCCCCAGCGCCGCCCGCTCGGCCTCGGTGGGAGCCCGCCGCCCGGTGCCGACCAGGAGCGCGTCCGTGTCGGAGAACGATTCGGGGAACGGCGCCCCCGCGATCTTCTCCAGCATTTCGCGCGACGCGGCGAGGCCCTCCGCGGGCGGCCCGGCCACGGACGGCAGGTGCGCCACCAGGTCGAGGTGGTGCAGCGTCCACTCCATGACGTAGGTGGACAGGTAGGCGGCCACGGTGAGGACCTGGTCGCGCGTCCGCACCCGCGCCGACGGGTCGGCCAACTCCGCGGCGCGCCCGGCCGCGGAGCCGACGTCGTCGAGGTGGAACTTCAGCAGCCACGGCTCCCCGTAGGCCGCGGCCAGCCGGACGGTCAGCGCGTCGAGCGGGTCCTCACCGGTCGGCGGTTCGTCGCTGACCTCCCAGTAGGTCAGCTCGTCCCGGGTCGGCTCCTCGTCCGCCGGGGTGACGAGCGTGATGAGCACGTCCTGCGCGTCGATGACCAGGTGGCACACCAGGTCCCGCACCAGCCAGCCGGCGCAGCCGGACGGACGGGCGAGGTCGTCGTCGGCGAGTCCGGCGACCGCGGTCCGCAGCGCCGCCCACGAGCGTGAGAAGAGATCCACGCTTCGCAAGCTAACAGCGCCCGCCCGCCCGGGCGACCGGTTTCAGGCACGGGCGCGGGCGCGGGCGAGCCCGAGCCCGCCCAGCGCGGCGGCGACCAGCCCGATGGCCAGAGCCGCGAACCCGCCGACGATGCCGTACCCGGTGCCCGGGCCGCCCTCGGCCATCGCCACCACGATCCCGCCGGCCGCCATGCCGGCCACGCCGGTGGCCAGTGCCGCGGTGGCGCCCCGCCGCCGGTGCCGTGCCACCGCGAGCGCTCCGGCGACCACCCCGGCCAGCGCCACCAGCGCGGCGACTGCTCCGACGAGCCGTCCGGTGGTGAGCGTTCCGGCGTCGACGGACTGGGCGAGCGTGTACTGGACGAACATGGCGAACTCCTTCTGCCGCAACGGTTTTTCCGACACCGTGATCCTGCGCCGGATCACGCCGCCGGTCGTCCGGCAGGCGCAGGCAATCCGCGCTGCCGCCGGCGCCGCAGGAACAGCGGAAGTACTGCGCCCGCGGTAGTGGCGGGATGCTGCGCGCGCAGGACTCGCCCGCGCGACGATCCGGCTAGGGTTTCGGGCATGAGCCGCGCCGGGAACTGGATGATGCGCGCCGGGGGCGGGACGATCCGTGCCGGGGATTGGGCGATCGGCGCCGGGATGGCGGCGATCCTCCTGGTGACCGCGCTGTCGGCGCCCGCCCCGGCTCTCGCCCCGCTGGGCTACGCGCTGCTGGCCGCCGGTGGTCTGGCACTGGCCGCGCACCGCCGGGCGCCGGTGGCCGTGCTCGCGGCGGCCGGGCTGAGCGCGCTGGGCGCCCAGGCGATCGGGGTCGACGTGCCGGCGCTGGCCTACCTGTTCGCGGTGTTCGCCGCCGTCCGCGCCGGGCGGCGGCTCGTCGCGGTGGCCGCCACCGTGGTCATGCTGGCCGCGCTGCCGTTCGTGCTGCTGATCTCGCACGAGGAGACCGTCGGCGCGGCGTTCGCCCACTCCCGGGACGTGCTCCAGCTGGCGTGGCTGGTCGCCGCGGGTGCGGCGGGCGAGGCGGTGCGGCAGGCCGAGCGCCGGGCGGACGAGGCCGAGCGCACCAGGGAGGAGACCGCGCGGCGCCGCGCCGACGAGGAGCGCCTGCACATCGCGCGCGAGCTGCACGATTCGCTCACCCACCAGATCTCCGTCATCAAGGTGCAGGCCGAGGTCGCCGTGCACCTCGCCCGCAAGCGCGGCGAAGAGGTGCCCGAGTCGCTGCTGGCGATCCGCGACGCCGGCCGGGAGGCGGCCCGCGAGCTGCGGGCGACCCTGGAGGCGCTGCGCGACGACGACACCAGCCCGCCGCGCGGGCTGGACGACGTCCCGGAACTGGTGCGGCGCGCGCGGTCCACCGGCCTGGAGACGACGCTGACGATCGACGGCGAACGCGACGAAATCCCCGCCGCCGTGCAGCGCACCGCCTACCGGATCGTCCAGGAATCGCTGACCAACGTGGCCCGGCACGCCCGCGCCGCCGGCGCGTCGGTCCACATCGGATACCGGCCCGGCGCGGTCGAGATCCGCGTGGACGACGACGGAACGGCCACAGTGGACGCCCCGCCGTCGCCCGGGGTCGGGCTGCTCGGAATGCGGGAGCGGGTCACCGCGCTCGGCGGCCGCCTCGTCGCCGCGCCCCGGGACGACGGCGGGTTCCGCGTCCACGCCGAACTGCCCGTGGAGCGGGTGCCGTGATCCGCGTTCTGCTGGTGGACGACCAGCCGCTCATCCGCAGCGGGTTCCGCGCGCTGCTGGACAACGAGGACGACATCGAGGTGGTGGCCGAGGCCGCCGACGGCGCGGCCGGGGTCGCGCTCGCCCGCGAGCACGTGCCGGACATCGCGCTCGTCGACGTCCAGATGCCGGTCGTGGACGGCATCGAAGCCACCCGCCGGATCGCCGCGGACCCGGCGCTGGCGGCGGTGCACGTGGTCATCCTGACCAACTACGGCCTGGACGAGTACGTGTTCGACGCGCTGCGCGCCGGTGCCGCCGGGTTCCTGGTCAAGGACATCCAGCCGGAGGACTTCCTGCACGCCGTGCGGGTCGCCGCCCGCGGCGACGCCCTGCTGGCCCCGTCGATCACCCGCAAGCTGATCGACCGGTACGTCAGCCGCCCGCTGCACCCCGGCCCCGGCCTCGGCGAGCTGACCAACCGCGAGCGCGAGGCGGTGGCGCTGGTCGCGCAGGGGCTGTCCAACGACGAGATCGCCGAGCGCATGGTGATCAGCCCGCTGACCGCGAAGACGCACGTCAATCGCGCCATGACCAAGCTGCACGCGCGCGACCGCGCGCAACTGGTGGTGCTCGCCTACGAGTCCGGGCTGGTCACGCCCGCGAACCGGTCAGGAATCGAGAAGCACCGGCCCGCACCGCGGGGTTGACTGTCCGGCATGGCGAGCAAGCTCTCACTCTGGTTCCAGCGGCGCATGAACGCCCGCACCGTCACGCGCATCCGCCGCAAGGGCGGCCGGATGATGGGCATGGAGGTCCTGATCCTGCACACCACCGGCCGCCGCAGCGGGCAGCCTCGGGAGACGCCGGTGACCTGGTTCGCCGACGGCGACGACTGGCTGCTCGTCGCCTCCGGCGGCGGCAACCGGAACCCGGACTGGTATGCGAACCTGATGGCGCACCCGGACAAGGCGGCGATCGAGCTGTCCGGTCCGGACCGGGTGCCGGTGAAGCCGCAGCGGCTCGAGGGGGCCGACCGAGCCCGGGCGTGGCAGCGCATCGTCGCGGCACAGCCGCGCTACGACAAGTACCAGCGCAAGAGCGACCGTGAGTACCCGGTGGTCCGGCTGACCCGGCGGTGACCGCCTGGAGTCTCCGGCCATGGCCACCCCTCCCGGTGATCGTCGTGCCGGCCTGCTGCGCGCGGCGCGGCGCTGCTTCGCCCGCTACGGCTGAACGGAATTCCCGTCCGAGGAAACGAAACGGCTGCGGTCGCGGCCGAGGTGATCAAGCCGGTGCTGACGTTCGGTTGACCGCGTCCCGGATCGTGCCGCGGAGCCAGCGGTGCGCGGGGTCGGCGTCCAGCCGCGCGTGCCACTGCAGGTGCACCTCCAGCTCCGGCAACTCCGCCGCGACCGGGAACCACCGCAGGCCCAGCGCCCCGCCGTACTGGGCGGCCAGCCGCTGCGGCACCAGCCCGACGTAGCCGCTCGACGAAACCAGCAACGCGGCCACCGCGAAGGTCGGCACCACCGCGGCGACGTGCCGCTGCAGTCCGGCGGCGTCGAGCAGCTCGTCGAGGGGCCCGCGCGCCCGGCCGCGGCGGGACGCCGACACGTGCGGGTGCCGGCACAGCTGGGCCAGCGTCGGACGGCGGTGCCGCCCCAGCGGGCTGTCCGCCCGCACGATGCCGACCAGCCGTTCGCGGTACAGCACGGCCGTCCGGATGTCCGGCGCCGCTGCCCCCGCCACCCCGATGTCCAGGTCCACCGAGCCGTCGCGCAGGGCCTCGGCGCTCTCGCTGCCCTCCGCGACGAACCGCAGCGTCACCCCGGGCGCGACCGCGGACGCCGCCTCCACCGCGGCCGCCGCCAGTGTGGCCGCCACCCCGTCGTTGATGCGGATCGTGAAGGTTCGTTCCAGCTCCGCGAGCCGCACCTCACGATCTGCGCTGATCAACGCCGCCGCCTCCTCCAGCAGCGACCGCACCCGGGGCGCGGTGCGGAGCGCGAACGGCGTCGGCGCCATCCCGCGGCCCGCGCGCACCAGGATCGGGTCGTCCATCGCCCGCCGCAGCCTCCCGAGCGCGCGGCTGGTGGCCGGGATGGACAGGTGCAGCCGCTCGGCCGCCGCCGTCACGCTGCCCTCCCGGAGGAGGGCGTCGAACACCCGCAGCAGGTTCAGATCGAGCTGCTCGGCCACAGTTGCATGGTACGCAAGCTTGCCTTGTCAAAGTTGCGTGGCAGGCAGCCCACGCGAATCCCTAGCGTCCGTGTCATGCCACAAGTTCTCACCCGGGTTTCGCACCGGGGTCTGCTCACCGTGATGTGCGCGTGCGTCGTCCTCGTCGTCGGCATGGTCGCCGCGGTCAACCTGGCCGTGCCGATGCTCGCCGCGAGCGGCCTGCGACCGTCGGCCTCGGCGCTGGTCTGGATCGTCGACACCTACGTCGTCTTCTTCGCCTGCCTGGTGATCCCCGGCGGCGCGGCGGGCGACCGCTTCGGCCGCAAGGGCGTGCTGCTCGCCGGCCTGGCCCTGTTCGCGGCGGGCGCGCTGCTCTCGGCCATCGCGCCGGGCATCCCGCTCCTGCTCGCCGGGCGCGCGGTCACCGGGATCGGCGCGGCCGCCGTGCTGCCCAACACCCTCGCCGTGCTGCTGCATGCCGTCCCGGCCGACCGGACGGGCCCGGTCATCGCCACCTGGGCGTCGATGACCGGCATCGGCGGGGTGATCGGCAACGCGGGCGGCGGCGCGATCCTCACCGGCGGGTCGTGGCGCTGGCTGTTCGCCGCCGCGGTGCCGATCGCGCTGGTCCTGGCCGCGCTCGTGGCCCGGATCGCGCCGGTGTCGGCGCGCCACGACCGCCGCCTCGACGTGCCGGGCGCGGTGCTGCTGGTCGCCGCTTCGGTGGCGCTGCTGCTGGGCATCGTGCAGGGCCCGGAGGCCGGCTGGGGCAGCCCAGTGGTGATCGGCGGGTTCGTCTGCTCCGCCGTGTTGTTCGCGGTGTGGACGGTCGTCGAGCTGAAGGTCCGGCACCCGCTGCTGGATCCCCGGCTGTTCCGGATCGCCGGCCTGCGCAGCGCGTGCCTGGGCATGACGGCGATCTTCTTCGGCATGTTCGCGTTGTTCTACGTCAACGCGTCGTTCCTGCAGTACGGCAAGGGGTTCGGCGTGCTGTGGACCGGCCTCGGGGTCATCCCGCTGACGGTGCCGATCATCTTCGGCGCGCGGCACGTCAGCCGGCTGACGGCGCGGATCGGGCTCACCGCCGTGACCGCGCTCGCGTTCGCCTTCGTCGGCGCCGGCCTCCTCGGACTGTCCACGAGCGACACCGCCACCCCGTACACGCTCTACGCGGCCTGGCTCGTCGTGACCGGGATCGGCGTGACGCTGGCGCTGCCGACGCTGTCCGGGGTGATCGCCGGCTCGCTGCCCGCCGCGCAGGCCGGGGCCGCGACCGGGCTGCAGGCCACCACCCGCGAGTTCGGCAGCGCGCTCGGCGTCGCCGTCATCGGCACGGTGCTCACGTCACAGTTCAGCGCCGCGCTCCCCGAGGACGCGCGCGGCGCGCACACCGTCGCCGAGGCGCTCACCCGCGCCCCGGCCCACCAGGTGATCCCGGCGTTCGTGTCCGGCGCGGACACCGGGCTGCGGGTGCTCGGCGCCGCCGTGCTCGTCCTCGGGGCGCTGGTCATCCTGCAGGGGCGAGGAACGCGAGCGCCGCGTCCTTGAACCTGCGGCTGGACACCGCGTTGAAGTGGGTGCGCCGTCCGAGCGACACGAACGGCGCACCCAGCGACGCCGCGAACTCCGGCGCGTCCGCGGCGATCTCGTCCTGCTCACCGGCGGCGAACAACACGGGCACCGGCGGCGGGCCGTCGAGCCGGTGGCCGGCCATCCCGTCGACGCAGGCGTCCAGGTCGCCGCCGGACAGCGCCTCGCGCACGCGCTCCATCGACTCGCGGGCGACGGGGCGCCCGCCGATGCCGCCGAGCACCATCCGGCCGATCCGTCCCGGGGCGAGCCGCGCCAGCCCCCACCCGACCAGACCGCCCATCGAGTACGTCACGGCATCCACAGTGGACAACCCGGCCTCGTCGAGCACGGCGAGGACGTCCCGCGCCAGCCCGCCGGGCGCATACCCGGAGGCCGGCTTGCCGCTCTGCCCGTGCCCGCGCAGATCCACGACCACGTGCCCGAGCCCGGCCAGCGCCCGCACCCAGCCGGTCTGCTCCCAGGTGCGGACGCTGTCCGAGGCGAAGCCGTGGATCAGCAGCACCGGCCGCGGGCCGGGCGCGTGGTCGAACCAGATCTTGGTGCCGTCGGCGGCGGTGGCGAACACGCCTCAGTCCTCCGGCAGGGTCAGGCGGACGCGCCGCTGTGGCTTGCGCTCCTCCGGGACGGTGCCGACGATCCCGGCGTCCTCCACGGTGAAGGTGACCAGCGGCGCGCCGACCGCGAGTTCCTCGTCCTCGCCGACGTGCAGCCGGGTGACGCGGCCGGACTGGGGCGAGGGGATCTCGACGGCGGACTTGGTGGTCTCCAGTTCGACCAGCGGCGCGTTGCGCTCGACCCAGTCGCCCTCGGCGACGAGCCACTCCAGCACGCGGGCGCTGATCAGGCCCTCGCCGAGGTCGGGCAGGGGGAAGGTCACTTCAGCCACGGCGGTACTCCAGGGTGGTCTGCACGGCGGTCAGGATGCGGTCGACGCTGGGCAGGTACTCGTCCTCCAGCGCGCCGGACGGGTAGGGCACGTCGAACCCGGCGACCCGCTGCACGGGGGCGCGCAGGTCGGCGAAGCAGCGTTCGGTGATCAGCGCGGACACCTCGGCGCCGAGCCCGGCGGTCAGCGGCGCCTCGTGCACGACGACCGCGCGGCGAGTGCGGGCCACCGACCGCGCGAGCCCGTCGGTGTCGATCGGCTTGAGCCAGCGCAGGTCGAGGACTTCCAGTTCGACCCCGTCCTCGGCGGCCAGTTCGGCGGCCTGCAGGCAGCGGGCGACCATCGCGCCCCACGCGACCAGGGTGCCGTGCTTGCCGGGCCGGGCGATGCGGCTGGTGCCGGGCGGCGGCATCTCGGCCGGCTCGGTGGGGTCGAACGTCTCGCGGTGCCAGTACCGGGACTTGGGTTCGAGGAAGATCACCGGGTCGGGATCGGCGATGGCCTGCCGCAGCAGGCGGTAGCCCTCGCTCGGGGTGGCGGGCGCGACGACCTTGAGGCCCGGCACGTGCGCGAACAGCGCCTCCAGGCTTTCGCCGTGGTGCTCGGGCGCCTTGATCCCGCCGAAGCTGGGCAGCCGCAACGTGATCGGCATGTTCAGCACGCCCCGGCTGCGGTAGTGCATGCGCGCGACCTGGTTGACGATCTGGTCGATCGCGGGGTAGCTGAAGCCGTCGAACTGGATTTCCGGCACCGGCCGCCACCCGGCCACCGCCAGCCCGACCGCCATGCCCATGATCGCGGACTCGGCGAGCGGGGTGTCGAACACGCGGTGCTCGCCGAACTTGTCGCGCAGCCCGTCGGTCACCCGGAACACCCCGCCGAGCGTGCCGACGTCCTCGCCGAAGATCAGCACCCGGTCGTCGTCCTCGCACGCGTGGCGCAGGGCGAGGTTCAGCGCCTGCTGCAACGAGAACTCAGGCATCGAGGGACTCCTTCCACACCCGCTGCTGCTCCAGCAGGGCCGTCGTGGGCTCGCGGTAGACGAACGAGAACAGCTCCTCGGCGGGCGGTGGTTTCAGCGCCAGCAGGCCGTCGCGGACACCGCTCACCACCGTGGCGGCGTGCGCCTCGGCGGCGGCGACCTCGTCGGCGGACAGCAGCGCGGCCGCGCGGGTCAGCGGGTCCCGGTCGAGCCATGCGCGCTCGTCCTCCAGCGTGCGGTAGCGGCCGGGATCGTCCGATGTGGAGTGCGGGCCCATCCGGTAGGTCATGGCCTCGATCACGGTCGGGCCGCCGCCGTCGCGGGCGCGGTCCAGCGCGGCGCGGGTCGCCTCGAACACCGCGACCACGTCGTTGCCGTCGACGCGCACGCCCTCGATGCCGTACCCGGCGGCGCGGGCCGCCACCGAGCCGCCCGCCACCTGCTCCGCTGTCGGCACGGAGATCGCCCAGCCGTTGTTCTGGCAGAAGAAGACCACCGGCAGCCGGTAGACGCCGGCGAAGTTCATCGCCTCGTGCACGTCGCCCTGTGAGCTGGCGCCGTCGCCGAAGTAGGTGATCGCCGCGCCGCCGGTGTCGTCGAGCTTCGCGCCCATCGCCCAGCCGACCGCGTGGGTGACGGGGCCGCCGACGACGGCGTTGAACGGCGCCAGCCGGGAGGCCTTCGGGTCGTAGAGCCCGCCGTGCCACACGTTGAGGTGGGTCGCGAGGTAGCCGACGAGGTCGACGCCCATCGCCACCGCGACGCCGAGCTCGCGGTAGCAGGGGAAGGCGAAGTCGCGGGTCAGGTCGAGCGCGGCGGCGCTGCCGACCTGCGCTGCCTCCTGGCCCTTGGCGGGCGCGTAGGCGGGGAACACGCCCTGGCGCTGCAGCGCGATGGCCTCTTCGTCGAGCCGGCGCGCCACGACCATCAGGCGGTGGAGCGCGGGGAGATCAGCTTCGTGCATGGCCGAAGGGTGCGTGGCGGCGCCGAAGCTGCGCAAGTGTCGCCCCCGACGCTGATCATTGTGCGCGTTCTGCCCGGCGTTTGACCGCTTTCACTGGTCACTTTGTCCAGCGAGCCGCCGCGGCGACCGCGTACCGGCGGCGCTACGGTGTCGGCGTGGCGGACGACGAGCAGCGGCGCGAGACGGTGTCGACCGGGGTCGGTGTGCTGGACCGGGTGGTCGCGATCCTGGACGTGGTCGAGGCGAACCCGATGGGGGCCAGCGAGATCGCCCGCGCGCTGGGACTGTCGGTGCCGACCGCCCACCGTCTGGTGTCCGCCATGGTCAAGCACGGCCTGCTGCACCGCGACGACGACGGCCGCCACCACATCGGCCCCCGGTTCGCCTCGTCCGCGCTGACGGCCGCCGCGACGCCGGTGCTCACCGGGCTGCGGGCCGAGACCGGCGAGACGGCCCAGCTGTGGGTGCTGCGCGGTGAGGACCGGCTGTGTGTGGCCAGCGAGGAGTCGCCCCATGAGCTCCGCGCCGCCGTGCCCGTGGGCACGGTGCTGCCGTTGTCGGACAAGGGATCGGCAGCTCTGGCGCTCACTGGCGCCGGGCGGGGCTGGGTGGAGAGCGTGTCCGAGCGGACCCCCGGCCTGTGCTCGGTCAGCGCGCCCGTGCGCTACCGCGGCGACGTGGTCGCCGCGGTCTGCCTGGCCGCCCCGGTGTTCCGGGTGTCCGACGACGGGCCAGGCGCGCAGTACGGCGACCTCGTGGTCGCAGCCGCGGAAACCCTGGGAAGGGCGTTGCGCCACCGCTGAAGTTGCGCGCCGGTCTTGTGGCGCCGGCTCTCGCGGCTTATGGTCCTTCTCGATAAATGACAGCGTTAGTCATTATTTGAGAACGGAGGCGTTGTGGCCGACGCTCCCCTGACCGGCATCCGCGTGCTCGAACTCGGCAACTTCATCGCCGCCCCCTTCGCCACCCGCGTCTTCGCCGACTTCGGCGCCGAGGTGATCAAGGTCGAACGGCCCGGCGTCGGCGACGAGCTGCGCGGCTGGCGCCGCACCCGCGGCAGCACCTCGATGCTGTTCCGGACCATCGCCCGCAACAAGAAGTCGGTCACGCTGGACCTCAAGCAGGACGAGGGCCGCGCGCTCGTCCTGGACCTGGTGCGGCAGTGCGACGTGGTGGTCGAGAACTTCCGCCCCGGCACGCTGGAACGCTGGGGCCTCGGGCCGGCCGACCTCACCACGGTGAACCCGGACCTCGTGGTCGTCCGCATCTCCGGCTACGGGCAGACCGGCCCGTACCGCGACCGCGCCGGGTTCGGCGGCGTCGCCGAAGCCTTCGGCGGGCTGCGGCAGGTCACCGGGCACCCCGACCGTCCCCCGGTGCGGCCGGCCGCGCCGATCGCCGACGCCGCCGCCGGGCTCTACGGCGTCGTCGGCGCGCTGATGTTGTTGCTGGGCAAGGCACGCGGTCTCCCCCACGACGGCCCGCGGGTCGCCGACGTCGCGCTCTACGAGTCGGTGTTCATGATGATGGAGTCGCTGATCCCGGACTACGACGCCTACGGCGTGGTGCGCGAGCGCACCGCGGGGAACCTGCCCGGTGTGGTGCCCAGCGGCGTCTACCCCACCGCCGACGGGCAGTCGGTCATGATCGCGGGCAACTCCAGCGGCGCGTTCGGCCGCCTGATGACCGCGGTCGGCCGCCAGGACCTGGCCGAGGACCCGGCGCTCGCCGACGGTGACGCCCGCTCCGCCCGGGAAGACGAACTCGACGCCGCCATCACCGCGTGGACATCCGCGCACACCGCGCCGGAGGCGGTGCGGATCCTCAACGAAGCCGGGGTGCCTGCGGGGCCGGTGTACGACGCGCGGGCCATCGCGGCGGACGAGCACTACCGCGCGCGGGACATGCTGCGCCCCCTCAAGGTCGTGGTCGAGGACGAGCCCGAGGAGATCCGCTTCCCCGGCGTGGTCCCGCGCCTGCCCGGCGCCCCCGGCGACGTCCGGTGGGCGGGCCCGGAACTGGGCGAGCACACCGAAGCCGTGCTCGGCGGGCTGCTCGGCATCGGCGCCGACCGCCTGTCCGGCTACCGCGAGCGGAAGGTGATCTGAGGTGAGCGTGACCATCACCGACGTGGTGCTGCGCGACGGCCTGCAGGACGAGCCGGCCGTGGTGCCGGTGGCCGACCGGGTCGCGATCGCGGAGGCGCTCGTCGCCGCCGGCCTGCGGCACCTGGAAGCCGGATCGTTCGTCAACCCCGCCAAGGTGCCGCAGATGGCCGGGGCGGAGGACCTGGTGGCCGCCCTGCCGCACCAGGACTCCGTGCACTACACCTTCCTCGCGCTCAACGCCCGCGGCGTGCGCCGCGCCGTCGCCGCGGGCGCCCGCGACGTGCTGGTCGTCGCCTCCGCCAGCAGCGGGCACAGCCGCGCCAACGCCGGCCGGGACAGCGACGCCGCGCTGGACGACCTGGCCCGCGCGGTGGCCGAGCACCCCGGAACCGCTTTCCGGGCCGGCATTTCGACCGCGTTCGTGTGCCCGTTCGACGGCGCGGTCACCCCGGACCGGCTGGTCGCGGTCAGCCGGCGGTTCACCGCTATGGGCATCCGCCGCATCGGGCTCGCCGACACGCTGGGCACCGCCACGCCGGACCAGGTCATGACCTCGCTCGCGCACGTCCGCGACGCACTGCCCGACGTCGAACTCTCCCTGCACCTGCACAACGCGCACGGTCGGGCACTGAGCACAGTGGACGCCGCGATCGAGGCGGGCGTCACCCGCTTCGACAGCGCCGCGGGCGGCTACGGCGGCTGCCCGTTCGCGCCCGGTGCCCACGGCAACATCGCCACCGAGGATCTCGTGGCCCACCTGCACGCCCGCGGCATCCCCACCGGGATCGACGAAGACGTGCTGTCCACCGCGGTCGCCACCGTGCGGGACGCGCTGCGCCGCGCCCCCGCACCGGCCTGACCGGCCGCGTCGTTCCCCTGGTCCCTCGTCAATGGTGACGTGGCCCGCCCCGCGGGCGTGCGTGACCGGAACAGGTCGCAATGGTCCAGTTCGTTTCACTCCTCGTCCTCGTGGCGGTGTTCACCATCGCCACAGTCCTGCCCGTCAACATGGGGATCCTCGCGTTCGTCGCCGCGTTCGTCGTCGGCGCGATCTCCGGCATCTCCGTCGACGACGTAACCGGGTACTTCCCCGGCGACACGTTCGTCCTCGTCGTCGGCATCACGCTGCTGTTCGGGGTGGCGAAGGTCAACGGCACGATCGACCTCGTCGTCGCCGCATCGCTCAAGCTGGTGCGCGGGCGGCGGTGGGCGGTGGTGTGGCTGATGTTCGCGCTCGCCGCCGTGCTCATGTCGCTGGGGTCGGTGCTCGCGGTCGGCATGCTCGCACCCATCGCGATGCCCATCGCGGCCCGCTACCGGATCAACCCGCTGCTGATGGGCATGATGCTCAGCCACGGCGCGTTGTCGGCCGCGTTCTCCCCCATCACCGTCTACGGCGCGTTCACCACCGGCATGGTGCACGACGCCGGCCTGGACCTCAGCCCGCTGCTGCTGTTCGCCGTGCCGTTCGGGCTCAACGTGCTCATCGCCGCCGTGCTGTTCGCGGTCCTCGGGCGCGACCTCTTCGGCCGCGACGAGGACGTGGCGGGACCGGCCCAGCCGGCCGGCGGTGGCGGGTCCACCGGCACGCTCACGCGGACCCGGACCACCGTCGTCACCGAGGCGCGGGTCACCCCGCTGCGGGTGATCACCCTGACCGGCATGCTCGCGCTGCTGGTCACCGGGGCGTTCGGGATCGACGTCGGGCTGGCGGCGTTCGTCATCGCCGCCGTCCTGCTGCTGCTCGCCCCGGACCGGCACAAGCCGTCGGCCGACGAGGTCGCCTGGCCCGCCGTGCTGCTGGTGTGCGGGATGCTGTCGTACATGGCGGTGCTGAAGGAGAACGGCACCCTGGCGATGCTCGGCAAAGCGGCCGCGGCACTCGGGTCGCCGGTGCTCGCCGCGCTGCTGCTGTGCTTCGCCGTGGCGATCGTGTCCGCGTTCGGCTCGTCCATCGGCACCCTCGGGATCGCGCTTCCGCTGGCCGTGCCGTTGCTCGACCTCGGGCAGCTCGGCGCCGCCGGGTTCGTCGTCGCGCTCGGCTTCTGCTCCACCGTCGTGGACGTGAGCCCGTTCTCCACCAACGGGATCATCGTGCTCGCGCAGGCCCAGGTCCCCGACAAGCGCGTCTTCCAGCGCCGCATGCTCGCCTACAGCGCGCTCGTCGTGGCGGGCGCGCCCCTGCTCGCCTGGACGGCGGCGATCCTGCCGTCCGCACTCTGATCCACAGTAGACAGGTTGGGAAAGGACACCCATGGCACACCTCACCGTGGACGGCAAGGAGCCGTCCGTCGACGCGGGCGCGTGGATCGCGCCGGGCGCGGTGGTCGCCGGCGCGGTCACCGTCGCCGCGGGCGCCGGCGTCTGGTACACGGCCGTGCTGCGCGCGGACCTGGACACGATCACCGTCGGCGCGGGCAGCAACATCCAGGACGGCACGATCGTGCACGCCGATCCCGGGTTCCCCGTCACGATCGGCTCCGGAGTGAGCGTCGGGCACCGTGCGGTCCTGCACGGCTGCACCATCGAGGACGACTGCCTGATCGGGATGGGCGCGGTGGTGCTCAACGGCGCGAGGATCGGAGCGGGCAGCCTCGTCGCGGCGGGCGCGGTGGTGCTCGAGGGCGCGGACATCCCGCCCGGCTCACTGGTCGCCGGACTCCCGGCGAAGGTCCGGCGCCCGCTCACCGCCGAGGAACAGGCGGGGACGCGCGCGAATGCCGAGAACTACAAGGCACTGGCGCGGGTCCACGCGCAGGCCCAGGGCGCTTGACGCTCGGTGCAGGCCGCGCCTGGGCACGACGGGGCTGCGGCCCGGCGCAGGTCCGCGCCCGGGCGGCGTGGCTACCAGCACGGGGCCACTCGGGCGCGGCGCGCCCGAGTGGGCCCCAGGACGCGTCGGGCCCGGGGCAACTCCCCCAGGCGCACCCCCGGCTTGGTTCATCCCGCGCGCAGCGCGGTTGGCTCCCAGCGCAGATCAGCGAGAGGAGCCACCCCGGCGGCGGCCGGTGCGGGCGCCCGCGGAGAAGGCCGCGGCCCCGCCCGACCGCCGTGCGGAGGTGGCGCCCGTACGGCCCGTCTGCTGCCGCTCGCCACCCGGCTGCTGCCGGGCTCCCGGCTCTTGCCGGGCGCTGCCGCCGGACCTGCGCGCACCCGCACCACGGCCAGGCTGCCGCACATCCGGCTCGCGCCGACCGGCACCGCCAGACCCGCCCGGCTCTTGCCGCACGTCCGGTTTCCGCCGGCCTCCGGATCCACGTGCGGCACCCGCGCCCGGGTCTTGCCGACCGTCACCACGCGGACGCTGCCGCGCCTCACCACGGCCCGGCTGCTCCCGCCCGTCCCCACCCGGCTTGCGCCGGGCGCCACCGGAACCTCGCGCGGCCGCACCGGCCCGCTTCTCCCGCGGCTCCGCGCCCGACCGGCGCGACGCACCCGCACCACCCCGGCGCGCGGCCGCGCCCGCGCCGCTGCGCGCTGGGAGCTTGCGGAAGACCCGGTCGCCCGGTGCGAGCTCGCTCAGCAGCTCGTGCCCCGGCGCCAACCGGGTCGTGACCGGGCTGATCCCGGCCTTCCTGGTCAGGTCGCGGACGTCCGAAATCTGGTCGTCGGTCATCAGGGTGATCACCACGCCCGCCGCGCCGGCTCGGGCGGTTCGGCCGGAACGGTGCAGGTAGGCCTTGTGCTCGACCGGCGGGTCCGCGTGGATGACCCGCGCCACGTCGTCCACGTGGATGCCGCGGGCGGCGATGTCGGTGGCGACCAGCGTGGTCGCGCTGCCGTCGGAGAACGCGGCCAGGTTGCGGGTCCGCGCGGTCTGGCCGAGGTTGCCGTGCAGCTCCACCGCGGGCACGCCCGCCGCGACGAGCTTGCGCGTCAGCGCCTTCGCCCGGTGCTTGGTGCGGGTGAACACGACCGTCCGGCCCGGCGCGGCCGCCAGGTCCACCAGCACGTCCAGCCGCGTGTCCGGCTCGACGTGCAGCACGTGGTGCTCCATCGTCGCCACCGGCGAGCGCGCGGAGTCGACGCTGTGCGTGACCGGGTCGCTGAGGAACCGCTTCACGAGCACGTCGACCCCGGCGTCCAGGGTGGCCGAGAACAACAGCCGCTGACCGTCGCGCGGTGTGCGGTCCAGCAGCCGCTTCACCTGCGGCAGGAACCCGAGGTCGGCCATGTGGTCGGCCTCGTCGAGGACGGTGATCTCGACGGCGTCCAGGTGCGCGTGCCCGCTCGCGAGGTGGTCGGCGAGCCGGCCGGGGCACGCGACCAGCACGTCGACCCCGGCGCGCAGCCCGGCGATCTGCGGCGCCGCGCCGACCCCGCCGAACACGGTCATGGTGCGCAGCGACAGCGCCTCGGCCAGCGGCGCCAGCGCCGCGTCGATCTGGGTGGCGAGTTCGCGGGTCGGCGCGAGGATCAGCGCGCGGGGCCGCCCTGGCCTGCGCGGCGCGCTGCTCGCGGCGAGCCGGGTCAGCACCGGGAGCGCGAACGCGTAGGTCTTGCCGGAGCCGGTGCGGCCCCGGCCGAGCACGTCCCGGCCGGCCAGCGAGTGCGGCAGGGTCGCCGCCTGGATCGGGAACGGCGCGTCGATGCCCCGCTCGGCCAGCGCGGCGACCAGCACCGGGGGCACGCCGAGCGCGGCGAAGGAAGGCGCGGCGGAAGCGGACACAGGGGCAGAAGTCACGGGGAAAGCTCCGAACGTCGGGGGTCGTCCTGCCCGGCGCGGACCGGCACGGTCGCGGCACGTGGTGGCCGACAACGAAACGCGGCCCGAGGCAGAACTGTGCGGGCCGCGATCACCAGTGTAGACCACGGTGCCGGTTGACCGGTCGGGATTCAATCCCGCCATGATCCGACAACTGCGTTTCCGGCGGAAGATCGCCGCACTCACCCTCGCTGTCGCCGGGGCGGCCGTGGCCGCGCCCGCCGCCCAGGCCGACGAAGACGGCCGCGTGCCGCAGCTGCTGTTCTACAACCACGCCTACGACGTGCTGGACAGACAGACCGCGGACGCCGTCGAGCACTCCGCCTACCTGCGGGAGTTCGCGAACTTCGAGGTCCGCACCACCACCGGCGGCGGCATCACCTGGACCGGCCGCTACCTGAAGGGGCGCGAGACCTACCTCGAACTGTTCGGCGTCGGCGACCTGCCCGGCTCCGACGGCCTGTTCGGCGCGGCGGGGACCGCGCTGTCCAGCGAGCGCGCCGGCGACCTGGCCAAGGTGCGGCAGCGCCTCCAGGACCAGGGCATCACCCCGGTGGACTACCGGCAGACCCGGGACTTCGGCGACGGCGTCCCGGTGCCCTGGTTCGACACCGTGCGCGCCGCGCCCGCGTACCAGGCGTTCGACGGCTGGGCGATGGAGTACCTGCCGGAGTACTTCGCCGATCCGCGCAGCGGCACCGAGCCCGCCGCCACGCCCGACGACGTGAGCCGCGAGCGGTACCTGCCCGACGGCTACCAGGACCACCTGATGCGGGACATCGCCGCGATCCGCATCGGGGTCACCCCGGAGGACCTCGCGATCACGGTGCCGCTGCTGACCGCGGGCGGTTTCAAGGTGGTCACCCTGGCCGACGGCAGCGTGATCGCCAGCGGCGGCGGCACCACGATCCGCTACGACGCGGTGCCCCGCGAGCAGGCGGGCCTCAAGCAGGTCGTGTTCACGCTCAACCGGTCGGTGCCGCGGCACGTCGAGCAGATCGGCCAGTCGAACCTGGTGGTCGGCCCCGGCTCGACGGCGGTCTGGACGTTCACCGGCACCGCCTGATCCCGCGGCGCGGGGCCGGCCCTGGCCGGCCCCGCGCCGTCACCGCCGGTCGAGCAGGCCGTCGACGAGCGCGCGCAGGCCGTCGGCGTAGGTGTCGCGTGCCGCCAGCTCCGGCCAGCGGTCCCCGATCGCCGCCAGGTGCGGCGTCTCCGCCGGGTCGAAGCGGAAGGCGGCGTCGCGCGTGGGCCGTTCGTCCCGGCGCGCGGAGCGGGCGCGGACGAGGACCTCGCCCGCCGTGTAGTACCAGATGCCGCGGAAGACGCCGACGGCCTGCGCGTGCGTGCATCCGCTCTCGACGGCGCCGCCCACGATCGTCTCGACCATCCACAGCGCCGGTTCGTCGAGCAGGCCGACGAACCCGTCGACGGTGACGACCTCCGCGGCCCACGGCCACGCCGCGAGAGCCTCGTGCATCACCGTGGCCGCCACGACGATCCGCTCCCGCGGGTCGTCCGGCAGCCGGGGCCGATCGAGCTGCCCGGTGTAGGTGTTGAGCAGCTGCACCAGCAGGTCCGCCTTGTCCCGCACGTGGTGGTACAGGGTCGTCGGCCCGATCCCCAGTTCCGCGGCCAGCTTGCGGACGCTCAGCTTCTCCCAGCCGTCGCGGTCGATGAGCCGCCGCGCGGCCGCCAGGATCTCCGCGCGGGACGTCACCGGTGGCCGCCCGGTCCGGGCGCGCGCTGCATCGGGTCGGGGCACGGGTCCATCATGCTGCCCTCCTCCGCGGTCGACAGCCGGACCCCGCCGGTGCTACTTTCGGAACGCGTTCGAAAACTCCGGAGGACTGGGCATGACGAAGACGGAATCGACGGCGCCGGCTGTCCGGGCGGGGCTCACCCTCGCCGCGGTGGCCGTCGTGCAGTTCACGGTGTCGCTGGACCTGTCGGTGGTGAACGTCGGGCTGCCGCGGATCGCGGCGGCGCTCGGCTTCACCGCGGTGGGCCTGACCTGGGTGATCCACGCCTACGCGCTCACCTTCGGCGGGCTGCTCCTGCTCGGCGGCAAGCTGGCCGACCGGCACGGCCGGAGGCGGGTCCTGCTGACCGGGCTCGCCGTGTTCGGCATCGCTTCGCTGGCGGGCGGTTTCGCGCAGGACCCCGGTCAACTGGTCGCGGCACGCGCCGTGCAGGGCATCGGCGCCGCGGCGGCCGCCCCGGCCGCGCTGGCGCTGCTGACCTCGACCTTCCCCGCCGGACCGGAACGAGTGCGGGCCTTCGGCGTGTGGAGCGCGACGAACGCCGCCGGCGGCGCGCTAGGTGTGCTCATCGGCGGCGTCCTCACCGAGTACGCGGGCTGGCGGTGGGTGATGTTCGTCAGCGCGCCGATGGCGGCTGTCGCGCTGGTGCTGGCACGGCGCGGCGTCGCCGCCGACCAGCCGGCCCGCGACGGCAGGCCGGACGTGCTGGGCGCCGTCCTGGCCACCGCGGGCATGACCACGCTCGTGTTCGGCGTCGTGCGCACCGACCAGCACGGATGGGCCTCGCCGGTCACGCTCGTCACGCTGGCGCTCGCCGTCGCGCTGCTCGCCGCGTTCGTCCACATCGAACGGACGACAGCCCGCGATCCGCTGGTGCGTCCGGGGTTGCTCGCCAACCGTGCGGTGGCCGGGGCGAACCTCTACAACCTGCTCCTCGGCGCGGCGATGGCGTCGGCGTTCTACTTCGTCTCGCTCTACCTGCAGCAGGTGCTCGGGACCGGGCCCGCGGCGGCCGGGGTCCAGTTCCTGCCCTTCGCGCTCGGGGTGGTCGCCGGGTCGGTGCTGGCCGTCAAGCTCGGCCACCGGTTCGCGCCGCGGACGCTGATGGCGGGCGGCGGGGTGCTGACCGCGGCGGGATTCGCCTGGTTCGGCTTCCTGAGCGCCGACGGGTCGTTCCTGGCCGACGTCCTCGGCCCGTCGATCGTGACGAGTGTCGGCTTCGGACTGTGCCTCGGGCCGGTGGTGTCGGTGGCCACGGGCGGTGTCGCGCCGGGCGAGGCGGGCACGGCCTCCGGTCTGCTCAACAGTTCGCGGCAGATCGGGGCGTCGCTCGGGCTGGCCGCGCTCGGCACGGCCGCGCACAGCAGATCCGGCACCCCCGTCGACGGGTACGCGTTCGGCCTCGCGCTGGGCGCCGGGCTCCTGGTCGTCGCCGTGCTGATCGCGCTCACCCTGGTTCCGGCGCGAGTGTCCGCTCCAGCCGCGCGAGCAGGCCGGTGAGGGCTTGGCGCTCGTCCGGGGCGAGCCCGCCGATCAGGTCCGCCTCGTGTTCGAGCAGCCTGCGCACGGTGGTCTCGATGAGGCGGTGCCCGGCGTCGGTGAGCCGGACGGCGACCGCGCGGCGCGATGCCGACGAGGGGGCCCGTGCGACGAGCCCCGCCCGCTCGGCGCGGGCCACGCGCTGGGACACCGCCCCGGGGGTGACCAGCGTGCGCCGGGTGATCTCGCGGGTGGTCAGCTCGTACGGCGGGCCCGCGCGCCGGATCACGCTCAGCAGGTCCAGTGTGGACGGATCGACGCCGAGTTCGGCCAGGGTGCGCCGCCGGTCGTCGGCGAGGAGCTTCGCCACCCGCCACACCGGCGTGATGATCTCGATGGATTCGGTGCGCACGCCGGGCAGCTCGCGCCGCCACGACTCGGCGATGTCGTGCGCGGGCCACCGCAGGATCGACGCCATCGGGTAGCCGTCGGCGCCGGGGTCGTTCGACACGGCCTGCCTCCCTCCGCTACGTTTAGAGCTAAACATAGCAGAGAGGAGATGCTCAGTGGGTCGGATCGTGCTGGTCACCGGCGGTGGGAACGGAATCGGCAGGGCGGTCGCCGCCCGGTTCCGCGCGGCCGGGGACACCGTGGTCGTCACCGGCCGCAACGGCGAACGGCTCGCCAGGGCCGCGGCCGAGATCGGCGCGCGGGCCATCACCTGTGACGCCACCGATCCGGAGCAGGTGGCGCGGATGGCCGACGACCTCGGGCCGGAGCTGGACGTGCTGGTCAACATGGCGGGCGGCAACACCGACCTCACCGCGCCCGCCGGCGAGGGCCTCGGCGAGGTGCTGCGGGCGTGGCGGGCGAACCTGGACGCCAATCTGCTCAGCGCCGTGCTCACCACCACCGCCGTGCGGGACCGGATGCGACCGGGCGGGTCGATCATCAACATCGGCTCGATCGGCGCGGAGTACGCCGCGTCCTCCTACGGCGCGGCGAAGGCGGCGCTGGCGGCCTGGACGGCCGGGCTGTCGTCGGAGGTCGGGCCGAAGGGTGTGACGGCCAATCTGATCGCGCCCGGCTACATCGCGGAAACCGGTTTCTTCCACGGAAAACTCAGCGAGGACCGGCGCAGTGCCCTGATCGCGGCCACGCACAACGGCCGGGCGGGCCACCCGGACGACGTCGCGGCGACGACGTTCTTCCTCGCCTCCGAGGGCGCCCGGCACATCACGGGACAGACCCTGCACGTCAACGGCGGGGCCCACACCACGCGATAACCGGTTGGCGGACGGTCCCGCAGGCGCGACGATCGCCGGGTGCGGATCAACCAGGACGAGGTGGCGGAGCGACTCGCGGCGGTGCGTGCCGCGCGGAACGCCGACGCCGAGGTCGCGGCGATGGCGGGGGCGAGCCCGCGCCTGTGGCTCGCCGTCGACGACGGCGCGCGGCGCCACCCGCGGGGGCACCGCGGCGTCCTGGCCCGGGCGCTCGGCCGGGACGGCCGCCTCCGCGAAGCCGCGCTGACGCGGCTCGACGAGCGGATCGCCCTGCCGGTGCTGGCGATCCGCGCGGCGGACTGGGTGCCGCAGGTGCGCGAGCGCGCCCGGCGGGAGTGCCTCCGCCACCTCTTCCGGGACCCGATGACCGCGGTGGACCTGTTCCCGTTCGCGTGCCTGCTGCGGCCACGCGCGCAGGGCGAGTGGCTGGCCGTGACACTCGAAGGCATGCTGCGGACGCCCGAAGTCCGCTCGGCCACCCTCGCCTCCCCCGACGTGCTCACCCGCCGGACCGTCTACACCTCGGGGCGCGCCGACGTCGGCGAGCTGACGGCCGGGCTCCAGGACGCGGACCTGAAGATCCGGCTGGCCTGCGCGGCCCGCCTGGCCGGCAGCACCGACCCCGAGGTGCTGCACCTGCTCCGCAGCAGCGGCACGGCCGCCCTGCGCGCCCGGGCGGTCCGCGACCCCGCTGACGCGCTGCCGGCGCTGGCCGACCCCGCTTCGCTGGTCCGCGCGTACGCCCAGTTCGTCCTGCGCCGGGCGGGCGAGGACCCGGCCCCGCACTACCGCAAGCTGGTGACCGCGGCGGCGAGCCCGGGCGCGGTCGCGGGCCTCGGCGAGACCGGAACCGAGGCCGACGGGGCGCTGCTCCTGCCGCTGCTCGCCGATCCCCGGCCCAAGGTGCGCGCCGAAACCGTCCGCGCCTTGCGGCACCTGCGGGTGGTCCCGGTCGACCGCCTGGCGCCGTTGCTGGCCGACCCGTCCCCGCGCGTCGCGCGGCAGGTGGTGCTCGCGCTGCGCGGGTGCGCCACCGAGATCGACGAGGCGGCGCTACGCCGCATGCTCGATCCCGGCCAGCCCGGGCACCGCAGGCGCAACGCGTTCCAGTTGCTGTCCGCCCGCGACACCTGGACCCGCCTCGCCCTGGACCTGCGCCTGCTGCTGGGCCCGGACGAGCCGCTCCGGGAAACCGCTCGCAACGACCTGAGCAACTGGTTCGCCCACGGGTCCGCGACCACCTACACCGCCCCGCGCGGCGAGCGGGCCGCCGAACTGCGCGACCTCGTCAGCCGCGCGGAGCCGCTGCTCGGCGAGGCTCGTGCGCGGGTGCTGCGCCTGTTCCTCTAGACCGCAGCAGGACCAGCGCCTGCACCCCGGTGTAGGCGAGCAGCGCGGCCCCGGCCACGGCACTCACCTGCAGGCCGTGCACGAACGCCGCCCTGGCCGCGGCCAGCAGGGCCTCGGCCAGGGCGGGCGGCAGCCCGGCGGCCGCGGCGACCGCGCCGCCGAGGGTTTCGCGTGCCGTCTCCCCCGCGTCGCCCGGCACGCCGGCCCGGTAGAACGCCGCCGCGATGCTGCCCAGCACCGCCGTGCCGAGCGCGCCGCCCAGCTCGAACCCCGTCTCCGAGATCGCCGACGCCGCACCGGCACGCGCGGGCGGCGCCGCGGTGATGATGAGGTCGTTGGTGAGCGTCTCGGACAGCGCCACCCCAAAGCCGACCAGAGCCATCCCGGCCACCAGAATCGCCAGTCCACTGTGGACGCCGAGCGTCACCAGCGCCGCGAAACCCGCCGCCGCGGCCAGCAGCCCGCCGCCGATCAGCCGCGGGACCGGAACACGCCGGGCGAGCCGGGCGGCGGCGAACGAGCCCGCGATCCCGGCGACCGTCGTCGGCAGCAGCCACAGCGCCGCCGTCATCGGCCGCAGCCCCAGCACCAGCTGGAGATACTGCGGCACCAGGAACAGCAGGCCGACGAGCGCGAACACGCCGAGCATGTTGGTCAGCACCGACGCGCTGAACCGGCGGTCCCGGAACAGCGCCAGGTCCAGCATCGGATCCGGCAGGGCGCGCTGACGCCGCACGAACACCACCGCGAACGCCGCGCCGGTCAGCACGCTCCCGGCCGCGAGCGGATCGGCGCCGTGCTCGGCGAACCGCTTGATGCCGTACACCACGGGCAGCACCGCGGCCAGCGACAGCACGGCGGACAGCGGGTCGAAGCGGCCGGGCCGCGGGTCGCGCGCCTCCGGCAGCAGGAACGGCCCCGCGACGAGCAGCACCACCATCACCGGCACGTTGATCAGGAACACCGAGCCCCACCAGAAGTGCTCCAGCAGCCAGCCGCCCAGCACCGGGCCGAGCGCCATCCCGCCGGAGAACCCGGCGCCCCACACCGCGATCGCGGTCCGCCGCCGCGCCGGGTCCGTGAAGATCGACCGGATCAGCGCCAGCGTCGACGGCATCAGGGTCGCCCCGCCGACACCGAGCAGCGCCCGCGCCGCGATGAGCATGCCCGGGCTGGTCGCGAACGCCGCGGCCACGGACGCGACGCCGAACGCGACGGCGCCGGACAGCAGCAGTTTGCGCCGCCCGATCCGGTCCCCCAGCGTGCCCATCAGCACCAGCAGCCCGCCGAGCACGAACGAGTAGATGTCGACGATCCACAGCTGCTCGGCGCCGGTCGGGCCGAGGTCCTCGCTCAGGTACGGCAGCGCGAACCCGAGCACCGTCATGTCGACGCTGATCAGCAGCACCGGCAGGACCAGCACACCCAGCGCGGCCCAGTCCCGGCGTCCCCCGGCCATCACGATCACGATCCTTTTCTGAACAGTCCGGACGGTACAGTTTGCCCCTCGGATCGAAACTAAACCGTCCGGACGGTATAGTCAAGCGTCATGGGACGCCCCTCCGCGCGGGAACAGATCCTCGACGCTTACCAGGACATCCTCATCGAGAGCGGTTCGGCCGCGGTCACGCTCGACGCCGTCGCCGCGCGCGCGAAGGTGTCGAAGGGCGGGCTGCTGTACCACTTCGGGTCGAAGGACGCCCTGCTCGACGGCCTCCTCGACCGGCTGCTGCGGCTGACGGCGGCGGACGTCGAGTACGCGCGCACCGCGCCCGAGGGCGTGGTGCGCTACTACCTGCTCTCCTCGGTGACCGACGCGGACATGACCAAGCCCGCCCACCGCGCGTCGATCGCCGCGCTGCGGCTGCTGGGCAGCGAGCCGAAGGTCACCGACGCGATGAACGAGGTCGGCCGGCTGTGGTCGGAGCTGCTGGCCGGGCACGTCGGCGATCCGCTCACCGCCGAGATCGTGGGACTGCTGGGCGACGGGCTGTACCTGCGCGCCACGCTCGGCGGGCAGGCGCCGCAGCCGTTGCTCGACCGGCTGCCGGAAGCGCTGCGCCGGCTGGGCCTGTCCTGACGCTCAGACGGTTGGCACCCGCGCCCAGGCGCTGACCAGCGGCGGCAGGATCGCGATTGCGCCGGCTTCCGTCGCCTCGGCGACCAGCCGGGCGGGCAGGCGGTCGAGGTCGGCGAGGTCGCCGACGTCCAGTCCGAGTTGGACGGCCACCGGCAACAGGGCGCGCCACACGCCCATCACGAAGCCCAGGATGTCCGGATCGGACAGTGGGCCGAGGCACGCGCCCATCGTCAAGGCGGGCATGGGCAGGCCGGCCGCGTGGAAGAGCCCCGGCAGCGCGGTGCCCGTCTCGGTGGTCGCGCCCGCACCCCGGAACGCCTGCACGATGATGTCCCGCACCCGGTCGAACAGCGAGATCTCCGGGGCGCTGCGGGCGCCGCTGACGTCGAAGTCCTGGAAGGACACCAGGCCGCCCGGCCGGACCAGCCCGGCCAGCCGGCGCAGCGCGGCGACCGGGTCCGGCAGGTGCATGAGGATCAGGCGGCCGATGACCGCGTCGAACGGCCGGGGCGCGTCCAGCTCCTCGATCGCGGCGTGGCGGAATGTGACGTTCGACAGCCCGGCCCCGGCGGCCCGCTGCGCGGCGAGGTCGAGGATCGAGGCCTGCGCGTCGACACCGGTCACCGACCCCGCGGGCCCGACGAGGTGCGCCGCGGCGATCGACACGTCGCCCGGGCCGCAGCCGACGTCAAGGACGCGCATGCCGGGTTCGAGCCCGGCCTGGCGCAAGGCGTGCTCGGTGTGGCCGCGGTAGAGGCGCCCCTGCAGGAGGAGCCGCTCGACCTCGGGATCGTGGTGCCCAAGCACATAGCCGGTTCCGGTGCTCATCCGCCCAGTCTCCCCGCGCTGCGGGCGGACCGGGGAAAACGGCCCGTTAACAACCGCCGGGAACGCACCGGGGCAGGTGGTGAGACGCGAAAGTGACCTTGGTCCCCGCCGGAGGTGACTTCCGCCGGGTCACGCGAGCTCCGGTTGGCTCTAGGTTGGGGAGGTCACCTGCGAAAGGGTCCTGCCGTGATCACCGTGTTCCTGGTCGACGACCACGAGGTCGTCCGCCGCGGCGTCGCCGAGCTGCTCGGCACCGACTCCGAACTCGAGGTCGTCGGCGAAGCCGCCACCGCCGCGCAGGCCATGGCCCGGATCCCCGCGCTCAAACCCGACGTCGTGGTGCTCGACGTGCGCCTGCCCGACGGCAACGGCATCGAACTCTGCCGTGAGCTGCGGTCACGGATCCCCGGGCTCAACGTCCTCATCCTGACCTCCTACACCGACGAGGAGGCCATGCTCAACGCCATCCTCGCCGGCGCGGGCGGCTACGCCATCAAGGACATCGCCGCGCTGCACCTGGTGTCGGCCGTGCGCGAGGTCGGCTCCGGCCGGTCCCTGCTCGACACGCGTGCCGCGTCGACCCTGATGGCCAAACTGCGGGCGAACGCCGCCGACCACGGGCCGCTGGCCGGCCTCACCGACCGCGAGCGCACCCTGCTCGACCTCATCGGCGAAGGACTGACCAACGCCCAGATCGCCCAGCGCATGTTCCTCGCCGAGAAGACCATCAAGAACTACGTCTCCCGGCTGCTGGCCAAACTCGGACTGGAACGCCGCACCCAGGCGGCCGTGCTCGCCGCCAAACTCCAGACCGGCGAGCACGCCGACGCGCCCCGGCCCGGGGCGTCCGTGGTGCGCTGACGGCACCGCGCCGGCCAGCGGTCAGGGCGCGGGCACCGCCGCGGCCCGCGCGATGGCCCGGCGGGCGTGGACCTTCGCGATGCGCGAGCTGAACAGCAACACGGCCACGACGACCGCGCCCACGACGCCGACCAGCCGGTTGACGTCGATGGCAGGCTCCCAGCGCAGCGTGCCGTCCTTGATGACGTAGGCCCCGGTCGGCTTGGCGGTCAGTCCGAACCCGCCGCCCTCGCCGTGCTGCCCCTCCTTGTCGACGCCGTCGCCGCCGCCCGCGCCGCTGGCGACGCTCGCCGCCGCGATCACCGTGATGCCGTCCTTCTCGTAGGGCTCGGTGTACACGAGCTTCGCACCGGCCGAGCTCTTCGCCTTCTCGATCAGCTCGTCGATCTTCATCGCGACCCTCCTGGAGACCTGTGGGATGAAGGCATCGTGGTGCGCCCGCGGCCCCGCGCGGAAGTGCCGATGGTCCCCGGGATTCACGACGAACGTCCGGCGCGGGCGAAATCCGCGCACGGCAAGCGAACGGGGCGCCACGAGTAGTGGCGCCCCGTTCGCTGCACGAGGTCAGGCCTGCGGCCGGTCCTGCGGCATCGTCCCGCTGCCCGGCGACGACGACGGCGGCATCGCCGCGGTCCGTTCCTGCGGCATCGTGGCGGTTTCGGCCGCGTGCCGCGGCGCCCCGGCGCCGGCTTCCCGTTCCGCGTCCTCGCGGCCGCGGCGGTAGGCCTCGGCCCTGGTGCGGGCCGACGGGATCTCCTCCTCGGCCCGGTTGAGCCAGCGGTCCCAGCGCTGCTGCATCGGCCGCATCAGGCCACCGCCCGCGCCGACGACCAGCACACCGCCGACGGTCGCGAGCAGTGCGATCAGCACCGGCCCGGTGACCGTGGTGGCCACGCCGATCTGGTTCAGCGCCGCGATGACACCGAAGGCGATCACCACGACCTGCACCATCTTCGCGACCAGCGGGCCGTAGCTGAGCCCGCCCATCGCGCCGCGGATCAGGTCGTGCAGCGCGCTGCCGACGGCCGCGGCGACGATCACGATGACGATGGCCACGATGGCGCGCGGCAGCCAGGCGACGATGGCCGCCAGGATGGCGCTGACCGGGTTCGGCCCGAACACGCCGAACGCCAGCTGCAGGGCGATCAGCAGGACCGCGTAGTAGACGAGCGCGGCCAGCAGCCCGCTCGCGTCGTACCGGGACTGTTCCAGCGCTCGCTTGATCCCGCCGCGCTCCACGGCCCGGTCGAAACCGACCCGTTCCAGCACGACTTTGACGACCTTGCGCAACGCCTTCGCGACGAGCCAGCCGACGACCAGCACAACCAGGAATACGGCGAACTTCGGCAGGAACGTGATCACGGCTCCGACCGCGTCGTTCCAGAATTCGGTGAGGTTCATCTTTCACATCCGTGAACTGAGGGGACCGGGCGCCCGGCCCGGGCCGGAAACCGTGTCCGGACCGGGCCGGGCCGGGAAGGGGGTCAGTGCATGAGCTTGCGCCGGCGGCCGCCCCGCAGGGCGGTGGCCAGCGAGACCCCGAGGACGGCGAGCACCAGCTGGGTCAGCACTTCGAGCCAGTCGATACCGTCGGTGTCGGCGTACCCGACACCCCGGGCGATCGCGGTGCCTGCGAAGGCCGCGACGATACCGACGACGATGGTCAGCCAGATCGGGATGTTCTGCTTCCCCGGCGCCAGCAGGCGGCCGAGAACACCGATGACCAACCCCACGAGCAAGGCACTGATGATTCCGGATATAGCCATCGCAACTCCATTGTTCGGCGATGCTTCCGGATTCCCGGACAATTCCCGGCGAAACCTTTTTCACATCACCGCCGATCCGACAGCAACGGGCCGAGCGGGCCGAGATCGATGTTCAATTCCTCCGGGGACACCCCGAAATGCTCGCACAGTTCCGTCATGCGCTCGTCCAGGCGCATGAGCGTCAGCCCGATCGCCTCGATCTGCTCGTCGGTGAGGTCGCCGCGGTCGACCCGGCGCAGCGCCTGTTTCTCCATCAGTTGCCGCAGCAGTTCCACCACGGTCAGCACGAGGCCGGCCAGACCGCGCTCGACGCTGTCCGGATCGGTGTCGATGCGGCGCTTCGCGGGGTCAGTCATCGGCGGGCTGCAGGGCGCTCACGGAGGACAGCAGGGTCCGCAGCGAGATGTGCACGAGGTCGACGTCGGCGATGGACAGGGTGATCTCGCCGGTCACGACGACCCCGCCGGCGAGGACCCGGTCGAGCAGGTCGACCAGCGCCACCGGCTGGTCGGCGACGGGCGCGGGAACCGGTTCGGTCATGTTTCCTCCAAGGACGAGAACGAGTACGGCGGCCACGGCCCGGTGAGCTGCACCCGGATCGCCGGGCTGTCGTCGTCGCAGGCCGCCACCGCCTCGGCGAAGGTGCGCGCGTCGTCGTCGCCGACGAGGTAGGCGGCGTTGAGCACCATCTGCTGGTCGTCACCGGACAACGCCTTGCTCTGCAACGGGTGCAGGCGCGCGCCGGCGGCCAGCGCCGCGAGTCTGGAATGGACCTTCGCGGCCTGCTCGCGCGCGAGCCGTTCGGATTCCGCGCGCGCGTCCCGTTCGGCCCGGCGCCGGGCGAGGTACGCCGTCCCGGCCCCCCGGCGGGACGGCGTCTCCTCGCGCCCGGGCGGCGGCTCTCCGGCGAAGACCTTGACGCCCCACTCGGTCCGCCCGGCGACGCGGTCCAGGGTGCGCGTCAGCTCGTGCCCGCGGTGTTCGAGGACGCGGCGCACGCCGTGCTCGTCGCGGTACACCGTGGCCAGCCGCACCGGCACGACCGGACCGGCGCCGGCGAGGGCGCCGACCACGGCGTCGTGCGCGCGGGCCACGGCGCCGAGCCAGTCCAGGTCCTCCAGGTTGCGGTGCAGGGCCTCCTCGCCGAACGTCTCCAGTGGAACGTCGCCGACGACCGCCGCCAGCCCGCCTGCCTCCACCGTGCGCAGCGCTTCCCCGGCGACGCCGGGCAGTTCCCCTGCCGCGCCGGCGCCCTCCCGCCGGGTCACGGCGTAGAGCCAGATCCCGCTGTCCTCAGTCACGGTGCCGGTCCTCGATCACGGCGCGCTCGTCCGCGCCCTCCAGCTCCTCGACGCGGGCCCGCAGCTCGCGGTTCTCCCGCTGCAGCCGCGTGGTGTCGCCGGAGAGCCACGGATCGCTTTCCCACCAGTTGATCCCGACCTCCCGCGCGGTCTCCAGCGAGGCGATCACCAGCCGCAGCTTGATGGTCAGCAGTTCGATGTCGAGCAGGTTGACCCGGATGTCCCCGGCGATCACCAGGCCCTTGTCGAGCACTCTCTCGAGGATGTCCCCCAGGTTGGCGGGCTGGTGGTTGCCGAGCGCGGGGGACCCGCCTCCGCCCGGCGTGGTGGCCGGCTGCCCAGCGGCCATGTCAGGACACCCCGCTTCCGCTGTCGGCCCGGCCGCGGACGTACCGCTTGGTGCGCCGGTAGGCGAGCAGCTCGCCGTCCGCGCCGAGTTCCAGCTCGTACAGGGCCAGCATGTCGGCCGAGGACGGGATGCGCCGGTCCTCCAGCACTTCGAGCTCGACGAGCCAGCCGTCGTCGGTGGGTTCGACCGAGGTGACCGACACCGGGTTCCGGCTGATCAGCTCACCGGCGTGGGCGAGTGCCCGCGACGCCGCTTCCGGCGCGGACAGCGCGCCGTCCCCTTCGGCCTCATCGCGTGGAGCCACTGGCGGGTCACCTCTCCTTCTCGTCGGTCTCCGTCACGTTCAGCCGCCGCAGGACCTGCTGCTGGACCTCGGCCTCCTCCTCGGGCGAGATCTCCCCGGCCGCGCGTTTCTCCTCCGCCGCTTCGAGTTCGCGGCGGATCGACGCCGGCGCGGCGAGTTCCTCGTTGACCCGGCGCTGGATCAGCTCACCGAGCTGGATCACGCCGCGGACCGGCAGCAGCGGGAGGCCGAGGATCCCGGACAGCAGGCCCATCGGCTACGCCTCCGGCCGTTGTGTCACGACGAAGTCGTATGCCGCGAGCGGGCCCAGCAGGCGCACCTCGGCGCGGCCCGACCAGTCCCGCGCGACGCGGTCGACGGCTTCCTCCAGATCGGACTGCTTGGCCGTCTCGACGAGGCACGCGAGATGCACCGCGTCCTCTTCGTGCGTCGGCTCGCGCGGGGCGATCTGGGCGCCGATCCCGGCGAGCGCGTCGGCGACCCGCTTGGTGTCGGCCTCGCGGCGGGCGGCGATCGCGTTGCCGATCCCCTCGCCCAGCGCGATCCGCTCGTTGCGCGTGGCGTCCTCGGACTTCCCGCGGATCGCCTCGCGCAGCTGGGCGAGCTGCTCGTCGGACTCGAGGATCTCGCGGAGGATGGTCTCCTCCACGTAGCGCGCCTTGACGACGTACTGCGCCTTGCCCTCCAGCTCGTCCAGTGCCGCGACGAAGTCGTCCTGGTTGGCTTCGAGCAGTTCGGTGCGCACGGCGTCCTCGTCGGTGACCACGGCGCCGAAGCGCAACGGCAGCACCGGCACCTCGGCGGCGGCCGCGTCGAGCAGCGACGCGTGGGCGGTGAGGTCCTCGGGCCGCCCGAGCGGCTTGTCCCTCGGCACCTCGCTCACCAGCGCGGCGATCCGGTCGTGCTTGACCGCGCGGACCTCGGCGGGCGGGTCGCCGACGCCGCGGGCCTCCGGATCGGTCTCCACGTCGGACGGCACGATGCCGTACACGTAGACCACCGTCTCGCGCTCCTCGGTCATCGCCCACCGTCCTTCCGGCGCCCGGCGCGCTCCGGCTCCTCGTTGCCGCCGAGGAGGTCCTGCAGCTTGTCACCGGCGGCTTCGAGCGCTCCCCGTGTCTTCGCCTTGGCGCCGCCGGAGGTCACGTCCTCCAGCAGGTCCGGCAGGCCCTTCTGCTCGGTGTCGGAGATGTCGAGCCGGTTCACCGCCTCCGCGAACCGCAGGTAGGTGTCCACGCTCGCGATGACGACCCGCGCGTCGATGGTCAGCAGTTCGATCCCGACCAGCGACACGCGCACGTAGGCGTCCAGGACGAGTCCCTTGTCCAGGATGGTGTCGATCACGTCCGCGAGACTGCTGGAGGTGGGCCGGTCCAGGCCCCCGCCACCGCCCGACGGCTGCACCGCTGTCGTCATCGCCTGCTCCCCCGTCCTCTGCCCGCCGACGCCCGGGCACGTGTACGCCGCGCCGGCGGTTCCTCGGCCTCTTCTTCGGGTTCTTCTTCTTCGGGTTCTTCCTCGTCGGGCGCCTCGGCCTCGTCGGCCTCGGGTTCCTCGGGTTCTTCCTCGTTCCCGGGTTCCTCGTCGCCGTCCTGGACCTCGCCGTCGTGGATCTCGCCGCGCCAGCCCTCGACGTCGTCCGGGTGCAGGATCGCCTCGGTCATCACGTGCCGCTGGAAGTGCTTGAGCTCCAGCCGCGCGCGCCGCCCCTGGGCCCGCCAGATGTTGCCGGTGCGCTCGAACAGCCCCTGCGGGTGGTACTCCAGCACCAGCACGACGCGGGTCAGGTCCGGGGTCAGCTCGTGGAAGGTCACCGCGCCGTCGACGTGGCCCTTCTCGCCCTCGGACCGCCACACGATGCGCTCGTTGGGGACCTGTTCGAGGATCGTGGACTCCCACGTGCGGTGCGACCAGAAGATCTGCGCCTTCCACGTCAGCTTCTCGTCGCTGGTCTGGTCGACGTTCTCGACCTTCTTCATGAAGCGCGGGAACTCGGTGAAGCGGGTCCACTGGTCGTAGACCAGGTCGATCGGGGCGCCGATGTCGGCCTGCTCGACGATGTTGGTGACCTTGAGCTTGCCGCCCCCGCCACCGCCGCCGCCGCCGCCGACGGCGTCCTTCACCTTGTCCGCGAGCCCGGAAAGCCCGCCCTTGACCGCGCCCATCATGGCCTTGCCCTTGACGCTGGGCTTGCCGCCGGTGACGGCTTCGATCAGGCCGCCACCGCCGCCACCCGAGGCGTAGTCCTGCAGGCGGCCGGAGGTCGAGGTGATCCGGTTCGCCAGCGAGGTCGACGCGCGGGTGGTGACCGCGCCGGCCAGTTTGCGCAGGGCTTCGGTCAGCTCGGTGGACGGCTTCGGCGCGGCGTCGGCCACGCCGGAGACCGTGTCGGTGGCCGCGCCGGTGGCCTTGTCGAGGGTCTTCCTGATCTGGTCGGTCGCCATGGCGCTCACCTCCGCGCCCGGCGGACCGGGGTGCGAGCGGCAGCCGCCCGGCCGGTGCGGCGCGCCCGGGTCGGAGCGGGCTCTTCGTCTTCGTCTTCGTCCTCGGGCTCGGGTTCCGGTTCGGCCCGGCGGCGCCGGGTGGCGGTGCGGCGGGCGCGCGCCGGTGGCGCGGGCTCCTCCTCGGGCTCCTCCTCCGGCTCCTCCTGGGTCTCTTCGTCCTCTTCGGGCGCTTCTTCGGACCGGTCCTCGGTCTCCTCGTCGGTCTCCTCCGGCTCCTCTTCCGCGCCCTCGTCCCCGGACGGGCGCTTGGCACCGTCCTGGAGACGTTCGCTGAGCGACTCGATGCGCTGCGAGGCCGCCGTCACCGCGGCCGCCTTCGCCGCGCTCAGCAGCTGGTCGCGGGCGACGTCGGTCAGTTTCGTCAGCTCCGCGGACGATCCGAGCTGGCTCAGGCCGTTCTGCAGCAGCTTCCCCGGCGTGACGCCGGTCTTGCCGGTCGCCCCCGCGGCCGCGATCATCAGCGCCAGGCGCATCTTCTTCGTGCGGCCCAGTAGGTAGCCGAGCCCGACACCGAGGGCGACACGCGATCCTGCCTTCATTCGTAAGTCCTCCTGACTCCGGCGATTGGCGAGTCCTGCCGACAACCCACGCGCCACCCCCCGAACTCATCGGGGCGAGCAGGATGTACCGGCCGAGAACTACCCCGCGGCCACACCGGAAAAACTGCGAGCGGCGCGCGAAAAACAATTTCCAGGAAACGATCTCTCTTCAAGATCTACTCACGGCTTGCCTACTGGCGCGTAAGAAACGCGGTTCAACAGCTCGTCTTGCGCGGCGGCGTCCGACGTGGACTTATACTCCGGGCAATCGCCGCGACAATTCACCGGGAAAATGGGTGACGAAACGAGTACCGATAGCGAGGGAATCGAGAGCGGATCCGCTGTCACCGGAACCGCGGCGAAGTTGCTGTCGGCTGCCCGCGCGCAGCGGCGAATGTCGCAACGGGAACTGGCGCGCCTGGCCGGCGTGCCACAGTCGACGGTGGCGACGATCGAGGCGGGCCGCCGCCAGCCATCGGTCGCGATGCTCGAACGCCTCCTGCGCGCCGCGGGGTTCCACCTGGCCACCGAACTCGTGAACGCGCTGCGCCCGAGCGAACTCCTGGAGCGGCAGCGCCGGAGCGTCACCGAGGTCCTCGCGCGGTACCCGGTCACGCGGGCGTGGCTGACCGGCCCCGCCGCCCGCGGCGAGGACCGCCCGGACTCCGACCTCGACCTGGTGGTGGCGCTACGCCCCGGCGCGGCGGCCGGCGATGTCGCCGGGCTGGCCGGGGAACTGTCCACGGTGCTCGGCTGCCCGGTCGCCGTGACGACCGGCGACCCGGGCGGTGGAGAGAACTTCTTCTACACGCGCACGGCTTAGGTCGTGTCCGGTAGGGGATCCGGGCGACCGCGATCCCGTCGAGCAGCGGCAACAGTTGCGGGTTGTCGCCGGCGTGACCACGGGTGAGCAGCACCCGCATCAGCAGGCCTCGCCACCTCACCCCGACCCACCACAACCCAAGATCAAGCACCCAAGGCCGGATCAACCACCGGACACGACCTAGACCACCACCACCGGGGTCGCGCCCAGCGCCCGTCGCGCGTGGCGGCGGGCCAGGACCGCGCCACCGGCCCGCGACTTGAAACCGCCACCACCGGGTGGCGGACGACGGCGCCGAACAGGTAGCCCTGCGTGTTGTACGGCTCGGTGTCCGGCTGGGCCACACCGTGGCGGTCCACCGCGCGCGCCCGCAGCGTGTGCTCGCCCGGGTGCGGGCGCCACCGCAGCGTCCACCGCTGCCACCCGCGGCCGCTGCCGACGAACTCGGCGCGCCGCCAGGTGCGGCCGTCGTCGGTGCTCACCTCGACCCGGCGGATGCCGCCGGAGCCGGACCAGGACCGGCCGCGCAGCACGTGCTCCCGGCCCGCGGCGAGGGTCGCCCGCCACGGCAGTTCGAACACGCTCTTGGTGTTCTGCCGCGTCACCAGCACCCCTTCGGGCGGGTAGTCCGGGCCGGTCAGCCGGTAGTACTGCGTGTCCCACGGCGAGTCGAGCGGGGTGCGGGACACCTGGATGCGGCCGAGCCACTTGATGGACGCGATGCCGATCCAGCCCGGCACCACCAGCCGGGCCGGGAAGCCGTGGTCCGGCGGCAGCGGTTCGCCGTTCATCTCGTACGCGACCAGCACGTCGTCGAGCGCCTTGCCCACCGGCAGCGGGCGCCGCACCCGGCCCAGGTTCACCCCGCCGGTGACGTAGTCGGCGTCGAGGCCTTCGGGCAGCACGTCGACGGCGTCGCGGGCGAGGCCGGCCCGGTGCAGCAGCGTGGCCAGCGGCACGCCCCGCCAGCGCGCCACCCCGATCGCACCGAGCCGCCACGCGGTGCCGGCGACGGTCTGCCCCTGCTGGGAGGTGAAGAAGCTGCGCCCGTTGCCCGCGCACTCGATGGCCGCGGTGATCGTCTCCGACGGCAGGCGCAGCAGGTCGTCGTAGGTGACGGTGACCGGGCCGCCGCGCAGCCCGTCGCCGGTGATCTCCAGGCGCCAGGTCCGCGCGTCGAGCAGCGGGGTGGCGGTGTGGTTGCGCACGAAGAACCGGGACACCGGCACGACGTCGCCGACCGGGTGCGGCGAGTCCCACCGCAGCTCGGCGTTCGTGCCGAGCACGGTGAAGTCCTCCGGTGGCAGCGGTTTCACGATGGGAGTGTCGGCCGCCGCGGCCGCCGTTGTCCACACCGGACCGGCCGCGGCGACCCCCGCCATGCCGAGCACGGTCCGCCGCCGCACGTTCACAGCGCGAGGTCCGCGGCGAGCACGTGGAAGGCTTCCCGTTCCCGTCCGGAGAGCGGCACCGTGAGACGGTCCGCCGGATGGCCCAGGGGCGGGTAATCCGGACGGGGCAACGCGAACCCGACGTCGTAGGGCGCGCCGACCGGGACCATCGCGTGACCGATGCTGCCGAGCGCGCGCCCGAACGCGCGGAGGATCCGGGCCACCGTCACCACCCCCTGAGCCGTGGAAGTTCCTCCGATCATGGGGGATCCCGGGCGTTGCGCGGTAGCCGTCCCACAGAGCGGGCGGCCGCTCAGCGCGGCGGGGTCAGGCGTGCGCCGCCGACATCTCCCATGGCGCCTGCGGCAGCACGTCACCGGTCTCCAGCAGCGACTTCAGGTTCGCCAGCACCGCGGGCCAGCCGCTGGAGATGCCGTTGCGCATCTCCTCGTTGGGCAGCCTCTCGTGGGTCACGGTGAGGCGCACGATCTCCTCGTGAGGCTCGACGAGGAACGTGACCACCGACGGATCGCGCGACTCGCCCAGCGAATCCTCGAACGTGATCACCAGCCGGGTCGGCGGCTCGGACTCGAGCACCTTGCCCACCACGTCCACAGCGCCCGACCCGTCCACGCGGCGGTGCTCCCACACCGAACCGGGCTGCCAGTCGGAGATGTTGGCGTGCCCCCAGTAGCGGGCGGTCAGGTCCGCGTCGGTGAGCGCCCGCCACACCTGGTCGGCGCTCGCGCGGATGTAGGTGACGTAGACGTAGTCCGGGACGGTCATGGCGTACTCCTCTGCCTGGTCTTTGATGGCCGCGAGCACACGCAGCCGGGGTTTGTCGAACTCGGCGATCCAGCGCTGCTCGATCTCATGGATGGGCCCGGGGTTGAGGTAGTGCAGGCGTTCCCGGCCGCGGCGCACCACGGTCACGAGGTTGGCCCGCACCAGGACGTCGAGGTGCTGGGTCGCCGACTGACGGGCCATGCCCAGCGGCTCGCACACCTGGCTCAGGGTCTGCCCGTTCTGCTCCCGCAGGCGGTCGAGCAGCAGCCGCCGGGTCGGGTCGGCCAGTGCCTTGAACACCACGTCCATCGCTTCCGCGCTCACGCCGACCATTATGCAGGTAATTACCTGCCTTTTGTCAACAACGGCTTCGACGCGGCGGCACAACCGCTGGTTGTGGCAGTAGGTTCGGCGTCGTGGATCTCGAGGCGGTGCGCACCTTCGCCGCGGTCGCCGCGGCGGGCCGGTTCCAGGCGGCCGCGGACGAGCTGGGCGTCACGCAGCAGGCGGCGTCGAAACGGGTGGCCGGCCTGGAGCGGCAGCTCGGCGTGCGGCTGTTCGTGCGCGCGGCCGGGGGTGTGCGGCTGACGGTGGACGGGCAGGCGTTCCTGCCGCACGCCCGCGAACTGCTCCGCGCGGCCGAGCGCGCGCTGACGGCGGTCACGCCGGGGCGGCGGGCGCTGCGGATCGACGTGCTGAACCGGCGGGTCGCGGCCGCCGGCATCCTGCACGATTTCTACCGGCAGCAGCCCGGCATCGAACTGGACGTGGTGACCCTGACCGTGGACGCCGCGTCGGCGCTGGCCGAGGTCGGCGCGGGCACGCTCGACGCCACCTTCCGGTCGCTGCGGGCGACCGCGGGGAAGGTGCCGGCCGGGCTGCGGGCGGCGCGCGTGATCGACGACCGGCACCAGGTGCTGGTCGGTCCGCGGCACCCGCTGGCGCGCGCGGCGGCGGTGACGCTCGCCGAGCTCGCCGGGCACCCGATCTGGATGCCCGGCCTCGCCGACACCGAGGCGAAGGGCTACTACGAAGACCTCGCGGCCGCGTTCGGGCTGACCATCGACACGATCGGGCCGAGCTTCGGGGTCGAAGCGCTGCTCGCGGAGATCGCCGACTCGGCCCGGCTGGCCACCTTCGTCGGCGAGGGCTCGCGGTACCTGTGGCCGGAGAGCTACGACCTGCGCCGGATCCCGGTCGTCGGCCCGACGCCGGTGTACCCGCACTCGGTGATCTGGCGGGCCGACAACGCCCACCCGGTGCTGGCGAGCTTCCTCGGCTACCTGCACAGCCGCTACCGGGCCACCGCGGGCGGGGACGTCTGGGTGCCGGAGTGGGCGCGCTGAGCCTTCGCGGCGAGGGCCTTGCGCAGGCTCGCGAGCGCCCGGTACTGCGCGACGCGCACGGCGCCCGGGGTCGACCCGACGACCTCGGCCGTCTCCTGCGCGGACCACCCGGCGACCACTCGCAGCACGACGATCTCGCGTTGCTTGTCCGGCAGCACCCGCAGCAAGGCCGACATCCGTCGCTCAGTTCGCCGAGGACGAGCTCGGTCACCGCGTCCTCGGAGACCGGCCACCCGAGCTTGCGGAGGGGCATGGCGCGCTCCACCGGTAAGTGACGCACGGCGGGCACAGGCGACCGAGAAATCTTCAGGCGGCGCGCCGCACCGCGCGGGATGCCGCGGCGAGGCTCGCTTCGCAGGCGGTGATCAGTTGCGCGTCGGCGCGGGTGTGGCTTCCCCGGGCGCACTTGGGGCACCTCAGGGCGACCGTGCCGAGCACCTCGTCGACCGCCACCTCCAGCGCGCGTTTGCAGGGGCGGCACCACCGGTGCCCGCTGACCTGGCTGACGTGCAGGTCGCTGTGGCAGCACTGGTGGATCCACCGCCGGTGCACCGGGCAGGTGATCCGGTCCAGCGGGTCCAGGAAACCGCACTCCTCGGCGTGGTCCTCGGCGACGAGCGCGTCGTCCAGTGCGATCCGGGTCAGCAGCGTCGTGGTGGTCATCGCTCTCGTCCTTCCTCCTCGTCCTTACCGGTACGTCGAACCACCACACGCCGGATCGACGGGACGGGGAGGAAATTCAGAGTTTCTTCACCACGCGCGCCGGGTTGCCGACCGCCACCACGTCCGGCGGCAGATCGCGCGTCACCACCGACCCCGCGCCCACCACCGTGTTCTCCCCGATCGTCACGCCGGGGCACACGATCACCCCACCACCGAGCCACACGTTGTCGTGCAGGGTGATCGGCTCCGCGGCCTCCCACTTGTCCCGCCGCAGCCGCGCGTCGAGCGGGTGGGTGGGGGTCAGCAGCTGGACGCCGGGGCCGATCTGCGCGTCCGCGCCGATCGTGATCGGGGCGACGTCCAGCAGCACCGCGCCGTAGTTGAGGAACGCGCGCGGCCCGACGGTGACGTGCGAGCCGTAGTCGACGTACAGCGGCGGCCGCACCTCGGTGTCCTCCCCGACCGAGCCCAGCAGCTCACGCAGCACCGCCGGGTCCCCGCCGTCGTTGAACCGCCGCTGCAGTTCCGCCGCACGGCGCAGCGAGGCCTGCAGCTCCGGGTCGTCCGCGCGGTACAGCTCCCCCGCGAGCATCCGTTCCTTCTGACCGGTCACGCGTCACCACACTGCCAGCGGCCGCACGGGCGCGCCAGTGGCCCCGACGACCGGCAGCGGCGCGCACACGAACAGGAACTCCGCCGGCCCGGCCGCCGCCAGCTCCTCCAGGTTCATCACCTCGATGATGTTGATCCCGTTCTCCTGCAACAGGATCCGGTGCACCGGCAGCCGCCCCAGCCCCGCCTCCGGGCCGATCTGCTCCAGCGCGATCGTGTCGCCGCCGACCGCGCGCACCCCGCGCTCGGCCAGCCACTCCGCGCCGCTCGCATCCAGTCCCGGCACGCCACCCTCGCCGCCGAGGTAGTCCGCAGGCCGGTCCCACAGCTGCGCCCACCCGGTGCGGACGAGGGCGACGTCCCCAGCGTGCACGTCCAGACCGGTCGCGGCGAGATCCTCCGCGGTGACGGCCTCCCCCGGTCCGAGCCGCGGCACCTCCCGCAGCCGCGGGATGTCGAACAGCACCCCGCGGCACAGGATCGGCGGCACCGCCTCGATGCCGCCGACCCGGTAGCGTCCCCGCTCCAGCGCCTGCGCCACCGGCACCCCGCCGTGCAGGACGCCGTCGGCCGCGACGTGGCTGACCGCGTCCATGTGGGTGCCGACGTGCCCGCCCATCACGATCAGCTCGTGCGACCCGGTGAGGCCGTCCTCGCGGACGATGTCACCGTGCCGCTGGGCGAGCGCGAACCGGAACGGCGGGTGCGTCGGCGAGGACGGCATGCCGTTCTCCAGCGGCTGCGAGAGGTCGGCGATGCGGTGGCCGTCGGTCAGCGCGTCCAGCAGGGACATGGTTCAGCTCAGTTCCTTGGCTCGGGTCTCGGGCAGGGTGGCGATGGCGGCGGTGGACACCAGCATCAGCAGGACGAGGTATCCGGTGAAGGCGGACCGGCCGAACTCGGCGCCCACCCACGCCTGAAGATACGGCGCGGTCCCGCCGAAGGCCGCGACGGCGATCGAGTACGGCACGGCGAGCCCCAGTGCGCGGATCGCGGTCGGGAACATCTCCGCGTACACCGCGGGCAGGATCGACACGCCCGCGGAGATGAACACCGCCGCCAGGCTCATGCCCAGGAACAGCTGCCACGCGCTGGTGCGCACGAGGAACTGCACCGGGAACAGCAGCGCCGCGCACCCGAGGGTGGAGATCAGCAGCACCGGCTTGCGTCCGATCCGGTCCGACAGCATGCCCCAGAACGGCATCGTGACCATGAGGATCACCGCCGACCCGACCCCGGCCCACAGCGCGGCGGTCGACCCGATGTGCAGGGAGCTGATCGCGTACGCCGGGGCGGCGATAACCCACGAGTAGTAGACGACGGTGAACCCGACGGACAGCCCGATCACCTGCAGCGCCTGCCTGCGGTGCTCCACGATCGCCGGCCACAGCCGGGCCTTCTCGCGCCGCCGCGACGCGGTGAACGTCTCGCTCTCGGCCAGGTTCCGTCGCATGTAGACGGCCACCAGCCCGAACACGCCGCCGAGCAGGAACGGGATGCGCCAGCCGAAGGACTGCATCTGCTCCGGCGTCAGCACGACCGTGAGGACGAGCCCCAGCACGACGCCGACGGTGTTGCCGAAGACGCTGGCGATGTAGATCAGGCTGGACCACCGCCCGCGCTGGGCCGCGGGCGCCATTTCGGACAGGTAGGTCTGCGCCGACGGCAGTTCCCCGCCGCAGGCCAGGCCCTGCACCACGCGGGCGAGCAGCAGGATCAGCGACGCCCACGCTCCGACGGCGGCGTAGGTGGGGGCGACACCGATGGCGAAGCTGGCGCCCGCGATGGTCGCGACCGTCACCGTCATCGCGGTCCGCCGCCCGGCGCGGTCGGCGAACCAGCCGAACAGCAGCCCGCCCAGCGGCCGCGCGACGAACCCGACGGCGAACACGGCCAGGCTGGACAGCATCGCGGAGAACTGGTTGCCGCGGTCGAAGAACTGGGTGGCGAAGAACGGCACGAAGATCGCGTAGATGCCCCAGTCGTACCACTCGAGCGCGTGCCCGAGGCCGGTGCCGACGAGCGTGGTGGTGCGGCGCGTGGCCGGGGCCCGGGTGCCGCGCTGCGCGGTCTCGGTCATGGTCGGTCTCCTTCGGACGCGAGCCGGCGTCGTGCCAGCTCGGTGAACAGGGCCGCGCCGTCGGCGAGCACGGAGTCGTCGAACACGGCGTGCGGGCTGTGGTTGAACGCCGCCCGGCGCGGGTCGGCGCCGGCGGGCAGCGCGCCGAGGGCGAGGAAGCAGCCGGGCACCTCGGCCAGGACGCGGGAGAAGTCCTCGGCGCCGGCGATGGGGTTGGGCATGGTGGCGTAGCCGTCGTCGCCGAACGTCTCGCGCACCACGTCGCGGGCGAACGCGGTCTCGCCGTCGTCGTTGACCGTCGCGGGACGGGCTTCCAGGTACTCGGCGTCGGCCTCGACGTCGTGGGCCTGCGCGATGCCCCGCACCAGCCGGACCGCGGCGTCGCGCACGCGCTGCCCGGCGTCGCGGGAGAAGGTCCGGACGGTGGCCTCGAACCGCGCGGTCTCCGGGATGATGTTGCTGCGGGATCCCGCCCGCACCACCCCGACGGTGAGCACCACGGGGTCGAAGACGTCGAAGCGGCGGGTGACCATCGTCTGCAGCGCGGTGATCATCTCGGCGGCGACCGGCACCGGGTCGCGCGCCAGGTGCGGGGCGGAGCCGTGCCCGCCGCGGCCGCGCACGGTGACCGCGAAGGACGCCGAAGCGGCCATCATCGGCCCTGGCCTGCTGGTGAAACCGGGCTCGAACGTGGAGAACACGTGCAGCCCGTAGGCGGCCTCGACACGCGGGCCTGCGGCGTCGAGCACGCCTTCGTCGATCATGGCCCGCGCGCCCTCCCAGCCCTCCTCCCCCGGCTGGAACATGAACACCACGTCCCCGCCCAGCCGGTCGCGGCGGTCGGACAGCAGCCGGGCCGCGCCGGCGAGCATCGCGGTGTGCAGGTCGTGCCCGCAGGCGTGCATGGTCCCCTCGGCACGCGAGGCGTAGTCCAGCCCGGTCGCCTCCTGCACGGGCAGCCCGTCCATGTCGGCGCGCAGCAGCACCGCCCGGCCGGAGTCGGCGCCCCGGAGCACGGCGGTGACCGCGGTGGAGCTGCGGCCGGTGGTGATCTCCAGCGGCAGGCCGTCCAGCGCCGCGAGCACGCGCTCCTGCGTGCGGGGCAGGTGCAGGCCGACCTCCGGCTCGCGGTGCAGGTCCCGCCGCAGCCGGATGAGGTCCTCCGCCATCGCCCTGGCGTCCGCCACGACCGACATCCGTTCTCGCCCTCCTCGTCGTCACGTTGTTCCCAGGAGTTTGCGCAACGGCTACCCTTTGGCCGCCGAAATCGAATGATTCGCGCACCGTTTCCGGGATCGGGGAGGTTTTCGTGCATCCGGATCTGGACGAGCGGGACCTCGAGCTGCTCCACGGGATGCAGATCGCGCCGCGGGTGACCTGGGCGGACGCGGCCAGGATCCTGGGCACGACCCCGGCGACGGTGGCGGCGCGCTGGGCCCGCCTGCGGGAGGCCGGGGTGGCGTGGGTGACGGCCCACCCCGGCGGCGACTACCGGCGAGTCGTCCTGGCCCTGGTCGAGGTGGACTGCCTGCCCGGCGCGCGGGACGAGGTGGTGCGGGCGGTGTGCGCGGATCCGCGGGCGGTCACCGTCGAGGAGTCGACGCGCGGCCGGGACCTGCTGCTCACCGTGATCACCCCCGACCTGGCCGGGCTCACCACGTTCGTGCTCGACGACCTGCCGCGGATGCCCGGCCTGCAGCGGCAGCGCACGCACGTCGTCAGCGCCACCCACCGCGACGGCAGCTCGTGGCGGCTGGACGCGCTGAACCGGTCGCAGGAGCTGGCGTTCGATGCCGCCGCCCGGGCCACCCGCCCGGCGCCGGGCGTGACCCCGCCGCCGAACGCGGGTCCGCTGATCTCCGCGCTGGCGCACGACGGGCGGCGCACGGCCGCCGAGCTCGCGTCGCTGACCGGCCGCAACCCGGCGACCGTGCGGCGGCAGCTGGCCCGGCTGCTCGCCTCGGGGCTGTTGTCGTTCCGGTGCGAGGTCGCCCAGTCGGTGTCGCGCTGGCCGATCAGCAGCACCTGGCTGGCCAGCGTCGCCCCGGCCGACCAGCAACGCACCGTCGACGCGATCACCACGCTGCCGGAGCTGCGGATGTGCCTGTCCACCACCGGCGACAGCAACATCGCGTTCACCGTGTGGACCCGGTCGCTGGCCGATCTGCTGCGCCTGGAGCGCCTCATCGGGGAGAAGCTGCCGTGGCTCACCGTGCGGGACAACGGGATCAACCTGCGCACCCCGAAGCGGATGGGCTGGCTGCTCACCGCGGACGGGCGCGCGACCGGCGAGATCGTGCCGCCCGTGACGTGGTGATCGCTAGCGCGGCAACGGCTGCGCGGCGATGAGCTCCTCCGGCGCGGACAGCCGCCACGCCTCGTAGACCAGTTCGGCCAGCTCGTCGGCGTCGATGCCGGCCAGGTGGACCACCACCCAGCCGAACCCGCCGGCGGTGAACTGCTCCTCGAACACCTCCGGCCGCTCCGCGACCAGCGCCTGCTGCTCGATCAGCGTCTGCTTCAGCCCCACGGTCTCCGTGCGCGGCCAGTAGTAGCCGAACCGCTTGCCGCGCACGCTGAAGGACGTGTACTCGCTGCCCTTGCCGCGCTCGACCTCCGCCAGCGCGTCCACCATCTCGTGGAACTCCGCACTGCGCACGCTCATCGCCCACCCCCGTCGTCCGGGCACCAGCCTAGACAAACCGGGCAGGGGTCAGGAATCGGTCCAGGGCCGCAGTTTCTCCGGGTTGCGCACCGCCCAGATCCGGCTGACGCGGTCGCCGTCGACCTCGAACGCCAGCACCGCCTCGGTGCGGCCGGCGTGCCGGACCACCAGGCCGGGCTGGCCGTTGACCGGGCGTTCCTCAAGGCCCAGGCCGGGGGCCTGCTCGACGAGCGCGGCCATGTAGCGGGCGATCTCCGCCGCGCCTTCGATCGGGTGCGGCGCGGCGCTGACGAGCCCGCCGCCGTCGGCGACCACCGTCGCGCCGGGGTCGAGCAGGCCGACCAGCGCCCGGATGTCCCGGTTTTCCCACGCGCGCTTGAAGTTCCGCACGACCGCCGCCCGCTGCTCGGCGGAGGTGGCGGGCACCCGCGCGTCGCGGACGCGGCGCCGCGCCGACGTGGCCAGCTGACGGCACGCCGCGGGTGTGCGGCCGACGATCTCGGCGACCTCGGCGAACGGGTAGCCGAACACGTCGTGCAGCACGAACGCCACCCGCTCGGCCGGGGTCATCGCGTCGAGCACCACGAGGAAGGCCATGCTGACCGACTCGTCGAGCGTGACGCGGTCGGCCGGGTCGGCGGCGGACCCGCGGTCGGGCAGCGGCTCCGGGATCCACTCGCCGACGTACCGCTCGCGGCGGGCGCGGGCCGAGCCGAGCAGGTCGAGGCAGATCCGGCTGGCCACCGTCGTCAGCCACGCGCCCGGGGAGGCGATCGCCTCCTGCTGCGCGCGGGACAGGGAGTACCACCGGGCGTAGGTCTCCTGCACGACGTCCTCGGCGTCGGCCAGCGTGCCGAGCAGCCGGTAGGCGAGGTTGATCAGCTGGCGCCGCTCGCTGACGACGGCGCTCAGGCCCGGATCGGTGGTCATGGCGGCTCCCTCGGTGACGTGCTCCCCCTGTTCGACGAGACAGCGCCCTCGATTGTGAGGCGTGTCCGGATGTGACAGAACACCGTCATTGCCGCCATGGCCGGCCGCCGGTCACGATGGGTGCATGCCAACCACCCGCCGTGTCGTGATCGCGGTCTTCCCCGACGTCGACCTCCTCGACGTCACCGGCCCGGCCGAGGTGTTCACGCTGGCCAACCGGGCGACCCGGGGCTCGGCGGGCTACGTCGTCCAGCTCGCCGGACCGGACGGCGGCGTGGTGGCCACGTCGGCGGGGGTGCGGCTGGTGACGGATCTGGCGTTCGCCGACGTGGACGGCGCGCTGGACACGCTCCTGGTGCCCGGCGCGGTCGACCTGCGCCCGGACGGGCCGGTCGCGCGGATCGACCAGGAGGTGGTGACCTGGGTCAAGGCGACCGCGCCGCAGGCCCGCCGGGTCGCCTCGGTGTGCGTGGGAGCGCACGTGGTGGCCGCGGCCGGGCTGCTGGACGGCAAGACCGCCACCACCCACTGGTCGACCGCCGCGCAGCTGGCCGCCGACCACCCGGCGGTGCGGGTGGACCCCGACCCGATCTTCGTGCGCAGCGGGAACGTGTGGACCGGCGCCGGGATCAGCGCCTGCATGGACCTCGCGCTGGCGCTGGTGGCCGAGGACCTCGGCGAGGAGGTCGCCCTGGACGTGGCGCGGCAGCTGGTCATGTACCTCAAGCGCCAGGGCGGGCAGAGCCAGTTCTCGGTCCCGCTGAGCACGCCGCCCGCCTCCCGCCGGGACATCGACGAGCTGCGGATGTTCATCGCCGACCACCTCGACGGCGACCTGTCCACCGCGGCGCTGGCGGCCCGGATGTGCCTGAGCGAGCGGCATTTCGCCCGGGTCTTCCGGCAGGAGACCGGCCATCCGCCGGCCGCCTACGTCGAGGCCGCCCGGGTGGAGGCCGCGCGCCGTCTGCTGGAGAGCACCGACGAGCCGCTGGACCGGATCGCCGCGGCATGCGGGCTCGGCTCGGTGGAGACCCTGCACCGGGCGATGCGCAAGCAGATCGGCACCACGCCGGCGGCCTACCGACGCCGGTTCCGCACCACCGTCTGACCCGGTGATTCCGGGCGCGGCACTCCCGCCGCGCCTGCCGTTTCCCTGCCCAGAAGGAGTTTCGTCATGCCCGTTTCCCCGACCCTGCGGGACGTGTTGGGCCTCGGCGCCGGGCTGCCCCGGCTCGCCGACGCCACCGTCGTGCTGATCGACTTCCAGAACACCTACCGCACCGGGGTGATGGCCCTCGAAGGCGCCGAGCCCGCTCTCGCCGCGGCGGCCCGCCTGCTCGCCGCCGCCCGCGCGGCCGGCGCGCCGGTCGTGCACGTCATCAACGACGGCGGGCCCGGCAGCCCGTACGACATCCGGGCCGACATCGGCGCGATCAGCCCCGAGGTGTCGCCCGCCGAGGGTGAGCCCGTGGTGGTCAAGCGGTTCCCGGACGCCTTCCACGAGACCGGGCTGGAGAAGGTGCTGCGCGAGCTGGGTTCCGGCACGGAGCTGGTGCTGGCCGGTTTCATGACCCACATGTGCGTAACGTTCACCGCCCAGGGCGCCTTCAACCGCGGCTACCGCCCGACGGTCGTCGCCGAGGCCACCGCCACGCGGAGCCTGCCTGCCCCGGACGGCACGCCGGTGGCGGCGGGCACGCTGCGTACCGCGGCCCTGACGACGATCGGCGACCTGTTCGGCACGATCGCCCCGACGGTGGAGGACCTGATCCGCTGAACACTCCGGCGTGGGCTGCCCTTCACAGGCGCAGCCCGCGCCGTGGATCCGGCGTGGCGTCCAGCCGGCGCGCGCGTTCCGCCGCGAACGCCCGCCCCAGGCTCAGCCGCTCGGCGGGCGACACCGTGCGGCGCAGCTCGTTCAGCAGACCGCGCTCCTCCGCGCGGATGTGGTCCTCCACAACGGTTTCCAGGCGCAGCAACGCCTTCTCCGAAGCGGACTCCGCCAGCGCGCGCACGTCGGCGGCGATGTCCGTCCCGGGCGCGGCCGGGTGCAGGACCCGCGAAGTCGCCGTGGCGTGGGCGGTCAGCAGCGACACCAGCTCACCCGCCAGTGCGGCCCGGTCGGCCTCGTCGTTGCGCAGCTCCCGGAACAGCTCCTCCATCCGCCGGTGGTCGGCCTGCACCAGCTCGGTCACGTCGGTGCCTGCGGTCGCCGCCGGGGACGGGCGGGTCCAACCGAACGTCAGCTCCACCGCCTGCCGCCAGTGCGCGTACTCCCGCTCGCGGCGGGACGGGTCCATCTCCGGCAGCCACTCGCCGGCGCGGTGCCAGTTGCGCCGCAGCCCCTCCAGGTCCGGCCAGTACCCGACCGACAGCCCCGCCGCGTAGGCCGCGCCCAGCGACACCGTCTCGGCCACCATCGGGCGCACCACCGGCACGTCCAGGACGTCCGCGACGAACTGCATCAGCAGGTTGTCCGCGGTCATCCCGCCGTCGACGCGCAGCGTGGACAACGCGAGCCCGGAGTCGGCGTTCATCGCCTCCACCACCTCGCGCGTCTGCCAGCCGGTGGCCTCCAGCACCGCCCGCGCCAGGTGCCCCTTGGTGATGTAGGAGGTGAGCCCGGCGATCACGCCGCGCGCCTCGCTGTGCCAGTGCGGCGCGAACAACCCCGAGAACGCCGGCACGATGTAGCACCCGCCGTTGTCCTCCACCGTCCGCGCCAGCGTCTCGATCTCCGGCGCGCTGCCGATCAGGCCGAGCCCGTCGCGGAACCACTGGACCAGCGAGCCGGTGACGGCGATCGAGCCTTCCAGCGCGTACACCGCGGGCTCCTCGCCGATGCGGAACCCGACCGTGGTGAGCATGCCGTGCGTGGACAGCACCGGCGTGGTCCCCGTGTTGAGCAGGAGGAAACTGCCGGTGCCGTAGGTGCACTTCGCCTCGCCCGGCGCGAAGCACGTCTGGCCGAACAACGCGGCCTGCTGGTCGCCGAGCGCGGCGGCGATCCGGATCCCCGGCACCACCCGCGACGTCGTGCCGTACACCTCGGTGGACGAGCGGATCTCCGGCAGCATCGCGCGCGGCACGTCGAAGAACTCCAGCAGCTCGTCGTCCCAGGACAGCGTCCGCAGGTTCATCAGCATCGTGCGCGAGGCGTTGGTGACGTCGGTGACGTGCACGCCGCCGTCCGGCCCGCCGGTGAGGTTCCAGATCAGCCAGCTCTCGATCGTGCCGAACAGCACGTCCCCGCGCTCGGCCCGCTCGCGCAGCCCCGGCATGTGCTCCAGCTGCCAGCGGATGCGCGGCGCCGAGAAGTACGTTGCCAGCGGCAGCCCGCACAGCCGCCGGACGCGGTCCGCGCCCGGCTCCCGGGCCAGCGCCTCGACCATCGCGTCGGTGCGGGTGTCCTGCCACACGATCGCCCGCCCCACGGGCACGCCGGTGTGCCGGTCCCACAGCACGGTCGTCTCGCGCTGGTTGGCGATGCCGAGCGCGGCGACCTGCTCAGCGCCGATGCCCGCGTCGGCCAGCGCCTGCGGCACGATCCGGCCGAGGTTGCGCCAGATCTCGGTCGCGTCGTGCTCGACCCAGCCCGGGCGCGGGAAGTGCTGCTGGTGCTCGCGCTGCGCCACGGACACCAGCCGCCCGCGGGCGTCGAACAGGATGCACCGGGTCGACGTGGTGCCCTGGTCGACCGCCATCACGTAGTGCTGCACCGGATCACCTCCTCCTCACCGGGACGCGACGAGGTCGCGGGAGACCGCCCTGGCCGCGTCGCGGACCTGCTCCAGCAGCCGCGGTTTCGGGTGCCCGCTGGGCTCGCAGATCCGGTCCTCGGCGCCGGAGACGCCGATCGCGCCGACCACGATGCCACCGTGCCCGCGGATGGGCGCGGCGATCCCGGCCTCGCCGGGCACCATCTCGCCGCGCTCGGCCGCCCAGCCTGCCCGGCGGACCTCGGCCAGCGCGCGGGCGACCGCGGCAGGCGGCAGGGTGCGCCGGGTGTAGGCCTCCGGCCCGGCCGCGCGCCAGGACGCCAGCAGCGCGGCGTCGTAGGCGAGCAGCACCTTGCCCAGCGCGGTGGCGTGCAGCGGCAGCATCGCGCCGACGTCCAGGGTCTGCGGGCTGTCGTCCGGGCGGAACACGTGGTGCACCACCAGCACCCGGCCCTCCAGCGGCGCGCCGATGCGCACCGCCTCGCCGCTGCGGGCGGCCAGCGCGTCGGCCCAGTTGATGGCGCGGGAGCGCAGCTCGTTCACGTCGAGGTAGCTGCTGCCCAGGTGCAGCAGGGCGGCGCCGAGCTGGTACTTGCCGGTGTCGCGGTCCTGTTCGACGAACCCGACGCCGGCGAGGGTGCGCAGGATGCCGTGCGCGGTGCCCTTGGCCAGCTCCAGCGACTCGGCGATCTCCACGACGCCGAGGCGCCCGGAACCGCGCGCCAGCAGCCGGAGGATCGCGGCGGCGCGCTCGATGGACTGGATGGGACCCGGCACAGCGGGGACCCTAACCCGCCCGCCGCGGGTTCGACAATGTCGAACCGCACTTCCGAGTGTTCGACAATGCCGACCACCGCGCGTTGCCGCGGTCTCACCGCCGGTCATAGCTTCGGCGTCACCAATGGGGGAACCGGTCCTTTGTGGAGGAAGCAATGACGCGAAGCCTCAAGGCTCACGGACTCGCCGGCGAACTCGCCGCCGAGTTCGTGGGGACGATGATCCTCATCCTGTTCGGATGCGGGGTGGTGGCCCAGGTGTCGGCCGCCGGCATCGGGGACCACGACAGCATCGCCTGGGCCTGGGGCATCGGCGTCACGCTGGGCGTCTACGTCGCATCGCGGATCAGCGGCGCCCACCTCAACCCCGCGATCACCGTCGCGCTCGCCGTGTTCCAGGGCTTCTCCTGGCGCAAGGTGGCGCCCTACGCGCTGGCCCAGACCGCCGGCGCGTTCGTCGCCGCGCTGCTGGTGCGCTGGAACTACACCGAGGTCCTGAACGCCGTCGACCCGGGCCTGACCATCAAGACCCAGGGCGTGTTCTCGACCCTGCCGGGCAACGGCACCCTGCCGGTGGGCGACTGGGGCGCCTTCCGCGACCAGGTGATCGGCACCGCGATCCTGGCGCTGGTCATCTTCGCGATCACCGACCTGCGCAACACCGCGCCGGCGGCCAACCTCGGCCCGGTCGTCGTCGGCTTCCTGGTCGTCGCGATCGGCATGGCCTGGGGCACCAACGCCGGCTACGCCATCAACCCGGCCCGCGACTTCGGGCCGCGCCTGGCGTCCTGGCTGACCGGCTACGACACCGCGTGGAGCGACCAGTACGGCAACCCGTACTGGTGGGTCCCGATCCTCGCGCCGATCGTCGGCGCGGTCATCGGCGGCGCGATCTACAAGTACTTCATCAGCCGCCACCTGCCCCGCACCGAGGACATCGGGCCCGCCAAGGCCCTCGAGCCCACCGCCTGAGTTCACGAAGGAGTGACCATGCCCGATTTCGTCGGTGCCGTCGACCAGGGCACCACCAGCACCCGGTTCATGATCTTCGACCACGGCGGCAACGAGATCGCCCGCCACCAGCTGGAGCACGAGCAGATCCTGCCCCGGCCGGGCTGGGTCGAGCACAACCCCACCGAGATCTGGGAGCGCACCCGCGCGGTGATCGCGAGCGCGCTGACCAAGGCGAACCTGACGGTCGCCGACCTGGCCGCGCTGGGCATCACCAACCAGCGCGAGACCACCGTGGTGTGGAACCGGCGCACCGGCCGCCCCTACACCAACGCCATCGTCTGGCAGGACACCCGCACCGACCGGATCGCCTCCGCGCTGGAGCGGGGCGGCCAGGGCGAGGTGATCCGCCGCAAGGCCGGGCTGCCGCCCGCCACGTATTTCTCCGGTGGCAAGCTGCAGTGGATCCTGGAGAACGTCGACGGGGTCCGGGCCGACGCGGAGAACGGCGACGCCCTGTTCGGCACCACCGACAGCTGGCTGATCTGGAACCTCACCGGCGGGGTGGACGGCGGCGTGCACGTCACCGACGTCACCAACGCCTCCCGCACCATGCTGATGGACCTGGAGAAGCTGGACTGGGACGACGAGCTGCTGTCGTTCTTCGGCATCCCGCGCCGGATGCTGCCGGAGATCAAGCCGTCGTCCGGCCACTTCGGCACCACCCGCGCCGACGGGCCGCTCGGCGGCGAGATCGCGATCACCGGCGTGCTCGGCGACCAGCAGGCGGCCACCGTCGGCCAGGTGTGCTTCCGGCCCGGCGAGGCCAAGAACACCTACGGCACCGGCAACTTCCTGCTGCTCAACACCGGCCACGAGCTGGTGCGGTCGAAGCACGGGCTGCTCACCACCCTGTGCTACCAGTTCGGCGACGACAAGCCGGTGTACGCGCTGGAAGGCTCCATCGCGGTCACCGGGTCGGCGGTGCAGTGGCTGCGCGACCAGCTCGGCATCATCAGCGGCGCCTCGCAGAGCGAGACCCTGGCCCGGCAGGTCGAGGACAACGGCGGGATCTACTTCGTCCCGGCGTTCTCCGGGCTGTTCGCGCCGTACTGGCGTTCCGACGCCCGCGGCGCGATCGTCGGCCTGACCCGCGCCACCACCAACGCCCACCTGGCGCGCGCCACCCTGGAATCGATCTGCTATCAGACGCGTGACGTCGTGGAGGCCATGCAGAACGACTCCGGCGTCACGCTCGACGTGCTGCGCGTCGACGGCGGCGTCACCGCGAACGAGCTGTGCATGCAGCTGCAGGCGGACATCCTCGGCGTGCCGGTGTCCCGGCCGGTCGTCGCCGAGACCACCGCGCTCGGGGCCGCCTACGCGGCCGGGCTGGCCGCCGGGTTCTGGCGGTCGACCGACGAGCTGGAACAGAACTGGAACGAGGACCGGCGCTGGGAGCCGTCGTGGAACGACGCCCAGCGCGCCGAGGGGTACGCCGGCTGGCAGAAGGCCGTCGGCCGCACCCTCGACTGGGTCGACGTCGAGTGAATCCCGTGCCGGAGCGGCCCGCGTGGCGACACCCCGAGGCGGCTCGCCGCTCCGGCACCTGGCCTGGAAAAGAGGAGAGAGCCGTGTCCCAACCCCTGTCCCCCGCCTACCGCGGCGACGCGCTGCGGCGGCTGGCGAACGAAGAGTTCGACGTGCTCGTCGTCGGTGGCGGCGTGACCGGCGCGGGCGCCGCGCTGGACGCGGCTTCGCGCGGGCTGTCGGTCGCCCTGGTCGAGGCCCGCGACCTGGCCGCGGGCACGTCCAGCCGGTCGAGCAAGCTGATCCACGGCGGTCTGCGCTACCTGGAGCAGCTGGACTTCAAGCTGGTGCGGGAGGCGCTGCGGGAACGCGGGCTGCTGCTGCGCACCCTCGCGCCGCACCTGGTGCGGCCGGTGAAGTTCCTGGTGCCGCTCCAGCACCGGGTCTGGGAGCGCGGCTACATCGGGGCCGGGGTCACGTTGTACGACACGCTCGGCGGGGCGCGGGCGCTGCCGCGGCACCGGCACCTGAGCCGGCGGCGCGCGTTCGAGGTGGCGCCCGGCCTCGCCGACGACGCGCTGATCGGCGCGATCCAGTACTACGACGCGCAGGTCGACGACGCGCGGCACACGATGATGATCGCGCGCACGGCGGCCGACCAGGGCGCGGCGGTGGTCACCAGGACGCGGGTGACCTCGCTGGTCCGCGACGGCGAGCGGGTCGTGGGCGCGCGGGTCACCGACCGGGAGAGCGGCGCGGAGATCACCGTGCGGGCGCGGGTGGTGATCGCCGCGACCGGGGTGTGGAGCGACGACATCGCCGAGGCCGCCGGCATCGAGAAGCCGTTCACGGTGCGCGCGTCGAAGGGCATCCACCTGGTGGTGCCGCGGGAGAAGATCGACCTGGACACCGGGCTGATCCTGCGCACCGAGAAGAGCGTGCTGTTCGTGATTCCGTGGGGCCCGCACTGGATCGTCGGCACCACGGACACCGAGTGGGACCTGGACCGCGACCACCCGGCGGCCAGCCGCGCGGACGTGGACTACGTGCTCGACCACGTGAACGCGGTGCTGCGCAAGCCGTTGACGCGCGACGACATCGAGGGCGTGTACGCCGGGCTGCGGCCGCTGCTGGCGGCGAAGGCGACCGCGACGACGAAGCTGTCGCGGGAGCACGCGGTGGCGCACCCGGTGCCGGGACTGGTGGTCGTGGCCGGTGGGAAGTACACGACGTACCGGGTGATGGCCGCGGACGCGGTGGACGCGGCGATGTCCGATGTGGACCGTCCGGCGCCGCCGTCGTGGACGGACAAGCTGCCGATCGTGGGCGCGCGCGGGTACGCGGAGGTCTGGGAGGGCCGGTACGCGCTCGCGCGGCGGGCGGGCCTGCCGGTGGCGCGGATCGAGCACCTGCTGGGCCGGTACGGCACGGCGGTCGAGGAGGTGCTGGCCCTGGTCGGTGAGCGGCCGGAGCTGGGCGAGGAGATCCCCGGGGCGCCGGACTACCTGAAGGCCGAGGCGGTGTACGCCGTGACACACGAAGGCGCGCTGCACCTGGAGGACGTGCTCACGCGGCGGACGCGGATCTCGATCGAGCAGCGGGACCGCGGACTCGCGGCGGCGCCCGCGGTGGCCGACCTGATCGCCCCGGAGCTGGGCTGGACCGCCGAGCGCCGCGACCGCGAGGTGGCGCACTACCGGGCCCGCGTCGAGGCGGAACGCACCGCCCAGGAAGCCCCCGACGACGCGACGGCGAACGAACGCCGCCTGGCGGTGCCCGCGCTGGGTTGAGGGTGCCGCGCCGTCCGGCCGGTGACTCCGGTTCGGACGGCGCCCCGGCCGTGACCGCACTCGGCTGAGGAATACCCGCGGCCTATCCGGACGGTGATCCCGCCCGGACCGTGCCCGGGCAGCGACCAGCCCTGCGGCCGCCGCCTGGCGGTGACCGCAGGGCAGAGGAATCCCGTGCACGGTCCCGACGGTGACCCCCGTCTGGACCGTGCCCGGGCAGCAAGCGCCGCCTGGATGGTGACCCCGTCCAGGCGGTGTCTTACCCCGGCGCATGGCCCCATCCGGGCCGGGCGAGCGCCGGTTCGCGTGGCAATCGGCCGGCCGGCGACCGCGGCCCTCAAGCGGGCAGGGCGGGAAGCCAGCAACGGCAGGCGTCCCGGCCTGCCGACGGGTCCGGCCCCGGGCGATCTCCCTGTGGGGTGGGATCACCCGGGGTCAGATCGCCTCCTGCGGGGGGTGGAAGCCGTCGAGTTCGCGGGCCAGCGCCCGCAGCCCCAGCATCAGCCCCTGCCGCTCCTCGGCGGTCATCGCGCCGAGCATGCGTTCGTGCCGTTCCCGCCAGGTTTCGCGGAGCCGCTTCGCCGCGGTGGTCCCCTCGCCGGTGATCCGCACGACCAGGTTGCGCCGGTTGCGCTCGTCCCGTTCCCGGGCGACCAGCCCCTTGCGCTCCAGCGCCGAGCAGACCCGGCTCATCCGGCTCTTGTCCACCCGCAGCCGGGCGCTGAGCTGCGCCTGCGTCACCTCCCCCGCCCCGAGCAGCTCGACGAGCACGACGCCCTCGGTCAGCGTCATCGCCGCCGCCCCGTCGCCGGCCGGCTCGTCGCCCTGCGTCGCGACCAGCCGCATGACCCGGGCGAGCAGGGCCTCCAGCGAGTCGATCTCCGCCACCACACCTCCATGGTTGATACTGGCAACCGTTGACGCTAGCATCGGTCACAGTTGCCACTGTCAACCATCATAGGGAGCGGTCATGCACCGGACACTGCACGGGCTCGGCCAGCGGCACCTCTTCGCCGACGGGCGGTCGTACGACAGGCACGCGGGCCGCGCGTTCCGCACTCTCCACCGGCGGGTCGCCGACGACGTCGCCGCGGCGGCGCCGAGCGGCGGGCTGGTGCTGGACGCCGGCTGCGGCACGGGCCTGCTCGCCGCGGAGATCGCGCAGCGGCGGCCGGATCTGCGGGTGCACGGCGTGGACCTGGAACAGGCCATGGTGGACGTCGCGGTCGAGCGCGCCGAGCGGGCGGGCCTCGCGGACCGGGTCAGGTTCACGGTCGCCGACCTGGCGGACCTCCCGCTGCCGGCCGCCACAGCCGATCTCGTCGTGTCCACGGCGAGCATGCACCACTGGACCGACGTCCCCGCGATCGTGACCGCCCTGCACCAGGTCCTGCGTCCCGGCGGTCCACTGTGGATATACGACATCCGCTGGGCACCCTCCGGCGCGGTCCGCGCGGCCACCGCCGCCGCCGGCCGCCGCACGGCCCGGACGCTCGTGCGCACGGGCGCGTTCCCGGTCGCGTTGTTCCAGCGCCTGGCGGTCTGACCGGTCAGCTCAGCCGCACCCACACCGCGGGTGACGGGACTCCCGCGTGGTTCACCACCGTCAGCAGGTACCAGCCGGGCGGCGCCAGGTTCGCCGACGCGGGCAGCCGCAACCCGAGCGTGTCCTCCCCCGTCACCGTGACCGGCAGATCCACCAGCCGCTGCTCCAGCTCGCTGGAGTGCGTGGTCGCGCCGGGGCGGATCAGCGACGCGCTCGCGATGTCCGCCGGGTCCGGGACGCCGGCCTCCAGCGTGTCGCCGTAGTGCACCTCCGGTGTCGTCACGACGACCAGCGGGCGCGGGCCGGCGAACAGGTACGGCGGCCAGAACACCTCGATGCGCATCTCCTCGGTCTTGCGCGCCGGGTTGGAGCCCGCGGTCACGACCTTGCCGTCCGGCATCAGCAGCGCGACCGAGTGGTACAGCCGCGGCACCCGGCTCTCCGCGGCCATCGTCCACGCCCCGCTCGCCGGGTCGAAGATCTCGGCGCCCAGCGCCGCCGCGTCGGCGTGCTCCTCCATCATCGAGCCGCCGTTGACCAGCACCGTCCGGTCCGGCAGCAGCGTCGCGCACAGGTGCATCCGCGCCATGTGCAGGTCAGCCGCGGGCGTGTAGCGGGGCGCGGCGGCGGAGAGGTCCGCGATGGCGGCCGACGCGGTCGCGCCGGAGTGGTCGTGCATGTCCCACGGCCCGCCGCCGACGATCATCACCCGCTGGTCCTGCGCCGGCGGCAGCAGCACGCTCGCCGACTGGTTGCGCAGCCCGGCGCCGGGCAGGCCCGGCACGTCGGTCACCTCGTTGGAAGCCAGGTCCCACACGCTCGGCCGCACCCCGTTGTTGCTGCCGTACTGGCCGCCGCTGTAGAACACGCGACCGTCGGCGAGCAGGAACAGGTGCCCGTACATCGGCCAGTGCGCCGAACCGGGCCGCGTGGTCCAGCCCGCGCCGCCGGTGTAGACCTCGGGCACGGTGTTGAGCATGCCGGACTCGTCGAGCCCGGCGACGGCGAGAACCCGCCCGTCGCCCAGCGCGAGCAGCGACGGGTACCACCGGCCGCCCGCCATGTCCGGTTGCGCCGTCCAGGTCAGCGTGTCCGGGTCGAACACGATCGACTGCCGCAGCCCGAAGAACGGGTCGTACTGCCCGGTGCCCCCGGCGGCGAGGAGCCTGCCGTCGGGCAGGAACGCGTGGCCGACGCAGAACAGGTCGACCGGCGTGTGCGGCTGCTCGACCTCATCACCCGGGTAGTGCCAGACCGTGGTGCCGTAGAGGTGCGCGTTGTGCCGGTCCGGGTCGTTGCTCGACCCGGCGAAGAACAGCACGTCCCCGGTGCGCAGGAGGGCGGCGTGCACGGCGAGGGCGCCGGAGTCGCGTTCGAGCAGGCGCCAGACCCCCATGTCGGGCGCCATGTGCAGGTCGGTGAGCGGGTGCAGCAACCGGTGCAGCGCGGCGTTCTGCCCGGCCGGGTTGTCCACCGCCAGCACGACGAAGTGCGGTTCGCCGCCGAAACCGGCGACGGCGAGGCCGCAGCCCTGGTTCTCCCAGAACCCCCAGTCCGGCACCGGGATCCACGGTCCCCAGCCGTCCGCGGGACGCACCTCGTCGTCGAGCCGCCAGCCGATCGTGCACAGCGCGCGGTTCTGGCCGGCCGGGTTGTCGACGGTCAGGACGATCAGCTCGTCGTTGCCGTCCCCGTCGAGATCGGCGACCGCCACGGCCGCGCCCTGGTTCTCCCAGAACCCCCAGTCGGGCACCGCACGCCACGGCCGCCAGTCCGTCACCACGCCGTCCGGGTTCAGCGTGCCGCTGCGGTAGAAACCGGCGTTCGCGCCCGCCGGCGCGTCGACCATGAACACGACCAGCTGCAGGCCGGCGGCGGTGCGGGCGACGGTGATGTCCCCGCCCGCGTTGAGCCAGGCGAACCAGTCCGGCACCGGCTGCCAGGGTGTCCAGCCGCCGGTGACCGCGCCGGTGTCCCGGTCGAGGGACCAGCCGACGCGGTAGAACGCCTGGTTCGGGCCGTCCGGCGCGTCGATCAGGTAGACGATCAGGTCGGGCTCGCCGTCGCCGTTCACGTCTGCCACGGCGACCCCGGCCGCGTCGTTCGCCCAGGGGAACCAGTCCGGCACCTGCTGCCAGCCGGTCCACCCGCCGGTCAGGGCGCCGGTCTGGTCCAGCCCGCGCCCGACGCGGTAGAAGGCGGCGTTGCGGCCGGGCGGGTTGTCGACCATCAGGAGCACGACGTCCCCGCCCGCGGTGGCGATCGACGCGCCGCTGTTCTCCCACGGGAACCAGTCCGGCACGGCGGTGAAATCGGTCTGCACCGGCCCGATCACACCCGCTCCGCGACCGCCCGGCTAGGGCCGAACGCCTCTTACCCCGGGTACGTGGGGCGGTCTCATGTGGACTTCGCCGGAGGCAGCTGGGACAGGTCGTGCCGGTGGTCCTCGGCGTTCTCCGGCAGCGCCGTCGATCACCAGCTCGATGGCGCCGTCGACGTAGCAGGGGTCTTCGGGCGGATCCGACGTCGCGAGGAGTGGTTCGAAGGTGCCGTCCTGGCGGCGGAGGAAGTTGCGGATCTCGATCACGTCCGGTCAGCCGCCCCACAGCCGGTGCAGCTCGTTGCCGTGGTGGTCCGACGTCGTGAAGCTCCCGCGCACCCACACCGAAATGCCACCGGGCCAGTACGTGACTTCGAGGCCGCGAATCTGGGTCTCGTCCAGCAGCGCGCACACGTGCTCGCCGTCGGCCAGGTCGTAGCACATCCCGGCCGGTTCGAAGCACACCTGTCCCCCGCTCTCGCCCGCCACCCGGAACCGGAGCGTGCTGCCCGTCTCGTCCTGCCCCTGAGCCAACGCCATCCCTCCTCAGGAAATCCGGTGCAGCACGGAATCGTGGCCGCTGCGCCACGCACCCTACGGCGGCGAACCCCGCGCCACGACCGATTTCCCGGCCTGGCGCTATTCGGCCAGTGGCAGCGCCCGGTCGTTCTCCTCCTTAATGGCGCGCAGGTGCGTCCACGCCTCGACCGTCCGCACGCCCGGCAGGCCACGCACGCGCTCCAGCGTGGCGAGCACGTCGTCCAGTGAGCCGGCCCGGATGGTGCCGATTCCGCTGCACCAGCCGATCCCGGTGGCCAGGCAGTCGATCTCGTCGAGCGCGGCGATCTTGCGTGCCACGGGCTCGGTGTCGCCGTTGACGTCCAACGCGAACCCCATCGTGTGGACCCGGCTGAGCGGCGTCATGCGCACCAGCGCGCCGACGTGGACCACCCCGGTCTCCAGCAGCCGCAGCACCCGGGCGCGCGCCGCCCCGGCGGAGAGGCCGCTGACGCTCGCCAGCTCGGCGAAGGAGGCCCGGCCGTCGGTGCGCAGGTGCGCCAGCAGTGCGTGGTCGTGCGCGTCGAGCTCGATGTGCGCGAGCGGGCCGGGGCTTTCCAGCGGTCCGGGCGGGAAGTAGGGGTCCTTCCAGATGCGCAGGTAGGTCATCGTCTGCAGCGCGCGCACCCCGGGCACGGCCTGCACGCGCGCGAGGCCGCGGGCGAAGGACTCCAGGTCGGCGGTGCGCAGCTCGGCGGTGACGGCGAACCGCCCGGCGGTGGTGGTGACGAACGAAACCTCGTCGAGTTCGGCGACCTGCCGCGCGACCGGGCCGGCGGGGCCGTCGGTCTCGATGGTCACGTGGCCGAGCTGGTGCAGCCCGAACACCGCCGGGTGGATCGCCCCGACGAGCCGGAGCCCGCCCTCGCCGAGCAGGCGCTGCACGCGGGCCTTGGTGGTGGAGCGGGCCAGCCCGACCAGGCGGGCCAGCGTCTCGTAGGAGGCCCGGCCGTCCTCGTGCAGGGCGCGGACGAGCCGCTCGTCGATGTCGTCCAGGTTCCCGTGCACGGGGACAACCTAACGCATGCCGAGCCGTCCGACGTTCCATTCACGCAAATCGCCCATTGAAAGTCGTACCGGCGGCACGGAGACGGCATAACCGTCGAATCATGCATTGATCGCCGGGCCATGCGGATGTAACGTCTGCGCCCATCTGACACGGTCGGCTCGGAGGTGCGGTGGGCGTGGGGAGTACGGATCGGGTGTTCTTCGGCCAGCCGCGCGGGCTGGTCGGGCTGTTCTTCGCCGAGGCGTGGGAACGGTTCTCCTACTACGGCATGCGTGCGCTGCTGCTGTACTACATGACCGACCGGATCCTGGACGGCGGTCTCGGCATCGACCCGGGCAGCGCGAAGTCGCTGATCGCGGTGTACGGCTCGGCCACCTACATGGCGGCGATCCTGGGCGGCTGGATCAGCGACCGGCTGCTCGGGGACCGGCGGGCGACGCTCACCGGCGGGGTCCTGATCATGTGCGGCCACATCTGCCTCGCGATCCCCGCCGGGGCGGGCGCGCTCTTCGCGTCGATGATCTTCATCGCGAGCGGCACCGGGCTGCTGAAGCCGACGATCTCCTCGTCGGTGGGCGACCTGTACGCCCGCGACGATCCGCGGCGCGACTCCGGGTTCAGCATCTACTACATGGGGATCAGCGTCGGGGCGGTCGCCGCGCCGCTGGTCGTGGGCACCGTCGGCGAACGGTACGACTACCACCTCGGGTTCGGCCTGGCGGCGATCGGCATGGCGCTCGGCCTCGTCGTCTACGTGCGCAGCCAGCGCCACCTGAGCCCGCTCAGCAGCGCGCCGAAGAACCCGTTGCGGCTGGGCGAGGTGCCCCGCTCGCGCGTGGTCGCGGTGGCTGCCGGGGTCGCGGTGCTCGTCGCCGTGCTCGCCGCGACGATCGGCACCGGCGCGCTCGGCCCGGGCGGGGTCGTCGACCTGATCAGCGTGCTCGCGATCGCGCTGCCCGTCGGCTACTTCACGGTCATGCTGCGCAGCAAGCGCACCACCGCGGCGGAACGGGCACGGGTGCGCGGCTACATCCCGATGTTCGTCGCCGCGGTCGCGTTCTGGTGCATCCAGGAACAGGGCGCCACGGTGATCGCGCAGTACGCCGACGAGAGCACCGACCTGGACGCGTTCGGCTTCACCATCCCGGCGTCGTGGTTCCAGTCCGTCGGGTCGCTCGTGCTGATCGTCCTGACGCCGCTGTTCGCGGTGATGTGGCTGCGGCTCGACCGGTCCACTCGATCCCCCGGCACGGCGCACAAGTTCGCGGCGGGCCTGGCGATCGCGGGGCTGTCCTATCTGATGCTCGTCCTGCCCGCGGCGAGTCCGGGCCAGACCAGCCCGCTGTGGCTGATCGGCAGCCTCGCCGTGGTCACGATCGGCGAGATGTGCCTGTCCCCCATCGGGTTGTCCGCGACGACCCGGCTGGCGCCCGCCGCGTTCGCCACGCAGACGATGGGGCTGTGGCTGTCCTCGAACGCCGCCGGGCAGGGCATCGGGGCGCAGCTGGTGAAGTTCTACGACGCCGGGTCGGCGGCCGCCTACTTCGGCCTGCTCGGGATGGGCGCGGTGGTGCTCGCCCTGGTGCTGTTCGCGCTCGCGCCGCTCATCCGGCGGCATTCCGAACGCGGTTTGTCCACAGTGGAACCGGTACGCGAGGGGCAGCGATGACACGCACCATCTTCCGCGGCGGCACGGTGTTCGACGCCGCCTCCTGCACCGCCGGTCCCGCCGACGTGGCGGTCGAGAACGGCTGGATCACCGACGTCGGCACCGGCCTCGACGGTGACGAGGAGGTCGACTGCGCCGGCCGCGGGGTGCTGCCCGGGCTGATCGACTGCCACGTCCACCTCACCATGACCGGCGCGGACCTGTTCGCCGCCGCGCAGGAGCCGTTCTCGCTGCAGTTCTACGAGGGCGCGCGGAACATGGCCAGGACGCTCGCGGCCGGGGTGACCACTGTCCGCGACGCGGCAGGCGCCGACCTCGGGATGCGCGTGGCGCAGGAACGCGGCCTGATTCCCGGGCCGCGCATGCAGATCTCGCTGAACATGCTGAGCCAGACCGGCGGGCACGGCGACCCGTGGTGGCCCTCGACGTGCGTGGTGGACCTGCTGCCGCCGCACCCGGGCCGACCGCCGGTCATCGTGGACGGGCCGGAGGAGATCCGGCGCAAGATCCGCGAACTGGTGCGTGCCGGCGCGGACGTCATCAAGGTCGCGACCAGCGGCGGGGTGGTGTCCAGCGGGGCCGGGCCGCGGATCCCGCACTTCCGCGACGACGAGATCGCCATGATGGTGACGGAGGCGTCGGCGGCCGGCCTGCACGTCATGGCGCACGCGCACGGCGAGGGCGCGAAAGCGGCGGTGCGCAACGGGGTCCGTTCGATCGAGCACGGGCATTTCCTGGACGACGAGACGCTGGAGATGATGGCCGCGCGGGGCACCTGGCTGGTGCCGACGCTCAGCGCGGGCGTCGGGCTGCGGCAGGCCGTCGAAGCGGGTGTGCCCTACCCCGACCACATCGCCGAGAAGATCCGGCAGCGCTCCGGCGACAGCGTGCGGCGGGCCGTCGAGGCGGGCGTGCGGATCGCGATGGGCACCGACGCGCCGCTGTACCCGCACGGCGAGAACCTGCTGGAGCTGGAGCTGCTCGTCGAGCACGGCCTGTCCCCGGCCGGGGCCCTGCACGCCGCGACGCTGTCCGCCGCCGAGCTGATGGGGCTGGAGTCCACGCTCGGCTCGATCGCCCCGGGCAAACGCGCAGACCTGGTGATCGTCGACGGTGACCCGCTCGACGTGCGGGACCTGGGCAAACGGATCCTGGCCGTGTACCAGGACGGCCGGGCCGTGCACGTGGCGGACCGGGACGTGCCGGACTGACCGGGGCAGTCGATCTGCCCCGGCCCGGACGCCCTTACCCCGCGTAGGTGCCGTCGCCGGTCTCCGGGGCGCCCGTCGGCAGCACCTTGACCTGCGGGGCCTTCGTCGGGGCCTTCGTCGTGGTCTTCGACGGCGCGGGCGGCCGCGTGGACGTGCCCGGCCGCGGCTTCGTCGTGGTCGTCGCCGGCGGGCCGGTGATCGTGAAGGTCGCTTCCGTGCTGGGCGGGTGCGCCGCGCAACCTGCGCCCGTGCCGGCGCCGGTGCAGCCGGCAGCGGCGCCGGAGGTCGTGGCGCCGCTGGAGCCGGAAGCTCTCGACGTCCCGCGGATCGGCGCGCGCTCGACGCTCGTCCCGCTCAGCAGGGCCAAGGCGAGCAGGAACCGCACGGCGACCGTGCCGCTAACTCGCCGGCCCGATCCGGTTGCCGCCGAAACCGAACCGTGCGGGCTCCGTCCACCTCGGACGATCACCCCTCGGCGTGCGTCCCGTTCGCCACGTCGAGCACCACCAGCGCGGACTGCGCGTCCACGACGTCGCGGGCCGAGCGCAGGTCCAGACCGCTGAGCGCCTCGATGCGGCGCAGCCGCTGACTGACGGTGTTCGGGTGCACGGTGAGCGCCGCGGCGGTGGCCTGCCGGTCCAGCCCGGCGGCGAGGTGCACCCGCAGCGTCTCCAGCAGGGCGGTGCCGTGGTCGCGGTCGTAGGCGACCAGCCCGCCCAGGGTGCGGTCGGCGTACTCGCACAACGGGGCGGGATCGCCGAGCTGGAGCAGCAACCCGGCCACGCCGAGCCGGTCCAGCGTGATCGTGGCGCCCGACTGCCCGGCGTGGGCGGCGACGGCGAGTGCTCCGCGGGCGACCCGGTAGGCCTCGGCGTGGTTGACGGCGGGCGCGGACACCGCGACGGTGGCGTCGTCGACCCCGCGCGCGGTGACCAGCGCCCGGCGGAAGCCGTCGACGGGCTCGCCGTCGGGCCACAGGGCCACCACCTCGCCGCGATACAGCGCCACCAGCGGGCGCGGCCGGACCCCGGCGGCGAGCCGGGTCGCCTCGGCCACCGCCCGCTGGGTCGCGCCCGGCGGCGCCGGTTTCCCGGCGGCGACCACCCGGGCGACGAGCGCGCGGTGCGGACGGGTCAGGTCGTGACCCAGCAGGCCCGCGCGGTCCCGCACCGACGGGGCCGACGGGTCCGCCCCGGCCAGCAGGTCGGCCAGCAGCTCGCCACGCAGGTTCTGCTCCACCTCCAGCGCGGTCCGCTGCCGCAGCAGTTCCAGCGACAGCACCACCGAGGCGTGCTCCAGGGCCCGGCGGTCCAGCGGCGCGAGCGGCCCGCCGGGCAGCCACACCCGGGCGGCGACCTCGCCGGTCAGCACGACGTCGGCGACGACGTGCGCACCGGTCTCCCGCACCAGCTCCGCGCGCGGTGACCACGGACCGGCGTCGCCGGCCGCCACCGGGCCGCCCGCGGCGGCGAGCTCCTCGCCCCGCACGTCGCGGACGAGCACCGGCCTGCCCAGCAGGTCGTGCAGCGCGGCCGCGATCCCGGCGACCCCGCCCGCCTGCACCGCGACACGCAGCAGCCGCTCGTGGATCCGCTCCGACCGGGTCACCAGGTCGTGCTGGCGGCGCAGGTCGTCCAGCACGCGCGCCGAGGTGATCGCGATCGCGGCGTGCTCGGCGAGCAGCTGGAGGCGGCCGACCTCTTCGGCGCCGAACTCGTGCACCGTGGAGCGGTAGCTGTTGAGCGTGCCGATCACGCCGGAGGCCGTGACGAGCGGGACCGACAGCATCGACAGGTAGCCCTGCTCGCGGGCGACACCGCCCCACACGAAGTCCGGCTCCCGCGAGATGTCCGAGACCGCGCACGAACGGCCGGACAGGAACGCCTGGCTGGACGGCGCCCCGACGTCGGCGGTGGCCTCGATGCGCACCGGCCGGTCGGAGTTGACGCGGGCGACGTAGGCCTCGGTCAGCCCGCTCCACCCGGCGATCACCAGGTTCGCCCGCGCGGCGTCCGGCACCAGGACACCGCAGAAGTCGAGCCCGAGCAGCTCGCGCGCGGTCGCCGCGACCAGGTCGAGCACCTCCCGCAGCCCCTGGCCGGCGTTCACCGCCGCGGTCAGGGCGCCGATCGCGCCCAGCCACTCGCGCAACTCGGAAGCCTCATCCACCCGGGCAGTGTCAGCGGGAACACCACACAAGTCAACTCTGTGTCGCCGCAGACATCGCCCGGTGCGGCGCCGTCGATCAGACTCGGGAAGCGCTCCACCCACGACCGAAAGGGCCCGGGATGTCGACGACGACCACCTCCCCCACCACCGCCGAGACCGGACACGCGCGGCCGATCCTCGACCCGGCCACCGGCCGGGTGCTCGACACGGTGCCGGACAGCACGCTCGACGAGGTCGACGCCGCCGTCGCCCGCGCCCGCGCGGCGTTCCTCGACGGGCCGTGGCCGGCGCTGACCCGCACCGAACGCGGACGGCTGCTGCTGCGCGTCGCGGACGTCGTCGAAGGCGCCGCCGAGTCGCTGTACCGGCTGGAGACCCGCAGCAACGGCCGTCCGGTGACCGAGACCCGCGCGCAGCTGTCCCGGGTGCCGGAGTGGTTCCGCTACAACGCCGGGCTGCTGGCCGCGCAGCGCGACGCGGTGCTGCCCTCCGACGGCCCGTACCTGACCTACCAGCGGCGCGCGCCGCTCGGCGTCTGCGGGATCATCACGCCCTTCAACCACCCGCTGCTCATCCTCGCCCGCAGCCTGTCCGCCGCGCTGGCGACCGGGAACACCGTCGTGGTCAAGCCCTCCGAGATCACGCCACTGTCCACTGTGGCCCTGGCCGGGCTGCTTCGCGAAGCCGGCGTCCCGGACGGTGTGGTGAACGTGGTGACCGGCGGCCGGGAGGTCGGCGAGCGCCTCACCGGTCACCCGGACATCGCCAAGATCACGCTCACCGGCGGCACCGAGGCCGGCCGAGCCGCGGCGGTGGCGACCGCCGCGCGGTTCGCCCGCGTCACCGCCGAACTGGGCGGCAAGACCCCGATCGTCGTGTTCGACGACATCGACCCCGCGGTGGCCGCGGAGGGCGCGGCGTTCGCCGCCTTCGTCGCGGCCGGGCAGTCCTGTGTGGCCGGTTCCCGGTTCCTGGTGCAGCGCGCGAGCTACGAGCGCTTCGTCGCCGCGCTGGCCCGCCGCGCGGACGCGATCCGGATCGGCGACCCGTCCGACCCCCGCACCCAGCTCGGTCCCCTGGTCAGCGCCGCGCAGCGGGACAAGGTGCTGAACCTGATCGGCGCCGGGATCGCCGAGGGCGCCCGGCTCGCCGCGGGCGGCGGCGCGCCCGACCTGCCCGCGCCGCTGGACGGCGGGTTCTTCCTGCGGCCCACCGTGCTCGCCGACGCCACCAGCGAGATGCGGGTCGCGCGGGAGGAGATCTTCGGCCCGGTCGCCGTCGTCGTCCCGTTCGACGACGAGGCCGACGCCATCGCCAAGGCCAACGACAACCGCTTCGGCCTCGGCGCCGGGATCTGGACCCGCGACCTGGCCCGCGGCCACCGCGTCGCCGACCGGATCGCGGCCGGCATGGTCTGGATCAACGACCACCACCGCCTCGAACCGTCGCTGCCCTGGGGCGGCATCAAGGAATCCGGCACCGGGCGGGACGCCGGATCCGAATCCTTCGACGACTTCACCTGGATCAAGACCGTCGTCGCCCGCACCGCCGCCGACGACGTCGACTGGTACGGCGCCGACACCCCCGGCCGCCTCAACTGACCCCTGTCCCCACGGCAAAGGAGCCGTTCCATGGCCAACCCCTCCGCGCCACCGTGGCGCACCGAGATCACCCGCACCCAGTGGCTGGTCCTGCTGGGCACCACGATGGGCTGGGCCCTCGACGGGTTCGCGGGCAGCCTCTACTCCCTGATCCTCGGCCCGGCTATGACCGAGCTGCTGCCGCACAGCGGGATCGCGCCGGCCACCGGCAGCATCGGGCTCTACGGCGGCATCACCGTCGCGTTGTTCCTGTTCGGCTGGGGCACCGGCGGGATCCTGTTCGGGATCCTCGCCGACTACTTCGGCCGCGTCCGCGTGCTGTCCGCGGGCATCGTGACGTACGCGGTGTTCACCGCGCTGGCCGCCTTCGCCGACACGTGGTGGCAGCTGGGTGTCCTGCGGTTCGTCGCGGGGCTGGGGTCCGGGGTGGAGGCGCCGGTCGGCGCCGCGCTCGTGGCCGAGGTCTGGCGCAACCGCTACCGGGCGCGGGCCTGCGGCGTGATGATGTCCGGCTACGCGTTCGGCTTCTTCATCGCCTCGCTGGCCTACGCGGTGCTCGGCGGCCACGGGTGGCGGCTGATGATGGGCATCGCCGTGCTGCCCGCGCTGCTGGTGTACTTCATCCGCCGCCACGTGCCGGAACCGCCGGAGATCAAGGGCTCCATCGCCGCCCGCCGGGAACGCCGCGCCCGCGGCCACCGCACCGAGCAGGACCGCTTCGTGCTGCGCCGGCTGCTGACCCGGCCGCTGCTCAAGCACACCCTGGTCGGCACCGCGCTGGCCACCGGGTCGCTGGTGGCCTTCTGGAGCGTGTCCACCTGGTACCCGCAGGTGATCCGCCAGGCGGCGACCGCGGCCCAGCTGACGCCCGCGATGGCCAACGAACGCGTCGCGCTGGCCTCGATGCTGTTCAACGCCGGTGGCGTGCTCGGCTACGCCACCTGGGGGTTCCTGGCCGACGCGATCGGCCGCCGGAAGGCGTTCGCGGCCAGTTTCGCGGTCTCCGCGGTGAGTGTGGGGTTCCTGTTCCCGTTCTCGCCCGGCTGGGCCGTGTTCCTCGCCGTCATCCCGGTCGCGGGCTTCGGCCTCTACGGCGCGCTGTCCGGGATCCTCGTCTACGGCCCGGAGCTGTTCCCACCGAGCGTCCGCGCCACCGGGATGGCGCTCTACAACGGCATCGGGCGCTACCTCACCGCGGCCGGACCGCTGGTCGCCGGTGTGGTGGCCGCGTCCTGGTTCGGCGGTGACCTCGGTCTGGCCACCACGTGCGTCGTCGCCGTCGGGATGCTCGGCGCCATCGGGCTGTTCTTCGCGCCGGAGACCCGCGGCGCGCCCCTGCCCGCCGATCCGGTCCAGTCCGGCCCGGTTCCCGCTTCGGAGGAGATCCACTGATGAGTGCCTACGCAGGCGCCCGCGCCGCCGTGATCGGCGGGTCGATCGGCGGGCTCACCACCGCGCTGCTGCTGCGCGACCTCGGGTTCGAGGTCGACGTGTACGAGCGCACCCCGACGCCGCTGGACGGCCGGGGCGGCGGGATCGTGCTGCAGCCGGACACCGTGCGCTGGTTCGCCGAGCGCAGCACGCAGAACCCGGAAGCGCTGTCCACCGCGACCGAGTACGTGCAGTACCTCGACCGCGCCAACGGCGTCGTCCACCGCGACCGCCGCCGCTGGACCTACACGTCCTGGGGCACCTTCTACCGGGCGCTGCTCGCCGACTTCGGCAGCGAGCACTACCACCTCGGCCAGTTCGCCTGCGGTGTCGCGCAGGACGAGGACCAGGTCACCGTCCGGTTCGTCTCCGGCCACCGCGCCGAGGCAGATCTGGTCGTGTTCGCCGACGGCATCACCTCGATCGGCCGGTCCCTGCTCGACCCCGGCGCGCAGCTGGAGTACTCCGGTTATGTCGGCTGGCGCGGCACGGTGCCCGAGCACGAACTCACGCCCGCGACGCGGGAACTGCTCGGCAACGCGATCTCCTACAGCGTGGTCCCGCACTCGCACATCACGGTATACCCGATCCCCGGGGAGACCGGCCCGTCGGAGCGGCTGATGAACTACGTCTGGTACCGGAACGTGCCGGCCGGCTGTGAGCTGGCGGAGATGCTCATCGACAAGCGCGGCTTCACCGGTACGGTGTCCATCCACCCCGGACAGGTCCAGGACCGCTACGTCGACGAGATGCGGGACACGGCCGCGGAGCTGCTCGCGCCCGCCGCCGCCGAGGTGGTCACCCGCACCGCGCAGCCCTACATCCAGGTCGTGTCGGACGTCCGCGCCTCGCGGATGGCGCAGGGCCGGATCGCGTTGATCGGCGACGCCGCGGCCGCCGCGCGCCCGCACGCCGCCGCGGGCACCGCGAAGGCGGCCGCCGACGCCTGGGCGCTCGCCGGCGCGCTGACCGATGCCGACGGCGACGTCCCCGCAGCCCTGCGCAAATGGGAGCCCGCGCAGCTGGAACTGAGCGCCCGGCTGCTCGACCGCGTCAAGGCGATGGGCGAGCGCTCGCAGTTCCACAACACCTGGACGCCCGGGGACCCGGACCTGCGGTTCGGCCTCTACGGGCCCGGCCACTGAAACGAGGAGAAGACCATGTCCGACACCAGTTTCCTGTCCGACCTGCCGCTGGCGGGCACCCTCGTCGCGAGCGGATTCGAGGGCTGGAGCCCGCAGCTGCGCGCCGAGTTCGAGGCCCACGCCCACGACGGCGAGGTCGGCTCGCGCCTGCTGAGCGAGAACGAGCGCGTCCGGGTCTGGGAGATCCGCCTGGCGCCCGGGGAGCGCTGGCACGCCCACCGGCACGTGCTGGACTACTTCTGGACCGCGGTCAACGCCGGGCGCAGCCGCCAGCACACCAGCGACGGCACCACCCGCGAAGTGTCCTATGTGGCCGGTGAGACGCGGCACTTCACGTTCGGCCCCGGCGAATACCTGTTGCACGACATCGAGAACATCGGTGACAGCGATCTGGTGTTCACCACGGTCGAGCACCTGGACAGCGCCAACGCGCCGCTGCCGCTGGGAGAGCGGCGGTGATCGGGCCGATCGCGGACGGGCCGGTCGACGTCCACGCGCATTGGCTACCGGCCGAGCTGTTCGGCCTCCCGCCGGGCGCGCCGTACGGGCCGCTGCGCGACTCCGGCGGCGAGCTCCACCTGGGCGAGGTGCCCCTGTCCATCCCGGCGCGGGCCATGAGCGACGTGCCGGCGATCCTGGCCGACACCGCCGCGGCCGGGCTCGGCGTGCGGGTGCTGTCGGCCCCGCCGTTCGCCTTTCCCGTCGCGGGCCCGGCAGCGGAGTACGTGGACGCGTTCAACACCGCGCTCGCCGAGGTTGTGGCGTCCGCTGGTGGTGCGCTCGCCGGGCTCGGCCTGGTCTCCCTCGACGACGACGCCGTGGTGACCGAGCAGTTGAAGCGGCTCGCGGCGCAGCCGGGGATCGCGGGGGTGGCGATCCCGCCGCTGCTCGGCGGCGAGTCGCTGGACCGCGGCGTGCTGCGGCACGTGCTCGGCGAGTCCGCGCGGCTCGGCCTGTCGGTGCTGGTGCACCCGATGCAGCTGCCGCGCCCGGAGTGGCGGGAGCACTACCTGGCCAACCTGCTCGGCAACCCGGTCGAGACCGCCACGGCGGTCGGCGCGCTGCTGCTCGGCGGGGTGCTCGACCAGCTGCCGGACCTGCGGATCTGCTTCGTGCACGGCGGCGGCTGCACGCCCGGGGTGCTGGGCCGGTGGGACCACGGCTGGCGCACCCGGGCCGACGTGCGCCGCGACTCGTCGCGCCCGCCGGGCGAGGCGGTGCGGGCCCTGTGGTTCGACACGGTCACCCACGACCCGGAGTTGCTGCGCCTGCTGACCACGCGGGTGGGCGAGCACGCGGTCGTGTGCGGCAGCGACCACCCGTTCGACATGGCGCAGCCGGACCCGGTCGGGTTCGCCACCGCGGCCGGCCTGGACGTCGCGACCCTGGCCGCGAACGCGCGGGCGTTCCTCGGGGCCGGCTCGTGAGCAGGCTGTTCACCCCGCTGACGCTGCGGGAGCTGACGGTGCCGAACCGGGTGTGGCTGTCCCCGATGTGCCAGTACAGCGCCGGGGCGGACGGGGTGCCGGGCGACTGGCACCTGGTCCACCTCGGCGCCCGCGCGGCCGGCGGGTTCGGGCTGCTGATCACCGAGTCCACCGCGGTGTCGCCGGAGGCGCGGATCAGCGCGCGGGACACCGGTCTGTGGTCGGACGCGCAGGTCGCGGGCTGGCGGCGGATCACCGGGTTCGCGCACGCGCAGGGCACGCCGATCGCGGTGCAGCTGGGTCATGCCGGGCGCAAGGCGTCGGCGTTCCCGCCCGGGGAGGGGCGTGACACGGTGCCGGCGGGCGAGGGCGGCTGGACACCGCTCGCGCCGTCCCCGCTCGCCTACCGCGGCTTCGCGACCCCGGTGGCGGCGACGGAATACGACCTGGCCCGGGTCGTGGCGGACTTCGCCGCGGCGGCCCGGCGGGCGGTGGACGCGGGGTTCGACGCGGTCGAGATCCACGCCGGCCACGGGTACCTGCTGCACCAGTTCCTGTCGCCGCGGGCGAACCGGCGCACCGATCGCTACGGCGGCGGGTTCGGCAACCGGGTGCGGTTGCTGCTGGAGGTGGTCGACGCGGTCCGCGCTGCGTGGCCCGCGGAACGCCCGCTGCTGGTGCGGTTGTCGGCGACGGACTGGGTCGAGGGCGGCTGGACCGCCGCGGAGACCGCCGATCTGGCGCCGCTGCTGCACGACCGCGGGGTGGACCTGATCGACGTGACCACCGGCGGGCTCGACCCGGACCAGCGGATCCCGGTCGGGCCGGGGTACCAGGTCCCGTTCGCCGAGCGGGTCCGCGCCCGGACGGCGCTGCCGGTGGGCGCGGTCGGCCTGATCACCGAACCGGAGCAGGCGGAGGCGATCCTGGCCGCGAAGTCCGCGGACGTGGTGCTGCTGGCGCGGGAGGCGCTGCGGAACCCGGCGTGGCCCCTGCACGCCGCGGAAACCCTGGACCCCGGCTCGGCGCGGGAGCAGTACCCGGGGCAGTACCTGCGGGCCGCACCCGCCGAGGGGGCACCAGCGCGGCGGGACTGACCTGCCCAGCCCCGCGCGAACCTTGCGCGGGGCTGGGGGCGGCGGCCGCCGCCCCGGGTCAGCTCACCCGCTCGAACACCGCCGCCAGGCCCTGGCCGCCGCCGATGCACATCGTCTCCAGGCCGTACCGCGCCTCCCGGCGGACCATCTCCCGCGCGAGCGTCGCCAGGATCCGGGCGCCCGTCGCCCCCACCGGGTGGCCCAGCGACACACCGGAACCGTTGACGTTGAACCGCTCGTCGGTGTCGCTCAGCCCGAGCGTGCGGGTGCACGCCAGCACCTGCGCGGCGAAGGCCTCGTTCAGCTCGATCAGGTCCAGGTCGTCCAGCGACAGCCCGGCCTTGGCCAGCGCCGCGCGGGTCGCGGGCACCGGGCCGATGCCCATCGTCTCGGCGGGCACCCCGGCGCGCGCGAACGACACCAGCCGCACCAGCGGGCGCAAGCCGAGCTTCTCCGCGGTCTCCCGGCTGGTGACCAGGCACGCCGCGGCCGCGTCGTTCTGGCCGCTCGCGTTGCCCGCGGTGACCGTGGCCTCCGGGTCGGTGCGGATCATCACCGGCTTCAGCTTCGCCAGGCCCTCCGCGGTGGTGTCCGGGCGCGGGTGTTCGTCGGCGTCGACCACCGTCTCGCCTTTCCGCGACTTCACGGTCACCGGCACGATCTCGTCCTTGAACAGCCCGCCCTCGATCGCCCGCGCCGCGCGCTGCTGGGACCGCAGGGCGAGGGCATCCTGGTCCTCGCGGGAGATGCCGTGCTCACGGCGCAGGTTCTCGGCGGTCTCGATCATCCCGCCCGGGATCGGGTGGTGCACGCCGCCCGCGGTGGCCCGGCCCCGCGCCAGCGAATCGTGCAGCTGCAGGCCGGCGCCCTTGATGCCCCAGCGGCCCTCGTGCGTGTAGTACGGCGCGGCGCTCATCACCTCGGCGCCACCGGCGAGCACGACGTCGCTGAACCCGGCGCGGATCTGCATGGCGGCGTCGAGCACGGCCTGCAGGCCGGAGCCGCAGCGGCGGTCGATCTGGATGCCGGTCACCGTGTCCGGCAGGCCGGCGTCGAGCGCGGCGACCCGCCCGATCGCGGGCGCCTCCGACGTCGGGTAGGCGTGCCCCAGGATCACCTCGTCGACGCGCTCCGGGTCCACGCCGGTGCGCTCCACGACGGCGGAGAGGACGTGCGCGGCGAGCGCGGCGGGAGTCTGGGCGGCCAGCGCTCCCCCGAACCGGCCGATCGGCGTCCGCAGCGGCTCGCAGATCACGACATCGACGGACATCCGTTGTCCTTTCACGGCTGGGCAGGGCTTACGTCCGACGATCGCACCCCCGGACCATGAAGTCCAATATCCGATTCCGGCTCCGCTGAGACGACGAGCGTCTCAGCGGGGCGGCCGCAGGGCCGGGAACCAGATGTCGCTGAGCACCTCGGCCGCCTCGTCGGCCGTCGAGGTGATCGTGCCCTGCACCGCCCACCGGGTGAAGAACCGCTCCAGCTGGCTGACCAGCAGCTCGATCCGCAGGTGCGCCTCGGCCCGCCGCTGCGGGCCCCACCGTTCCAAGTACCGCGGCATCGCGGCGGGCAGCTCGTCGACCGCCCGCTTGGCGATGGCCCGGAACTCCGGTTCGAGCGCGACCGCCTCGTCCCACGCGGGCAGGATCGCCTGGTTCTCCTCGAACCACGCGACCGCGCCCCGCATCCAGCGGGTGAACTCGGCGCGCGATCCGGTGGCGAGCACCTCGTCCAGCTCCGCGTACACCGCGACCGCCCGCTGCGCCATCGTCTCCGCGCCGATCTTCTGCAGCACCTCCGGCTTGCCGGTGAAGTGCAGGTAGAACGTCGCGCGGCTGCACCCCACCGCGGAGACGATGTCGTCGATCGTCACCGCCGCGTAGCCACGCTCCACGAACAGCGCCTTGGCGTGCTCCAGCAGGTCGCGCCGGGTCTGCTGCTTCTGCCGCTCCCGCAGGCTCATGACGGTCAGCCTACTCACTGGACACACCGTCAGCGAACGTGTCAGAGTGTTCAGCGGCATCGTGGCCAGCGGAGGAGGCATCCGTGAGTTCACTCCCCACCGTCTGCATCATCGGCGCCGGCTGCTCCGGCTTCACCACGGCGAAGCGGTTGCGCGACCACGGCATCCCCTACGACTGCTTCGAGATGTCCGACGACGTCGGCGGCAACTGGTACTTCGGCAACCCCAACGGGCGCTCGGCCTGCTACGAATCGCTGCACATCGACACCTCGACCACGCGCCTGCAGTTCGAGGACTTCCCGGCGGGCGCGGACTGGCCGCACTTCCCGCACCATTCGCTGATCCACCAGTACTTCCGCGACTACGTCGACCACTTCGGACTGCGAGAGACGATCACCTTCGACACCGCGGTCGAGCACGCGGCCCGGCAGCCCGACGGCACCTGGCGGATCACCCTGTCCACCGGCGAGATCCGGGACTACGACGCGCTCGTGGTCGCCAACGGCCACCACTGGAACCCGTACCTGCCCGGCTACCCCGGCACGTTCGACGGGCCGGTCCTGCACAGCCACGCCTACCGCAGCCCCTTCGACCCGGTCGACATGCGGGACAAGCGGATCGTCGTGGTGGGCATGGGAAATTCGGCGCTGGACATCGCCTCCGAGCTGTCGCACCGCTCGATCGCCCGGCACGTGTGGGTGTCCGCGCGGCGCGGCGTGTGGGTGCTGTCGAAGTACCGCGGCGGCAAACCGGCGGACAAGATGATGATGCCGCCGTGGATGCCGAAGAAGATCGGCCTCGCCCTGTCGCGCCGGGCGATCAGGAAGACGCTGGGCAACATGGAGGACTACGGCCTGCCCAAGCCGGATCACGAGCCGCTGTCCGCGCACCCGTCGGTGAGTGTGGACTTCCTCGCCAAGGCCGGCTCCGGCGACCTCACCTGCGTGCCCGCGATCGAGCGGCTGGACGGCGACGCCGTGGTGTGCGTGGACGGCACCCGCGTCGAGGCCGACGTGATCGTGTGCGCCACCGGGTACCGGATGTCGTTCCCGTTCTTCGACGATCCGGCGCTGCTGCCGGACGCCGAGCACCGGCTGCCACTGTTCAAGCGGATCGTCAAGCCGGGCATCGGCAACCTCTACTTCGCCGGGCTGGCGCAGGCGTCGCCGACGATCGTCAACCTCGCCGAGCAGCAGAGCAAGCTCATCGCGCGGCACCTGACCGGGGAGTACGAGCTGCCGGACGTCGCGGAGATGGCGGCCACCATCGCGCGCGACGAGGCCAAGCACCTCGGGCAGTACTACTCCGCGCCGCGGCACACCATCCAGCTCGACTTCGCCCGCTACGTGCGGGACCTGCACCGCGAGATCGAGGCGGGCCGGAAGCGGGCGGCGGCCGTCCGGTGAACGGCCACTGCGACCCGCGGTTCGCCGCACTCGGCGACCTGCTGGCGGAGCGGCTGCGCGACGGCGCGGAGGCGGGCGCGTCGGTCTGCGTGATCGCCGATGGCCGGGTGGCGGTGGACCTGTGGGGCGGCTCGGCCGCGCCGGGCAGGCCGTGGACGCGGGACACGCTGGTCACCACGTACTCGCTGACCAAGACGATGGTGGCGCTGGTGGCGCTCGCGCTGGTGGACCGGGGGCAGCTGGACCCGGACGCGCCGGTCGCGCGGTACTGGCCGGAGTTCGGCGCCGCGGGCAAGGACGGCGTGCTCGTGCGGCACGTCCTGGGCCACACCTCAGGCGTGTGCGGGTGGGACTCGCCGGTCACCTTGGAAGACATCTGCGACGTCGGCAGGGCGGCGGCGCTGCTGGCGGCGCAGGAGCCGTGGTTCCCGCCGGGCGAGGGCTCCGGGTACCAGGCGGTCAGCCACGGCCACCTGGTCGGCGAGATCGTGCGGCGCGTGACCGGCCGCTCGCTGGGCACGGTGCTGCGGTCGGAGTTCGCGGAGCCGCTGGGGGCGGACTACTGGCTGGGCGCGCCGGAGGACGTCGACACCCGGGTCGCCACGCTGGTGCCGCCCGAGTCGTCCGGTGTGGACTACGCGGCCCTCGACCCGGTCGCGGTGCGCACGCTGACCAACCCGGTGATCCCACCCTCGGTCACCACCACGCGGCCGTTCCTGGCGGCCGAGCTCGGCGGGCTGAACGGCCAGGGCAACGCGCGCTCGGTGGCGCGCCTGCAGTCGGTCGTCTCCCACGGCGGCGCGATCGACGGCAGGCGGTTCCTCGCGGAGTCCACTGTGGAGCGAATCTTCGCGGTGCAGGCCGACGGGGTGGACCGGGTGCTCGGCGCGCCCGTCCGGTTCGGGCTCGGCTACGCGGTCGACGGCCGCACCTGCTGGTGGAGTGGGTTCGGCGGCGCGGTGGTGGTGAACGACCTCGACCGGCGGCTGACGTTCGCCTACGTCATGAACCGGATGGCGCCGGGACTGCTGAACGCGCCGAACACCACCGCCTACCTGACCGCGCTCCGCTCCTGCCTGGACTGGCTGTGATGTTCAGGGAGGTTGGTCAGCCGGGTGAGGGGTGGCTTGCCGCCGGTTGAGCTGTGGGGTCGGTGGTGATTGTAGAAGTGCAGCCGGCTTGGCAGGGCCGCCCGGCGCAGGGTCTCGGATGGGTAGAAGCGGGCGTAGGCCCAGCCGTCGGCCAGGGTGCGGTGGAAGCGTTCGATCTTGCCGTTGTTCTGTGGCCGAGGGGGCCGGGTGTGTTTCGGAGGGATCCCCAGCTCGGCGCAGGTGTCTCGCCAGGTGCTCGGGGGTGCGGGCCGGGCTGTGCAGTGGGCGTGAGCTGCGGTCAGCCATCCCGGCTGGGCCTTCGTCACGGTAGCGCTGCGCCCACTTCGCGGCGGTCTTGGCGGCGACCATGAACATCTCGGCCGCTGCGGTGCAGGTCCAGCCTGCTCAACAATCAGGCGCGCGAGCCGGAGCTGATGTGGTTCCACGACAGCTCCACGTCACATCCGGAGGCCTTCACCTGTCCGCACGACAGGCCGTCACCGGTCACCTCAAACCGGAACAACGTCCCTGGACATCACAACTAGCGAGCCGCGAACGGGCCGCCGAACGCGAGCTTGGCGAACCGCTCCCCCATCAGCCGATGGGTCGCCGCGTCGGGGTGGAGGTTGTCGGGCAGCGGGCGGTCGTTCTCGCCGTGGAGGTCGCGGCCGTCGAGGTAGTGCAGGTTCTCGTCGGCGCGCTCGGCGACGATCCGTGCCAGCTCCTCCCGGATCACGCGCAGCGTCAGCTTCCCGGCGGCGCGCTCGGCCGGGTCCCCGGTGGCCCGGAACCGCACCACACCCGACTTCAGCGCCTCGACGTCGAACGCGCCGGGGCCTGGCGTGTCCTCGTGGATCGGGCACCAGATCGGCGAGACCACCAGCAGCGGCGCGTCCGGGTGCCCGTCGCGGATCGTGTCGAGGAAACCGTGCACCGCCGGCGTGAACGCACGCAGCCGCATCACGTCGCCGTTCACCAGGTTGATCCCGATCTTGACGCTGATCAGGTCGGCCGGCGTGTCCCGCATGACCCGCGCGGTGAACGGGTCCAGCATCGCGCTGCCGCTGAAGCCCAGGTTCACCAGCTCGGCCCCGCCCAGCCCGGCGGCGACCGCGGGCCAGGTGGTGACCGGGCTGGCGGCGTCCGAGCCGTGGCTGATCGAGCTGCCGTGGTGCAGCCACACCCGCCCGCGCGCAGGCGACGGCGAGACCGGCGCGTCCGTGCGCAGCGCGATCAGCTCGGTGATCTCGTTGTGCGGCAACCAGATCTCCACGTCCTTGTCGTGGCCGGGCAGGCCGTCGAACCGGACCGTGCCGGGCGCTCCGGGCTCCATCCGAGCCGCGCCGGTGGACAGGTCGATGTGGACGGTGTTGCCGCCGCCGACCCCGCCCTGCGCGGTCAGCCGTCCGTCGACGAGCAGGTCGTACACGCCGTCCGGGCGCGGCGGGGTGCCCACGTAGGACCGGGTGGTGCGCAGCGCGTCCAGCTCGATCACGGTCGCGCGGGTGCGGAAGGCCAGCCGCACGCCGGAGGGTTGCGACTCCGCCATGCGGAGCTGCGCGTCTGCCCGGGCGCGCGCCCACGCGGGCAGCCGGTGCGGCACCAGGCCGTGCGCCCCGGACTCGACGTCCAGCGCGCCGCGCAGCAGGTCCGCGGTCAGGGGTGTGGTGATCACGATCCGGTCCTCCCGGGCCAGTTCCGCAGGGTGACGTCGAGGACCTCGAGGATCCGCGACCAGGACTCGCCGGGCGCGGGCGCGCTGTGGCCGAACGCGCCGCCCGATTCGAGCTCGACGAAGCCGTGGACGACGCTGCCCAGCAGCCGGACGGCGTGCGGGTGGTCGGCCTCCGGCACGTCGTAACCACGCAGGATCGCCTGCATCATCCGGGTGTGCCGGGGCCCGGCGCTCGCGGCCGCGTGCTCCGGGTCGAGCCGGAACTGTGCCGCCGCCCAGCGGCCCGGGTGCTCGTGGGCGTAGTCGCGGTAGACACCGGCGAAGGCGGCCAGCGCGTCCCGGCCGGCTCGCCCGGCGAGCGCGTCGGCGGCCCGGTCGGCGAGCTCCCCCAGCGCGAGCAGCGCGACGCGCACCTTGAGGTCGTGGGCGCCCCGCACGTGCGTGTACAGGCTCGCGACCTGGACGCCGAACCGGCGGGCCACCGCCGACGGGGTGACCTGGTCGAACCCGGCCTCGTCGGCCAGCTCCGCCCCCGCCTGGACCACGCGCTCGGTGGTCAGTCCCGCTCGCACCATGCCTAAAGCTTATCAGGAACTTCCTAAACGTTTTAGGAGGAGGTCGCGGGCCCAGGCCAGCTCGAGCTTCCCGGTCGGCGTGCGGCGCAGCTCGGGCAGCAGCGCGATCGTGCGCGGCACCTTGTACCCGGCCAGGCCGCGGCGCACCCACTCCCGCAGCTCCCCGGCCGACAACGTCGCCGACGCGGTCGCGACCACGGCCGCGACGCGCTCGCCCCACGTCTCGTCCGGCAGGCCGACCACGACCGCGTCGGTGACCTCGGGGTGGGTGAGCAACGCGTCCTCGACCTCCTGCGGGTGCACCTTCTCGCCGCCGGTGTTGATCACGCCGGACCCGCGGCCGAGGAACCGGATCGCGCCGTCGGCCTCGACGGCGGCCAGGTCGCCGGGGATGGCGTAGCGGACGCCGCCGATCGTGCGGAACGTCGCGGCCGTCTTCGCCGAGTCCTTGTAGTAGCCGAGCGGGATGGGGCCGCGGTAGGCGAGCACGCCGGTCTCGCCGCTGCCGGGTGTGACCTCGGCGTCGCCGGGACCGAACACCTTCGTCGCGGGCACCGGGAAGAACCGCGACGGCAGATCGTCCACAGTGGAGGTCACCGCGAACGCGAACGGCCCGCCCTCGCTGGAGGCGATCGCGTCGAAGATCGTGACGCCCGCCCGCTCGTGCAGTGCGTGCTTGAGCCGGTCCGACAGCGCGGTGCCGGAACTGATCACCGACCGCAGCGAGCCGAGGTCGTGCGGGCTCCCTCGCCGCTCCGCCGCGACCAGCTCGTCGACCAGTGGACGGCACACGGCGTTGCCCGCGACGATGATCGTGCGCGCCCGCTGCGCGGCGACCGTCGTCCAGACGTGGCGCGGATCGAGCGCACCGGGATCGGTGGTGATCACCCGGCCGCCGGTGAGCAGCGCGCCCATCGAGTTGAACAGGCCGGTGCCGTGCATCAGCGGCACGACCGGCATCGTCGCGTGCGAGCGGTCCTCGGCACGTGCGTCGATCGCGAGGCCGACGGCCTCGGCGAGGGTGGCGGGCAGCTCCCGCGCGCCCAGCGGCCGGAAGACCGGCACGAACAGCGAATGCAGCAGGTCGGACTGCCGCCAGATGACGCCCTTCGGCTTGCCGGTGGTGCCGCCGGTGTACATGAAGATCTCGTCCGAGCCGAACCGGTGCTCCGGCGGCCGCGGCGGCGTGGCCGCGAGCAGTTCCTCCAGTTCCGGCGCCGCGGGCCCGGGCTCCGCGGCGGGTCCGGCGCGGACCAGCAGCCGCAGGGTCGGCACGTGCGCCGCGGCGTGGCGCAGGTTCGGCGCGAGCGCACCGCTGAATACCACCGCCGCCGCGTCGGCGTCGGTCAGCAGCGCCGTCAGCTCGTCCGCGGTGTACCGGTAGTTCGCGTTCACCGGCACGGCGCCGATCTTGAACGCGGCGAACACGGTTTCCAGGTAGGCCGCGCCGTTGTGGAGGTAGCAGGCCACCTTGTCGCCGGAGCGCACCCCGGCCTCTTCGAACGCGGTGGCCAGCCGGGCCGCGCGGTCGTCGAACTCCGCGTAGGTCAGGTCGCGCCCCGGTTCGGAGATCGCGACCGCGTCCGGCAGGCCACGGGCCACGGCCTCCCACACGGTGCCGAAGGAGACGTCCATCCGGTCTGCACCTCCTCGGCTCGGCGTCCAGCGTAGGAAGGCGCGGGGTCCCGGCGACACGGCCGGGAACCGCAGGCCGGGCGGGACAAACGTCGCGCCACGGTGGCGACGCAAGGCCAGCGTGCCGGGCCGCCGCGGCCCATACCGTCGAGGGGATCCGCGATCGAAGGAGGGCACATGCTCGACGGCAGAGTCGCCGTGGTCACCGGGGCAGGCCGCGGCCTCGGCCGGTCCTACGCACGGGCGCTGGCCGCCGCGGGCGCCGCCGTGGTCGTCAACGACCTCGACGCCGACGTCGCCAAGGAGACGGTCGCGGAGATCACCGCCGCGGGCGGCCGGGGGGTCGCCGTGGTCGGTTCCGTCGGCGGCAGCTACCTGGCCGACGCACTGGTGCGGCGGGCGGTCGGCGAGTTCGGCCGCCTCGACGTGATGGTCACCAACGCCGGCGCGCTGCGCGACCGGACGCTGCGCAACACCAGCGACGACGACTTCGACCTCGTGGTCACCAGCCACCTGCGCGGCACCTTCACCTGTGGCCGGGCGGCGGTGCGGCGGTTCCGGGAACAGGGCGAGGGCGGGCGGCTGATCCTCGTCGGCTCCCCCGCCGGGCAGCGCGCCAGCTTCGGGCAGACCGCGTACTCGGCCTCGAAGGGCGCCATCGTCGCGATGATGCGCACCTGGGCGGTCGAGCACGCGAAGATCGGCGTGACGGTCAACGCGATCGTGCCCACCGCGCTCACCCGGATGGTCGCCACCATGCCGGGACTGGGCGAGCTGGTGTCCAGAGTGGACGCCGGGGAGCCGGTGCCGGAGCCGCTGCGGCGCCAGGGTCTCGGCACCCCGGACGACGTGGCGCCGCTGGTCGTCTACCTCGCGTCGGCGGAGTCGGCGCACGTCACCGGCCAGGCCATCGCCGTGGGCGGCGACCGCATCGCGCTGTGGACGCACCCGGGCGAGGTGGCCGAGGAGCTGCGGCCCGGCGGCTGGACCGTGCCGGAGGTCGCGCGGCTGTTCGCCGGCGCGCCGCTGCAGGAGTTCGAACCCGCGCCGCTCGCGCTCGAGGAGGTCTGACGTGGCGATCGTGGTGCACGGCGTCGAAGGGGTGCGCGCCCTGCCGGTCGGGGAACCGCTCGGCAGCAGCGGGCTGGTCGAGGTCACGCAGGAGTCGGTGAACCGGTTCGCCGAGGCGACCGGGGACCACCAGTGGATCCACGTCGACGTCAAGCGGGCGAAGAGCGGGCCGTTCGGTGGTCCCATCGCGCACGGTTACCTGACGCTGTCGCTGGTGCCGCGGCTGCTGCCGGAGATCGTGGAGTTCACCGGGTTCGGGCTGACCGTCAACTACGGCTGCGAGAAGGTCCGCTTCCCCTCCCCGGTGCCGGTGGGCAGCAAGGTGCGCGCGACCGCGACGCTGGAGGAGGTGACCGAGGTGCGGGGCGGGCTGCAGCTGGCGATCACGATGACGATCGCCGTCGAGGACGCGCCGAAACCGGCCTGCGTGGCGACGATCCTCATCCGCCAGATGACCTAGCGCCGGAGCGGGAATTCGATGGACGGGCGGTACGTTCGCACCGTATAAGTGGTTCGGCTGTTTTCGCCTGCCCTGCTGGGGGATGGGGTGCGGCCGTTCCGGCGGCGCCGAGGCCGCGATCCCGACCACTGAATTTCCCTGTGAGGTGCTTCCATGGCCGCCCCCGCGACCACTCCGCCCGACGCCACGCTCGAGGCGCCGCCGCGGTCCGGGCTGCTCATCGGCGTGCTGGTCGTCTCCGCGTTCGTGATGATCCTGAACGAGACGATCCTGAGCGTCGCGCTGCGCGACCTCACCGCCGACCTGGCCGTGTCCACCACCACGGTGCAGTGGCTGACCAGCGGGTTCCTGCTGACGATGGCGGTGGTCATCCCGACCACCGGGTTCCTGCTCGAACGGTTCACCCCGCGCCAGGTGTTCCTCGCGTCGCTGACCCTGTTCAGCGCGGGCACCGCGATCAGCGGGCTCGCGCCCGGCTTCGGCATGCTGATGGCCGGGCGCGTGGTCCAGGCGTGCGGCACCGCCGTGATGCTGCCGCTGCTGATGACGTCGGTGATGCGCCTGGTGCCGGAGAACAAGCGCGGCGCGACGATGGGCACGATCACCATCGTGATCGCCGTGGCCCCCGCGGTGGGGCCGACGATCGGCGGCGCGGTGCTGGCGTCGCTGGGCTGGCGCTGGATGTTCTGGATCGTGCTCCCGCTGGCGCTGGCCGCGCTGGCGGTCGGCGCGACGTGGTTCCGCCTGGACAGTTCGACCCGGAAGGTGCCGCTGGACGTGCCGTCGGTGCTGCTGTCCGCGCTCGGGTTCGGCGGCGTGCTCTACGGCCTGGCCGGCATCGGCGAAGGCGGTGGGCACTCGCCGGTGCCGCCGTGGGCCACGATCGTCGGCGGGCTCGCCCTGCTGGCCGTGTTCACCTGGCGGCAGACGCGGCTGCAGCGCGCGGACCGGGCGCTGCTGGACCTGCGGCCGTTCACGCACCGCAGTTTCGTCGTCGCGCTGGTGCTGGCCGCGCTGCTGTTCGTGTGCCTGCTCGGGGTCGCCTCGATCATGCTGCCGCTGTACCTGCAGACCGTGCTGCACACGAGCACGTTCGTCAGCGGGCTGGCGGTGCTGCCCGGCGGCCTGACGCTCGGGTTGCTGGGCCGCCCCGTGGGCGCGCTGTTCGACCGGTTCGGCGCGCGGCCGCTGGTGATCCCCGGCGCGGCGGCGCTGGCGGTGTCGATGTGGCTGTTCGCGCTGCTCGGGCCGGATTCGCCGCTGGCCGCGGTGATCGCGATCCACGTGCTGCTGATGGCCGGGCTCGGGTTCATGATGACCCCGCTGATGACGGAGTCGCTCGGCGTGCTGCCGGACCACCTGTACTCGCACGGCAGCGCGATCCTGGCGACGCTGCAGCAGGTCGCGGGCGCGTTCGGCACCGCGGTGTTCGTCAGCGTGGCCACGCTGGGCAGCAACGACCCGGCCGGTACCCCGGACGCCACCGGCCTGCGCACGGCGTTCGTGGTGGCCGGCGTCGTCGGGGTGCTCGCACTGGTGACCGCGCTGTTCGTGCGCAAACCCGCTGCCGCCGCGGTGCCTGCGGCGCACTGAGCGCGGGCGCTACCCCTGCCGACGCACCACCCCGCCGCCGTCGCTGCTGGGCAGCCCGCGCGCTGAGCGCGGGCACCCGGCGGGTGGCCGCGCTGCGGGGCATCACCTGCCTGCCGCAGGCGGGGCCTTGGGCGCCAACCGCCCTTCGCGCGACCACCACCCTGCCGAGCCGCCGCCGTGGATCCACCGATGGAGCAAGCCCGCTGTTGCCGCCGCGACGCCTGCCGCGCACTGAGCGCGGGCGCTACCCCCGCCGACGCACCACCCCGCCGCCGTCGCTGCTGGGCAGCCCGCGCGCTGAGCGCGAGCTGCCCCAGTTCTCGCTCACCGTGGCGGTGGCGGCGTCGTGGCCGAGCAGCCCGCGCGGTAGCCAGGCGCTGCGACGGCCATGGCGTGGGCAAACACGCCAGCTCAGTAGCCGCGCGCGATCCACTCCGCCAGGTGCGGCGCCTCGGTTCCGATGGTGGTGCCGTCGCCGTGGCCGGTGTGCACCCGGGTGTCCTCGGGGAGCTTGAACAGCCGGTCCCGGATCGAGTCGATGATCGTCGGGAAGTCCGAGAACGACCGGCCCGTCGCGCCCGGCCCGCCGGCGAACAACGTGTCGCCGGTGAACAGCGCCTTCGCTTCGGGCAGGTGCAGGCACACCGATCCGGGCGAGTGGCCGGGGGTGTGGATCAGCTCGATCTCGGTGCCCGCGACGGCGATGCGCTGACCGTCGTCGGCCTTCCAGAACGCCTGCCCGGCGTGGGTCATGTCCCACAGCTCCTGGTCGCCCGGGTGCAGGAGCACCGGCGCATACAGCTGCTCGCCGAGCTGCGGCGCGTACGTCACGTGGTCGTTGTGCCCGTGCGTGCAGATCACCGCGACCACCTTGCGCCCCGCGACGGCCTCGACGATCGGCTTGTCGTCGTGCGCGGCGTCGACCACCACCACCTCGCGGTCGTCGCCGATGAGCCAGACGTTGTTGTCGACCTCCCAGCTGCCGCCGTCCAGTTCGAAGACACCGGAGGTGACGACCCGGTCGATCCGGAAGCTCACCAGACCACCACCGAACGCAGCACCTCGCCGGCGTGCATGGTGTGGAAGGCCTTCTCGACGTCGTCCAGCGAGATGCGCTCGGTGACGAACTTGTCCAGCGGCAGCCTGCCCTGCAGGTGCAGGTCGATCAGCACCGGGAAGTCCCGTTCCGGCAGGCAGTCGCCGTACCAGGACGACTTCAGCGCGCCGCCGCGGGAGAAGAAGTCGAGCAGCGGCATCTCCAGGCGCATGTCCGGGGTCGGGACGCCGACCAGCACCACCGTGCCGGCGAGGTCGCGCGCGTAGAAGGCCTGCTTCCAGGTCTCCGGCCTGCCCACCGCGTCGATCACCACGTCCGCGCCGAACCCGCCGGTCAGGGCCTGGACGGCCTCGACGACATCGGTCTCGGTGGCGTTCACCGTGTGCGTGGCGCCCAATTCGGTCGCCCACTCGAGCTTCTTCGCGTCGCGGTCCACGGCGATGATCTTGTGCGCCCCGGCCAGGCGCGCCCCGGCGATGGCCGCGTCGCCCACACCACCGCAGCCGATCACCGCGACGGAATCGCCGCGGCTGACCGCGCCGGTGTTGACCGCCGCGCCCAGCCCGGCCATCACACCGCAGCCGAGCAGGCCGGCGACGGCGGGGTCGGCGGCCGGGTCGACCTTGGTGCACTGCCCGGCGTGCACGAGCGTCTTGTCCGCGAACGCGCCGATGCCCAGCGCCGGGGTCAGCTCGGTGCCGTCGGTCAGGGTCATCTTCTGGGTGGCGTTGAACGTGCTGAAGCAGTACTGCGGGCGGCCGCGTTTGCAGGCGCGGCACTGGCCGCACACGGCACGCCAGTTGAGGACGACGTAGTCGCCCGGCTGGACCGAGTCGACGCCTTCGCCGACGCTTTCGACGGTGCCGGCGGCCTCGTGCCCGAGCAGGAACGGGAACTCGTCGTTGATGCCGCCCTCGCGGTAGGTCAGGTCGGTGTGGCACACCCCGCACGCGGCGATCGCGACCACGACCTCACCGGGACCGGGGTCGGGGATCACGATGTCGGTGAGCTCGACCGGAGCTCCCTTCGAGCGGGCGATCACGCCGCGAACCGTCTGTGGCATCGGCTGTTCCTTTCGGTGGAGAAGCATGCGCGGTGACGCATACCGTTGGCGACGGTAGCCCCGAGTGGCGTTTCCGCGACCTGGTCTTCGGACCAGTAAAACCTCGACCTCCGGTTAGAGTGGCCGCATGGATCCGGTGACCGACCTGGTGGCTCTGCGAGAGGTCGTGGACGGGCCGCTGCACGAGATCGCCCGCCGTCTCTCGCGCTTCCTGGCCGAGCGATGGCCGCACACCGCGCTGGTGGTGTTCACGCGCGAGTGCACCGGGCGGCCACGCAAGGTCGCCGGCGCCACGGAGATGATCAACAAGGTCACGATCGGCGAGCTGGAGGAGCTGAAGGCCGCGGTCGAGCCCGGCCGTCCGGTCAGCACGACCGCGTCGATCGCGGGCGCGGAGCGGACCGTGTGGGTGGTGCTCGATCCGGCCGGCACGCTGCTGGTGCTGGTCCCCCGTGCGGCGCGGCGGCGGCTGCCGGAGCCGGAGCTGCTGGCCGCGATCTTCGGCCTGGTGGTGACCTCGATCAGCCAGCAGGTCGCCCAGGCCAGCCCCGACTACCTCGCCGAGTCGCGGGCCGCCTCCAGCGAGCGGGAGCGGACGATCGCCGAGCTGGCGGCCGCGCACGAGGCGGCGCTGGTGGCGATCCTGACCCCGCTGCGGTCCGCCGGCCTGGACGACCGCCGGGCGCGGCTGTCGGCGGCGGACTCGGCGTCGGCGGCGTTGCTGGCGCTGCGGTCGGCGCGGAAGTCGGACCAGGCGCTGTCCGAGGAGGCGGCGCCGGAGGCGTTCGCCCGGCTGCGCGAGGACATCCGGCAGATGCTGCGGCACCACGAGGCGCCGATCGAGTTCGTCGCCCCGTCCGGCGGTTCCGTGCCCGGCGAGATCGCGCACGCCGCGCGGGCGATGACGCGGACCGCCGTACTGGCGTTCACCGCCCAGCCGGGCCTGGCGCGCCTGCGGATCGCGTGGTCGAGCGACGGCGCGAGCCTGGTGGTCGACGTGCGGGACCAGGGATCCGGGGAGCTGGACGTGGACGCGCTGCGCCGGGGCCTGCAGGGCCGGGCGCGCACCCTGGGCGCCGCGCTGGACATCGACGCCGCGCCGGGCTGGGGCAGCCGGGTGACGATCTCGCTGCCGCTGGACGCACCCGAGCCCTCCGGCGAAACGCGGCTGACGAACCTCAACCGCCGCGAGCGGGAGGTGCTGGCGCTGCTCGCGCAGGGCAAGCGCAACAAGGCGATCGCGGCGGAGCTGGGCGTCACCGAGAGCACGGTGAAGTTCCACGTCACCGGTGTGCTGCAGAAGCTGGAAGTGAGCTCCCGCGGCGAGGCGGCGGCGCTGGCACTGGGCGCGGGCCTCGGCGTGGCGCACGCCTGAGGTCGCGCGTTCGGCGGATCCACGGCCGTTTCACCGTGCTGGTCGCGCGTCCAGCAGCTCACCCACCTGCAACCGCTGATCGACTTCGACGCGTTCACGTCACCCCCGGCGGCCCAGCTGTCCCGGATCGAAGCGGTCGCGCGGGCCTTCCACATCTTCGGCCGTTACCTCATGGTCGATGCCGCCGAGATCAGCGAACCGATCAGGTTCGGAGCGGCAGGCCCGCTCGGCGAGCTCGCCAACCGCCTGTCCGATCCCGTCGACCTGCTCGACAACGACTACCCGTCCGGTACGTCGATCAGGTGGCGCCCCAGCGTGTCGAGCAGGTGCAGGCGGTTCTGGACCTCGTTCGGGTGGTCGGGCCGGTCCGGTCGACCGTCCTGCTGAGCGGCTCCATCCCGCGCACGCTGAATCGCACGGATCTGTGGCAGCAGCCGCGCTACGAGGAACAACTGTGGAACGAGGTCGTGGCCGCGGGGGCGGGCGATCTCCGGTTCGGTGATTACGGCGCCGTGCACCCCATCGCCGGCCCGGGGTTCAGGAGCAAGCACGTGGCCGTGAAGTACTCGTGTCCGGCGGGGTGGGTCTACAGCCGGGAACGCCTGACCGAGGACGAACACTCCGGTGCGGACAGCAGCCTGGCGCACACCCTGCGCCGGACCTGCCGCCGTCTGGTGACGAGCGAGCACTTCGCGGGACCGCGGTTCTCCTGGGGTGACCGGGAAGTGGCCGCGGCCGCAGACGGCCGCGGGAACGGGCTGGGCCGCAGGAGCAAACCGGTCGCCATCGCGACCTCGCACCACCTCGCCTACCTGGCGGCACGCGACCGCTGACCCCGCACACGCGGCCTCAAACCCCGGCGTGCTCCGCTCGCAGCGTGGTCAGGAACCGGCTGAACAGGCGGACCTGTTCGGCCACGAACTCCCGCCGACCGACACCGAGCACACGCAACGCGGCCCCGTGGTCCCACGCGACCACCATCGCGGTGGTGGCGTGCAGCAGCTGCCACGCGGTCCGCACCAGCCACCACACCGGGCGCGGCATCGACCCGCGCAGGCGGTCCCGGTGGAAGGGCACGTGCCGCTGCTCGTCATCGAGGATGCGGGCCGCCACCTCCCGGGTCAGGGCGTCGCCGGAACCGTCGCGCAGGATGCGGTAGTAGCTGAGCGCGACGGTCTCGGCGATCAGCAGGACCGCCAGCTCCAGCCGCAGCCCCAGCCCGCGCCGTAGTGAGACGAACACCGTGTCGGTCCAGTGACGCGTGATCGTCGGCGCCCCGGCGGCCTCGAGCAGGCGGGCGAGCAGCCGCGCGTGGTTCTGCTCCTCGGCGACGAACAGCCGCACCGCCGCGGCGTAGGCGGGATCGCCGGTCCGCTCCGCGGCGCGGTTGAGCCGCACGCCGTCGCCGGATTCGCCGACCTGGAACCGCTGCAGGCTGCGCACCACGGCGCGATCGAGCCGGGCGCCGCGCGCCCAGTCCGGATCACCCCGGTCCTGCCTGGCCCGCGCGGCCTCCTGGAACTCCCGCAGCCAACCGCCGGCATCCCGCAACAGAACCCCCTCGCGTCCGGGCACTCCTTGACAGGACGGTCGAGCGCGGACGAGGTTGCCGCGCCGAACTCCTTCCGGGCACCGTCCGACCGGCCTACCCTCGACGCACCACGAGAGGAGTCGCGTCATGTCCGGGAAGACCACCGCCGCAGTGGACATCGCGCGCAGCCCGCAGGAGGTGTTCGGCTTCCTCACCGACGCCACCCACCTGCCCGACTGGCAGCCCGACGTCCGCACCGCCGCCTTCGACGGCCCGGCCCCGGTCACCGTCGGGACCCGCGGGCACGAGGTCCGCCATGTCATGGGCGCCGACCGGACCATCGCGTGGGAGGTGACGGCCTACGACCCGGGCCGGCGCTACGGGGTCCGCGGCGTGGACGGGCCGGTCCGGGCGAACGTGGACGTCACGTTCACCCCGGAGGGCCAGGGCACCCACGTCGAGTACGGCATCGCCTTCGAGGGGCACGGCGTGGGCAGGTTCATCGCTCCCCTGGCGCGCCGCAACGCGCGCAAGCAAGTGCCCGCCACGCTCGGCCTGCTCAAGCAGCACCTCGAAGCGCAGCCTCACGGCTGAGTGGGCAACGTTCCGCCGCAGTGCGGGCAGCACGTCACCCGCTCCCGTGCCGCCCGGCGCCGGTGCTCGTCCGCCAGACCGGTGAACAACTCCTCCGGCTCGTCGCCCGCCGGCGGACGGGGGCGGCGCACCGCGGACGGCGGCGCCCCCTGACCTGCCCGCCGGATCGCGCTCACCACCGCCTCCGCCAACCGTGCTTCCGGCACCGTCCGCAGGCGCGCCGCGTCCAGCCGCACGTCGACCAGGACACCGGTTCCGCTGACCAGCACGTCGCCGAACCCACCGTCGATCGCCTCGCTGACCGTGGCCCTGGCGCGTTCCTCTGCGGCGCGTGCGATCGCCCGCAGGCGCTCGTCGGATTCCCGGGCCAGGTCGTCGAACCCGGTCACGTCGCGATCCCCGGCAGCACGGCGGACATCGCCTGCCGCCGGTGCTCGGCGGCAGCGGCGCGGGCGGCCGCGACCGCGGACACGATCTCGCGGCCCAGGACGTCCGGGTGCACACGCCGCAGGGTGCCCGCGGCCAGTCGCAGGCCGGTCAGGTTGCCGTGTCCGTTCACTTCGGCCGCCACGTTCCCGTGCGCGGCGGTGGTGCGGTGGTGGTCGAGCCGCCTGCCGAGTTCGGCCAGCGGCGGCGGGAGTTCCGGCGTCACTGCGCACCGGCCTTCGGCGCGGCGGGCGGCATGTCCAACGGCGGCGGCCCGACCACCGTGACCTGCCCGTCCGGTTCCGGTTCAGCCGCGCCGAGGTCGACGTCGTCGGCGTACCCGCTGATCGCCTCGGCGGCCGCCACGTACTCGTCCTCGTCGAGACCGTCGAAGCCGTGGTCGAAGGTCTGCTCGAACCGGTGCAGCGCCGCGGCGCTCACGTCCTTGCCGAAGTGGTCCGCGCTGACCTGCGCGAGGTGCGCCGCGAACCCGGGCGGCACCTCGGCGAGGACGGTGCTGCCGTAGGGCTTCGGCAACCAGTGGGCGGGTTCCTTCAGCGATTCGGCCATCGCCGCGGGCAGGGTGAGCTGCGCCAGGGTGTTGCACGCCTCCCGGAGCTTGGCCAGAGCGGCGCCGGCGTCGCGCTCGACGATCGCCTGGATCTGCGCCACCTTGCCGGACAGGGTGGCCATGATCGTGAAGACCGCTCCGGTCACCGACACCGGTGCGGTGCCCGAAGCGAACCCGGCGACGCCGAGCAGGCCGGCGTTCAGAATGGCGGCCGTGGCGTCGTTGACGGCGCCGTGGCAGTCCGCGGCGCAGGTGGCCATCGCCTTGTTCACCTCGCCGAGCGCGACGGCGACCTGCCCGGCCGCGGCCTGGTACTCCGCGTGCCGGGCCAGGGTATCGTCGACGTGCCGGACGAACGCGTCCGCGGCATCGCCGGCCCACACGTGCTTGACCTCGCTCTTCACGGTCTCCAGCCGGCTCTTGCAGCCGGCGAACCGCCTGCCGAGCTCGGTCCCCCACAGGTGCGCCAGCGCGTCGAGCGCGGCGGTCCGCGGTTCCCAGTCCGGCGCGGTCCGCAACAGGTCGGCCAGGTCGTCGTAACCCGTGCTCTCCGCGCACAGGATCACCACGTCGAACGCCAGCGGCAGGTTCCGGTCAGCCATGTGATCCCTTCCGGTAGCCGAACGCCTCGGCGTACTCCTCGTCGACACGGGCGTAGACGCCCGCGATCTGCTTGAGCGTCAGCTCGGACTCGGCCAGCACCGTCGCGCCGTGTGCCAGGGCGAGCCGCACCTCGGCCACGGCGTCCTGATAGGACCGCACCCCGTCCACGATGGACGGACTGCGCC
>NZ_JBHZEN010000061.1:0-52154 GCF_050958625.1 Amycolatopsis sp. 3B14
CCCCCCCCCCCCCCACCCCCCGCCCCCAGGGCGAGATGTTCGGCTCGTGCACCCCGAACCGCCGCTCCAGGAACCGCACGATCGAGGTGTGGTCGAACACCTGCGAGCACACCCGGCCGCCCTTGCTCCACGGCGACACGACCAGCATCGGCACCCGCTGGCCCAGCCCGTACGGCTGACCGTCCAGCAGCTCGCCGGAGAGGTCCACAGTGGACCGGTCCGGGTACGGCGGCACCACGTGGTCGAAGAACCCGTCGTTCTCGTCATAGGTGATGAACAGCGCCGTCCGGCTCCACACCTCCGGGTTCGCGGTGAGCGCGTCGAGGACCCGCGCGATGTACCAGGCGCCGTAGTTCGCCGGCCAGTTCGGGTGCTCGGTGAACGCCTCCGGCGCGACGATCCACGACACCGCGGGCAGCCGGCCCGCCTGCACGTCGGCGGTGAGGATGTCGAAGAACCCCTCGCCCTTCGCGGCGTTCGTGCCCGTGCGCGCCTTCTCGTACAACGGGTCGTCCGGCTTAGCGTTGCGGTAGTTGTCGAAGTACAGCAACGAGTTGTCGCCGTAGTTGCCGCGGTAGGCGTCGCTGATCCAGCCCCAGCTGTGCTCGGCGTCGAGGCCGTCGCCGACGTCCTGGTAGATCTTCCACGACACGCCGGCCTCTTCGAGCCGTTCCGGGTAGGTCGTCCAGCTGTAGCCGAGTTCGTCGTTGTCGATGACCGGGCCGCCGCCGGCGCCGTCGTTGCCGGTGTAGCCGCTCCACATGTAGTAGCGGTTCGGGTCGGTGGGCCCGATCAGCGAGCAGTGGTAGGCGTCGCAAATTGTGAACGCGTCGGCGAGGGCGTAGTGGAACGGGATGTCCTCGCGCGTCAGGTACGCCATCGTGGTCGCCGTCTTCGCCGGGATCCAGCGGTCGTAGCGGCCCTGGTTCCACGCGGCGTGGCCGCCTTCCCAACTGTGGTCGAGGTCCTCCAGGAACTGCAGCCCGAGATCCCGCGCCTCGGGCCGGAACGGGAGCACCTCGCGCGTGCCGTCGGACTGGTGCCACACGGACTTGCCGCTGGGCAACGTCACCGGGCGCGGGTCGCCGAAGCCGCGCACCCCGCGCAGCGAGCCGAAGTAGTGGTCGAACGAACGGTTCTCCTGCATCAGGACGACGACGTGTTCGATGTCGCGCAGGGTGCCGGTGCGGTGGCCGGCGGGGATGGCGGCGGCGCGGGCGATGCTCGGGGCGAGCGCGGACAGGGCGGCGGAACCGCCCGCCAGCTGCAGGAACCCGCGACGGTTCAGGGCTGTCATGGCGGTCAGCCTGATCCCGCCGCGGGTACGGCAAGCGTCGCGGCGGCGACCGGACGGCGAACACTTGACTGCCCGAGCGTGAGAAGGAAAGCCTGCCCTTACTGCTGAGAGGTGGGCTTTGAGCCGGTTCGGGAAGATCGTCCTGAAAACGCTGCCGGCGCCCCCGTACACGCGCACGATCTTCTCCGGCTCCTCGGTCAACCGCACGTCGGCGACAGTGCTGGAGGCGGTCGGCCCCCAGGAGTACACGCTCGACATCGAATCCAGGCTGCGGGTGTGACGCCGGCGGCTCAGACCAGGCCATCTCCGCCACCCGGATCGCGGCCCCACAGCCGGGCGAGCGGCTCGGTCAGCTCGCGCTCCTCGTAGGACAGGTGGGACAGCAGCGCGTCGGTGAGCAGGTCGAGCGCGGCGTGCAGCGCGGTGATGTCGCCGTCGGTGCCGACGAACGCGACCAGTGCCGCGTCGACCCGTTCGACGAGGGCCTGGATGGCGTGGTGCTCGTCCGCCAGCCGGTCCAGCACCGGGGCGAGCCCGGGCTCGAACCGGCGCAGCGCGGGGAACACGTCGGAGTCCTCGCGCTGGTGGTGAATGCTGACCACGCGGCAGTAGGACTCGCAGTACGCGCCGAGCGTCCAGTTGTTCTGGCGCAGGGTGAGGGTGTGCAGGCGGGAGCGCGCGGCGCCGGGGTCGAGGGTCCCGGCGGCCACCTCGGTGAGCAGGTCGCGCAGCTGCCCGAGCTCGGCGCGCAGGTGGTCGTGCACCTCGATCAGCCGTTGCCCGGCGGCCTGTTCCCGGTCGTCGTGGCGGCGCCGCGGGTCCGGTGGGGGAGCCGACGGGCGGTCGTCCTCGTCCCAGACCCGTTCGGCGCTCAGTCGGAAGCCGTCGTCCGGGGTCGGCCGGGCGGCCAGCGGCGCGGGCGACGGTCCGTGCCCGTCCCGCGCGGCGGCGACCAGTTCGCGCACTGCCGGGGCGATTTCGGTCGCGAAGAGCTGCAGCAGGCCCGGGGAGTCGGCCGGCAGCAGGAACCCGCTCACGCCGTGGGTGAGGGCCAGGTCGGCGAGCCGCTCGGGCCAGCCGCGCGGCGAGCCGAGCGCGGGCGGGGACAGGTTGTAGAGACGGCGGATCGCGGCCGGGTCGCGTCCCGCGTCCGCCGCGGCCGCGTCGAGGGCGGCGTTGGCGGCGGGGAGATCGGCGGGCGGGATGCGGGTCATGCTCGGTAGCCAGCCGTCGGCGAGGGTGCCGGTCAGGCGCAGCATCCGCGGCCCGAGCGCGCCGACCCAGATCCCCGGACGGCCCGGCGCGGGAGCGGGTTCGGCGCCGTCCAGGCCGTAGTGCTTGCCCGGCAGGTGGACCGGGCCGCCGGGTGTCCACAGTGCACGGATCACGGCGATCGCCTCGCCGAGCGCGGCGACCGCTTCCGAGGGCGCGCGCCACGGCCCGCCCTCGGCGGCGATCGCGTCCCAGTACGCCCCGGCGCCCAGCGCCAGGTCCACCCGGCCGCCGCTGAGGGCGCCCAGACTCGCGACGGCGCGGGCCAGCATCGCGGGCGGGCGCAGCGGCAGGTTGGCGACGTTGGGGAACACCCGGACCCGCTCGGTCCGCGCGGCGATCACCGACAGCGTCGTCCACGCCTCGGTGAACTCGGGCCGGTACGGGTGGTCCGGCACGCTCACCAGGTCCAGCCCGGCGCGGTCGGCGACCCGCGCGAGGTCCAGCGCCAGTTGCGGTCGTCCGGTGGCCGGGGTGAGGACCGCGCCGAAGAGCAGGTCGTGTCCGTAGTCGGTCATCGAGCGGCCATCTCGCGTGGCGCGGGGGCGGGCAGGAGCTGTCCCGGGCCGGCGAGCGCGACCAGCGCCGCCGCGCCCATCGCGATCGCGGACAGCACGAACGCCGTGGTGTAGCCGGATTCCACCGGGAACCGGGTGCCCGCGACGACCTCGGCGGTGACGATGGTCGACGCGATCTGCGCGCCGAAGGTGCCGCCGATGGTGCGCATGATCGTGTTGATGCCGGTCGCCTCCCCGGTCTGGCGCGGGTCGACCGCGCCGACGACGAGGTTGGCCAGCGAGGCGAAGGCGAACCCGACGCCGATGCCGAGGATCCCGTTGCCGAGGTAGATCGGCCACGGCTCGCCGTGCGCGACGGCGAACAGCACGAACCCGGCCGCGCCGATCACGCACGCCAGCACCAGCGGGAGCTTGAACCCGGCCTTCGCGCCGATGCGCCCGGCGAGTGGGCTGGCGAACAGCATGGTCACGGCCATCGGGATGATGAACAACCCGGCCTCGGTGACCGACGCGCCGAACCCGTACCCGGCCTGCGGCGGCGTCTCGACGAGCAGCGGCACCAGCGTGAACGCGCCGTACATGCCGAAGCCGATGATCAGCGCGGTGATGTTGGACGTCAGCACCGCGGGACGGCCGAGCAGCCCGATGTCGATCAACGGCTGGGCCAGGCGCTTTTCCACCAGCGCGAACACGACCAGCAGGACCACGGCGGCCGCGAACAGCCCGATGATCGCCGCGGAGCCCCAGCCCCACACCCGGCCCTCGCTGATCGCCAGCAGCAGCGCGACCAGGCCGCCGGTGAGCAGCAGCGCGCCCGCCCAGTCGACGCGGCCCGGCGAGCGCACCGGCGACTCGCGCACGAACGCGGCGACGGCGGCGATGCCGGCGACGATCACCGCGAACATCAGCCAGAAGATCCACTCCCAGCTCAGCGCGTCCACGATCAGACCGGGGATCACCAGCCCGACGCCGAACCCGATGCCGAAGGTCGAGCTGATCCAGCCGATCGCGACCGGCACCCGTTCGCGGGGGAACTCGTCGCGCACGATGCCGAAGGCCAGCGGGAAGGTCGCCGCGCCGACGCCCTGGATCGCGCGCGCCGCGATCATCACGCCGATCGACGGGGCGAGCGCCGCGAGCAGGGTGCCGGCCGCGGACACCGCGAGGCAGGCGAGCAGCACGCGGCGCTTGCCGAACATGTCGCCGAGGCGGCCGAGCAGCCCGGTGGCGACCGACGCGGTGAGCAGGAAGGCGCTCAGCACCCAGGAGACGGTGGTGGTGGAGGTGCCGAACTCGGCCTGCAGCGTCGGCAGGGCGGGCACCGGCATGGTCTGCAGCAACGAGAACGACAGCACCGCGATCAGCAATGCGGCGAAGGGTGCGGAACTTCGTGTCATGACGTAATGATTACACGACGACATGATTACGTCCAGAAGGTAGGATCGACCGCATGGACGACCGCGAGACGCGCCCGCCGACCCTGCTCGCCCTGCCCTCGTACCTGGCGGGCCACGTCGCGCGGATCGGGCACCGCGGGCTGGTCACCGCACTGGCCGAGCACGACCTGCGGCTGCCGCACTTCGCCGTGCTGACCGGGTTGTCGGACTTCGGGCCGCTGGCACAGCACGCGCTCGCAGACCGGCTCGGGCTCAACCGCAGCCACCTCGTCGGCTACCTGGACCTGCTGGAACAACGTGGTTACGTCCGCCGCGAACGCGATCCCGCCGACCGGCGGCGTCAGCGCGCCGCCCTGACCGAGTCCGGCATGGCGTTGGTGCGCCGCCTGCAAGAGGTGGCGCACCGCTCGCAGGAGGAGTCGCTGGGCGTGCTGTCCACAGAGGAGCGCCGGACACTGGTGGAGCTGATGCGCCGGGTGGTCGTGGCCGACGACGCGGCCTCGAAGGAAGTGACCGCCTAGTGTCCTGAGTCGTTAGTTCGTCGGCAGTAGGCGGCGAGGGAGTCGAGGATCTGGTCGGCGTGGACGCCGCGGCGGAGCAGTTTGACGGTGATCTCGGCGAAGAATCGTTCGACGAGGTTGAGCCAGCTGGAATTCCTCGGGTTCCTGCGCACCATCGATTCGTCAACGCACAGCACCACCGCCTTCGCGGGCGGATCCAGATACAGCCCGACCACATCGCGGACCTTGTCCACGAACAACGGATCCTTGCTGATCTTGAACGTGTCCACCTGGTGCGGTTTGAGGCCGAACGCCCGCCAGATCCGTGAGAACGCCGACTGTGTCATCCCGGTCTGCGCCGCCAGCGACCGGGTCGACCAGTGCGTCGCGTTCCGCCCTCGGCGCAGGCCAGTACGATCCGGGCCCGCAACGCCAGCGCCTGCGCGGTCGTCCTGCGCCGGGTCCACCCCTTCAGTCGGACAGGGTCAGTGGCACCAGCTTCGAACCGGCATCGCCACAACCTAGCCTGGCACCGAATTAACGACTCAGGCCACTAGCGGCGGGACGGCCAGCCGAAGCTGTCCGCTGTGGACTCGTCGGGCCCACTGGCGTGGCCAGGCAAGGCAGCCCTCAGCGCCGGGACAGCCACCCGAGACTATCCACAGTGGACCCGGTTGGCACGTACTCCAGGCCCACCCAGCCGTCGTACCCGGTGGCGGCCAGCCGGTCCAGCCAGGCGGTCACCCCGAGCGTGCCGGTGCCCGGCTCGTGCCGTCCCGGCGCGTCGGCCACCTGCACGTGCCCGGTGCGCTCCAACAGTGGCGGCGTGAGGAGCGCGTCCAGGTCGTCGCCGTTGCTGCCCAGGTGGTAGACGTCCGTCAGCAGCGCGATGTTGTCCGCCCCCACCTCGTCCGCGAGCGCGAGCGCGTCGGCGGCGCGCAGTAGCGGGTAGTCCGGCGCGCCGCTGAGCGGTTCCAGCAACACCGTGCCCGGCAGCCGGTCTGCGGCGAAGGCGAGGTTGTCCAGCAGCACGTCCCGCGAGGCGCCGGTCCGGTTGCCGGGCAGGACGTTGAACCGCGAGCACCCGAGCCGCTCCGCGATCCCGGCCGCGACGTCCACCCCGTCGCGGAACTCGGCCGTTCGCGAGGCGAACCCGGCCAGCCCCCGCTCGCCCGCGGCGAGATCGCCGTGCGGCACGTTCAGCGACACCAGCTCGACCCCGGCGTCGGCGATGGACGCGACGAACCGGTCGACCTCGCTGTCCCCGGGCACGCCGTCGAACGGCCACCACGACTCCACACCCGCGAACCCGGCCCCCGCCGCCGCGGCCGGACGGCGCTCCGGCGCCAGCTCGGTGAACAGGATCGAGGTGTTGACGTCGTACCGCATGACGTCATCCTCGCAGACGCGCCCGCAACTCCAGCTTCGCGATCTTGCCCGTCGCGCCCTTCGGCAGCTCATCGACGATCCGCACCCGCCGCGGGTACTTGTACGCGGCGATGCGCTCCTTCGCCCACGCCACGATCTCGTCCGGCTCGGCGCTCGCGCCCGGCTTGAGCGAGACCACCGCGACGACCTCCTCGCCGAGCCGCTCGTCCGGCTCGCCGATCACCGCCGCCTCGCCGACCGCCGGGTGCCGGTACAGCAGCTCCTCCACCTCGCGCGGGTAGACGTTGAACCCGCCGCGGATGATCAGGTCCTTCTTGCGGTCCACGATGAACACGAACCCGTCGGAGTCGACGTAGCCGAGGTCGCCGGTGTGGAACCAGCCGCCGCGGAACGCCTCCGCGGTCTCCTGCGGCCGCTTGTAGTAACCCTTCGTGATGTTGTGCCCGCGCAGCACGATCTCGCCCACCTGCCCGGACGGCAGCGGGCGGTCCTGGTCGTCGACGATCCGCAGTTCCACGCCCCAGATCGGCTTGCCGATCGAGAGGATCTTGCGGTTGTCCGCGCCCGGGTTGACCGTCGTGGTCGACGCCGACTCGGACAGCCCGTACCCCTCCAGCACCGGGATCCCGTACTTCTCCTCGAAGCGGCGCAGCACCTCCTCCGGGATCGCCGCGCCGCCGGAGCTGCCGATCCGCAGGCTGCTGGTGTCGTAGCCGGTGGTGTCGGCGTAGGCCAGCGCGTGGTACATCGTGGGCACGCCGGCCATGATCGTGACCCGGTCCCGCTGGATCGCCTCCAGCACCGCGGACACCTCGAACCGCGGCACCACCGAGATCGTGCGCCCGTGCCGGGCCGAGGCGTTGAGGATGCTCGACAGGCCGTAGACGTGGAAGAACGGCAGCACGGCCAGCGCGACGTCCTCGGGTTCCGCGCCGAATCGCTCGCTGCCCAGGGTGCAGGTCATGTAGAGCTGGAAGTGGGACAGTTCGGCGCCCTTGGGGCGGCCGGTGGTGCCGCTGGTGTAGAGCAGCACGGCCGTGTCGTCCGCCGCGCCGGGGAAGATGTCGCCGTCGTCCGCGGGCTCCAGCAGCGCCGGGAAGGACAGCGTCCCCTCCGGCCAGGCGCCGGCGTCGAGGTCGCCGACGACCACCGCGCGGACGTCCGGGACCTCCTTGAGCGCCGTGGTGACTTCGGGCGCGCCCGCGGCGTGGGCGATGATCATGCGCGCGTCGGAGTCGTCCAGGTGGTAGGCGATCTCGGCGGCCTTGAGCAGCGGGTTGAGCGGGACCATCGTCAGGCCCGCCTTGAGGATGCCGAAGTAGGCGATCACGAACTCGGGCACGTTGGCGAGCTGCACGGCGACCTTGTCCCCGGGCCGCAGGCCGGCTTCGCGCAGGGCGACGGCGACCCGGCCGGAGCGCTCGTCGACCTCGGCGTAGGTCATCGCACCCGACGGGAAGCGCAGGAAGTCCTTGCCCGGCGTGGCCGTCGCGGACTCCCGCAGCATGATCGCCAGGTTGAAGCTCATCGGCTGCACACCTTCCGAACGTCGTTCTGTCCGGCCTGCCCGGATTCCGCCGGTCATTCCGGATTGCCTGCGGGTCGGTTGTCAGACCCGGCAGAATCCCGTTCGGTTTTGCGGCGACGTCGACCCGTCAGCCAGTGAACCGCGCGGCCGGTCCGGTGGTCAAGTCCCCGGCGCGTCGTCGAGGTCGCCGGGGCGGATGCGGTAGACCTGCAGGCGCAGGTCGTAGTACTTGGTGGTCTCGCCGACCCACTGCATGCCGAGCCGTTTCGCCGTCGCGATCGCCCGAACGTTGTTCGGTCGCGCGACGGCGAACAGCTCGTCGGTGTCCTGGGTGAACGCCCACCGGATCAGTGCCTGGCTGCCTTCGGTGGCGTAGCCATGCCCCCACGCGTCGGGGTGCAGCTGCCAGCTGAGCTCGAGGTCCTCCTCGTAGGGCGGCAGCAGGCGGATGGCCAGGCCGCCGATGACCTGGCCGTTCTCCCGGCGTTCCATGGCCCAGCGGCCGCGCGGCGGCGGCAGGTTCGGCTGGGCCTCGTGCCAGGCCTGCAGCACCGCGCGCATCGCGGCGACATCGCCGACCCGGTCCATCACCGGGGTCAGCCAGTGTGTGACCTCTTCCGAGCCGTAGATCGCGAAGGCGGCGTCGGCGTCGTCGGCCGTCCAGTCACGGATGACCAGCCGGTCGGTGATCAGGGGCGACTCCATGTGTAAACGCTACGTGAAGTGCGGCCGGTACGGCAGCCACGAGCGGCAGATGCGCCCAGAGAGCGGTACGGTCCCCGTCGCCGCTGCGGCCCCACATGGCCGCGCAGGTGGTCAGGACGTGCAGGCCGGTGCCGAAGCCGCTGTCCGGGGACGGCAGCTCGACGCCGGGCGCGGACAGCGAGATCCGCAGCCAGCCGGCTTCGGTGCCCTCGCGCACGAGCCGGATCGTGGCGGGCAGGCAGCCCTGTTCGTAGGCCGTGCTGGCCAGGGCGTCGATGACGAGCAGCGCGTCGGTGACCGTCTCCACCGTGCAGCCGTCGAGGAAGGTCGCGGCCGACTCCCGCAGGGTGCGTATGTCGGTGGGGTGGTTCAGCACCCGTTGCAGGGCATGGTCGATCCAGAAGTCGGTCACGCGGGCTCCCTCCGCTGTCTGCTCAACGGTCGAGTGAGACTACCCGGGCGAGTGTTGCTGAAACCGCGCAAGTTGTGACCGCGGTCTCAGTCTGCCCGTCAGGTTACGCGCCCTCGGTGTGGTGGCGCAGCAGCCGGGACAACAGGGCGGTCAGCTGCTCCCGTTCCGCGCCGCTCAGCGGGGCGAGCAGGTCGTCCTGGATGCGCGCGATCTGCTTGTCGAGGCGCTTGAGCTGCCTGCGCCCGGCGGGGGTGATCGTGATGACGTTGCGCCTGCGGTCGGCCGGGTCCGGCTCCCGGCTGACCAGGCTGCGATCGGCCAGTTCGTTGATGGTCGCCACCAGGTCGGAGAGGTGGATCGCGCTGCGGCGGCCCAGTGTGGCCTGGCTCGCCGGCCCGGACTCCTCCAGCGCGGCCAGCAGGCGGTAGTGGTAGCCGCGGGCGCCGGCCTCGGACAGGCCCTCGGTGACGAGCCGGTGCGCGTGGTGCGCGGTCTGCGTGAGCAGCCAGCTGGGGAGGGCACGCAGGCGCTCGGGGGCGGTGGTCTCCATGATCGGGAGTCTAACCGAAACGTTCGCCCGGCGAATCATTTGACGGACTAACGTTTGGGCGTCTAACGTTCTGGGCATGACCGAGAAACCCTTCCGCATCGACATCCCGCAGTCCGCCCTCGACGACCTCGCCGCCCGCCTGGACCGCGTCCGCTGGCCCGACGAGTTGCCCGGCGCGGGCTGGGACTACGGCATCCCGCTCGCCCGGGTCCGCGAGCTGGCCGGCCGTTGGCGCGACGGTTACGACTGGCGCGCCCAGGAGGCACTGTTGAATTCGTTCCCGCAGTTCACCGACGAGATCGACGGGCAGACCGTGCACTACCTGCACGTGCGCTCGCCGCGGGCGGACGCCCTGCCGCTGGTCGTGACGCACGGCTGGCCCGGTTCCGTCGTCGAGTTCCTGGACGTGATCGGGCCACTGTCACGCGACTTCCACCTGGTGATCCCGTCGATCCCGGGTTTCGGCTTCTCCGGGCCGACGGCCGAGCGGGGCTGGGACGTGGCGCGGGTGGCGCGCGCCTGGGCCGAGCTGATGCGCCGGCTGGGGTACGAGCGGTACGGCGCCCAGGGCGGCGATTTCGGCTCGGCGATCTCGCAGCAGCTCGCCGTCGCCGCGCCGGACCAGGTGGTGGGTGTGCACCTGAACTACCTGCCGACACTGCCGCCGTCCGGCGGGATCGCCGGACTGTCCGAAGAGGATCAACGCAGGCTCGCCCACACGAAGGCGTACGCCGCGAACCGGCCCGGCTACCAGGTCCTGCACATGACCACGCCGCAGACGATCGCGTACGCCCTGACCGATTCCCCGGTCGGGCAGCTGGCGTGGATAGCCGAACGGTTCGCGAAGTGGACCGACCCGGAGTCGCGCATCCCGGACGACCGCCTGCTGACGGACGTGATGCTGTACTGGCTGACCGGCACCGCGGGTTCGGCCGCCCGCCTGGCGAAGGAGAGCACGTACGTCGCCCAGGCAGGCCGCCCGTGCCCGGTGCCGGTCGGGGTGGCGGTCTTCGCGCACGACATCACCCTGTCGGTGCGCGCGGTCGCCGAACAGCGGTTCGACATCCGCCACTGGAGCGAGTTCGACAGAGGCGGCCACTTCGCGGCGATGGAGGTGCCCGACCTGTTCGTCGAGGACGTGCGCAAGTTCTTCAGCACGCTGGCTTGAGGCGCGAGGCCGCCGGTCACGCCAGTGCCGCGAACTCCCGCTATTGCCGGCCGGCAGCCCCGGGCCGCCGGTCTGCGACGTGGTCACTCGCGCGGCTGCTGCCGCCCGGTGGTGCTTGGCCGCGGCCGTGGCCGTTGGCGGGCCCGGGTTCGGCCGTGGTGGGCTGGCGCGGTGCTGGCCCGCCGGTCTGCGATCACTCGCGCGGCTGCTGCGGCCCGGTGGTGCTTGGCCGCGGCCGTGGCCGTTGGCGGGCCCGGGTTCGGCAGTGGCCGGCAGCCCTGGCCCGCCGGTCTGTGACGTGGTCACTCGCGCGGCTGCTGCCGCCCAGCGGCCCTTGGCTGCAGCCGTGGCCGTTGGCGGGTCCCGGTTCGGCTGTGGTGGGCTCGTGTGCTGCTGGCCTGCCGGTCTGCGATCACTCGCGCGGCTGTTGCGGCTCGGTGGTGCTTGGCCGCGGCCGTGGCCGTTGGCGGGCCTTGTTTCGGCTGTGGTGGGCTCGCGTGCCGCTGGCCCGCCGGTCTCGCGACCATCCGCGCCATCCCGCACTGTCAACCGGCAGCCCTGGGGCTCAGCCGTGGCCACTGGCGGCCCTCGCGCGCAGCGGCAGAAGGTGCGGGTCGGGCGTCCTGCGAGGCTGCTTGCCCGAGCTGAGCACCAGCCAAGGACCACGCGGGGATCTGGCGGCGGAGGCCGGGCGTGCCTCCGGCGAGGCAGACGGCCGTCGCTCCGCCGGAATCTTCTGGGCTTTCCCTGGCCCGGGTGCTTCTGCCATGTTGCATCAGGAGCGGAGAGGGGGCCCGATGCCTGAGGCCGAGATCCTGTCGCCGGGGGAGTTGCGCGCGCTCGGCGCGTGGATGGACCGTCAAGGGCTGCCGGGCGGGCCCGTCGAGGACCTCGCGCCGATCGCCGGTGGCACTCAGAACCTGATGGTTTCGTTCCGCCGTGGCGGCCGGGCCTACGTCCTGCGCAGCGGTCCCCGGCACCGGCGGGCGCGCAGCAACGACGTGCTGCGCCGGGAGATGCGGGTGCTCGCCGCGCTGTCGGGCACCGCGGTGCCGCACCCGGAGCTGATCGCGGCCTGCCCGGAGGAGACCGTCCTGCCCGGCGCGGTCTTCTACCTGATGGAGCCGGTGGACGGGTTCAACGCGACCGTCGAACTGCCCGAGCCGCACGCCGCCCGCCCCGAGCTGCGGCACGAGATGGGGCTGGCGATGGCCGACGCGCTGGCGGCGCTGAGCGAAGTCGACCACGAGCGGGCCGGCCTGGCGGATTTCGGTCGCCCACACGGGTTCCTCGAACGCCAGGTGCCGCGATGGCTCGCGGAGCTCGATTCATACGCGGGCCACGACGGTTACCCCGGGCCGGACCTGCCGGGCGTGGAGGCGGTCGCCGACTGGCTCGCGCAGCGTGTGCCCCAGCGGTGGTCGCCAGGCATCCTCCACGGCGACTACCACCTCGCGAACGTCCTGTTCGACCGCCGGGCCGCGACGGTCGCGGCCATCGTGGACTGGGAGATGAGCACGATCGGCGACCCGCTCCTCGACCTCGGCTGGCTGCTGGCCACCTGGCCCGGCACCCGCCCGATGCTCGGATGGAGCGGCCTCGCCACAGCCGGCGACCTCGCCACCGAGGAGGAGATCGTGGCCCGCTACGCCGCCAGCTCCGGACGGGACACCTCGGGAATCGCCTGGTACGCGGTGCTGGCGTGCTTCAAGCTGGGCATCGTGCTGGAAGGCACGCACGCGCGTGCCTGCGCCGGCAAGGCGCCACGCGCCATCGGAGACCGCCTCCACGCGGCGGCGGTCGGGTTGTTCGAGCAGGCGCTGGACCGCATCGCACGTTCGTGAGTGGTCGAGCTGCCCGCGCGGCCGGGGCCGCGGTAGAGGGCTGTTCGCGCCGGATCACTGCTCGCGCGAGACGGCTGCTCGGGCGGGATGGTTGCTCGGGCGGGTTGGTTGCTCGGGCGGGATGGTTGCTCGGGCGGGTTGGCTGCTCGGGCGGGATGGTTGCTCGCGCGGGTTGGCTGTTCGCGGGGGGATGGCTGCTCGGGCGGGTTGGCTGTTCGCGCGGGTTGGCTAGGTGTTGCCGACGGCAGGCGGGCCGTGATCGGTTGGGGCGGCTTCACATGAGGGTGGGGGCCGCATCGAAATGGCGTTGACCGCGTGCTGAATCGTGCGGGTGGTGGGCTGCGTGGTGGGCGTCGCGATCGCCGTCGGAAAGTGGTCGGTGCCGGGGCCGCGCAGAGGGGGCGTCGCGGATCGCGGCCGGAAAATGGCCGGCCTCGTGGGCTGTGGTGAGGGTGCCTGGCCGGCGACAGCGCATCGGGCGCCACAAGCAGTGGTCAGGGCACCACTGTCACCGGCCACAGGCCGGATCGCACGAGGCGGTTCGCCACCGAGCCGACGATCCGGTGGCCCCGGCTCTCCGACGCGCCCACCACGACGAGGTCGGCGTGCAGCTCGACCGCCGCGCGGCGGAGTTCCGTGAAGGCGTCGCCGCGGCGGACGATGAACGTGATGGGCAGGCGCGCCTCGTCGGCCAGATTGCGGATCGGTCCGCGCATCTCGTCGATCGTCGCTTCGTAGGCCTGCTCCTGGGCCGCCGCGAGGTAGCCGCTCGCCATGCCGGTCCACGCCGTCGGCGCCAGCACGTACACCAGCACCAGCCGCGACCGCTGCCGCCGCGCCAGCCCGGCCGCGTAGGCGCCCGCCCGGGACGCGCTGGGGGAGCCGTCGACGCCGGCGAGGACGACGTACGGCCCGTCGGTGCCGCGCTCGAACGGTCCCGGCGACCACGCCGGGCCGTACTCCTCCACCAGTTGTCCCCGCTCGGCACCCACGGCACGCATTATCTGGCACCGGCCGCTCCGGGTGCGGGCACCCGGCACGGCTTTGGTACGAATGACGTCTACGCCGACAGGAGGAACCAAGTCGTGGGTAACGGGCCCGACCCCGTGCGGGCGGCCGACGTGGCGATGGCGGCCGCCCGGTTCGCCGGGGTCATCCAGCCGACGCCACTGCACCGCAACGAACGGCTTTCGCTGCAGCACGGCGTGGACGTCTGGCTCAAGCGCGAGGACCTGTCCGCCGTCCGCTCCTACAAAGGCCGTGGCGCCTACAACCTGGTGAGCCAGCTCTCACCGGAGGAACGCGCCCGCGGCGTCGTGTGCGCGAGCGCAGGCAACCACGGCCAGGGTGTGGCGTTCGCCTCAGCCGCCCTCGGGGTCCTCGCCCGCGTCTACCTGCCGCGCACCACCCCCCGGCAGAAGCGGGACCGCGTTGCCCGGCTGGGTGGTGAGCACGTGCAGATCGTGATGCACGGCGACACCTACGACGACGCTGCCGCCGCCGCGCAGGAGTACGCGGCGAGCACGGGCACGACGATGATCCCCGCGTTCGACGATCCGCGCACGATCGCCGGGCAGGGCACCGTCGTCAAGGAGGCCATCGAGCAGCTCGGCCGCGCCCCCGACGTCGTGATCGTGCCGGTCGGCGGCGGCGGCCTGCTCGCCGGAACCCTCGCCTGGCTCCGCGAGACCCACCCCGAGGTGCGGGTGATCGGCGCCGAGCCGCAGGGCGCGGCCAGCATGGCTCTCGCACTCGAGCACGGCGGCCCCGTCGCCATGGAGACCATCGACCCGTTCGTCGACGGCGCCGCCGTCCGGCTCGTCGGGCAGCACACCTACGCCCTCGCCGCCGAACGCCGACCGAGCATGATCGCCGTGCCCGAGGGCAAGATCTGCGTCGAGATGCTCGACCTCTACCAGTCCGACGGCATCATCGCCGAGCCCGCCGGCGCGTTGTCACCGGCAGCGCTCGGGCTGGACCTCGACCTGGAGCCGGGCTCGACCGTGCTGTGCATCGTCTCCGGCGGCAACAACGACGTCAGCCGCTACGCCGAGATCGTCGAGCGGGCCCTGATCTACGAGGGGCGCAAGCACTACTTCCTCGTCGAGTTCCCGCAGGAGCCCGGCGCGCTCCGCCGCTTCCTCGACGACGTGCTCGGCCCCGACGACGACATCACGCTGTTCGAGTACGTCAAGCGCAACAACCGCGAGACCGGCCCTGCTCTGGTCGGCATCGAGCTGGGCTCGCCGGACAACCTCGAACCGATGATGAAGCGGATGGCGGCCGGCCCGCACCGCATCGAGCGCGTCCCGCCGGACAGCCCCCTGTTCACGTTCCTGGTGTGACCGGCATCGGGATCGCCTTCTCGGCCGCGCGGCTCACCTCCTCCCAGTCCGCCCAGCCGTCCAGGCGCTGCCGCGTGAGGTCGTGCGCCAGGTCGTACACCATGCTGCCGAGCAGCAGGCGCAACGGCGGATCCTCGCTGTCCGCGAGTTTCAGCAGCGCCTCCGCGGCGAGCGCAGGATCGCTGTCCACCGAACCCTCGGTCCACTGCTGCTCCATCTCCTGCCGCAGCGGTGCGTAGGCGTCGACCGGCGAGGCCATCGCGGGTGCGGTGTAGAGGTCGGTCCAGTAGCCGCCGGGCTGCACGATGCTGACCTTGACGCCGAAGGAGGCCGCCTCCTTGGCCAGCGCCTCGCTCATGCCCTCCAAGGCGAACTTGCTCGCGCTGTAGAGACCCGTCATCGGGAACCCGCCCAGCGCGGCGATGCTCGAAATCTGCAGGATGCGACCGGACCGCCGGCGCCGCATCACCGGTAGCACAGCCTGGCTCACCCAGAGCGCGCCGAAGAAGTTCGTCTCCATCGCCGCTCTGGCCTCGTCCTCGGTGAACTCCTCGACCATGCCCATGGACAGGGTGCCCGCGTTGTTGACCACGACGTCGAGGCGACCGAAGTGGTCGACGGCCTGCTCGACGACCCGGAACACGTCCCCGCGCCGGGTGACGTCGAGCTGGACGGGCAGCAGCCGGTCGGTCGCCTCGGCGGTGACGGTGCGGGAGGCCGCGACCACCCGGTCACCGCGATCGAGGGCGGCTTCGGTGAAGGCGCGGCCGAGGCCGCGGCTCGCACCGGTGATGAACCAGACGCGGGAAGGGGAGGTGGTGGTCATCTGGGCTCCTTTCGCTGTGAGACGAACCGTAGCGTCTCGGGCCGCCAGGTGTCAAGACGGACCGTCTCGTCTTGGTCTGTGGTAGTGTGGGGACGTGCCAGATGCGAGTCGTCGCAACGAGAGCTCGCGGCAGGCGATCCTGGCTGCCGCGTTCGAATTGGTGGGTGAAGTCGGGTACGCGAAGCTGAGCATCGAAGGGATCGCCGCGCGGGCGGGCGTCGGGAAGCAGACGATCTACCGCTGGTGGCCCTCGAAGGGGGCGGTGCTGCTGGACGCGTTCCTGATGCTGTCCGAAGGGGACGGTGGCGGGCTGCCCGACACTGGTGACCTGGAGGCGGATCTGAAGACGGTGCTGCGCGCGACGGTCAAGGAGCTGACCGACGAGCGCTTCGACCTCACGATGCGCGCGCTCAGCTCGGAGATCATGCACGATCCGGAGCTGGCGCGGATGTACGCGGAGCGGCTCGACGAGCCGGTGCGGGAGCTGAAGAAGGAGCGGCTGCGCAAGGCGGTGGAAGCCGGGCAGCTGTCCGATGTGGACCTGGATGTGGCGGTGGACGTGATCTGGGGTCCGGTGACGGTGCGGTGGATGCAGCGGGGGCCGCTCACGGTGGAGTTCGCGGACCAGGTGGTGGAGACGGCGTTGTCCGGGTTGCGACCCTGACGCGGCGGGGGATCGGGGAACGCCTTGCGGTGGTGGCGGTCGCGTTGAGGGCTGAGTGTGACGGGAGTTGGGCGTAGGTGCCGGATCGGATGGGGGGAGTCGGCGTTGTGCCAGTTGCCCTGACGCGGCTGGGGTTGGGGACAGTGCTCGCGGCGGTGGCCAGTCTCGGCGCGGGGTGGCGGTCCGTGGCGGAATTTCGTGAGCGGGTAGGGGCAAGGTCGTCCCGGTTGTGACACCGGCACTGGGGGCTTGCCGGGGTGAAATTGCGGGACTGGGCGGGCCGGCGCGGCGAGGTCCGTTCGCGGGTCCCGGGGTTGCCCGCGAAACGGGAGCCCCTCAGCTCTTCGCCGCCACGGCCTGTTCGAAGAAGTCGGCCAGTTGCCGCCCGTAGGACTCCAGGTCCAAGGCCGGGTTTTCGGTGTAGGCCTGGATCGCGCCGTCGATGCTCTGCGCGATCGTGCGGGCCGCGACCTCGGCCGAGAACTCGCCGAAGGCGCCCTCCCGCTGCCCCTGGGTCAGTAGCCGCTCGATGCGGCCCGTCCGGAAACCGCTCAGCAACGGGCCCGCCACCGGCCAGCCGTCCGGGTCGTCCGCGTTCGCGGCGACCTCGCGCAGCACCCGCACACACTCGGGGTGGTCGCGGACGAACGTGACCTCCGTTTCGATCAACGCGCGCAGCATCGCGGCCCGGTCGGTCGTGTCGCCGGCCCGCTCCTCCAGGTACCTGTCCCGGATGCTCATGGCCGTCGTCACCACCGCCTGCATCAGCCCCGCCTTCGTGCCGAAGTGGTAGCCGATCAACCGCGTGCTGCTCAGCCCCGCACGTTCCTTGATGCGGGCGAACGACGTCCGGCGGTACCCCAGCTCCGAGATCGTCGCCAGGGTCGCCGCGATGATCTGCGAACGGCGCGCCTCCTCGGCCGGGCTCAGGCCCAGGTCCGGCTGCACCTCATTGATTACCTGCATGAGTAAAAAGTTACTCGCCTGAGTAACTTGCGGCAAGCGGATTACTTCAGCAGCGTGTCGACCAGTTCGGTGGTCCAGCCGGGATCCGCGGGCTGACCGGCGAAGATCGCCCGGTAGTACAGCGGCCCGAGCAGGACGTCCGCGGCGTGCGCGGTCTCCGGCGCGGTCCCGCCGCGGGAACGTTCGCGATCGAGGATCGCGGTCAGCTGGGCGTGCCGGTCCGCGGTGCACGCGCAGCCGCCATCCGGGCCCGAGCCGATCGCGGCCCGCATGATCGCCAACACGTCCGGGTCGGCGAGGTCGGTCGCCACGTCCGACGCCCACCGCTGCAGGTCCTCGCGCAGCGAGCCGGTGTCCGGCACGACGATGTCGCCGCTGAACCGGCTGCTCGCCACGTCCGCCATCAAGTCCGCGACCGACCCCCATCGCCGGTACAGCGTGGTCGGGTGGACGCCCGCGCGTGTCGCGATCAACGGCAGCGTCAGCGCCTCGGCGGGGTTCTCGGCCAGGAACTCCACGACGGCGCGGTGCACGGCGGCACGCACTCGCGCGGACCGGCCGCCGGGACGGGTTGTGCTGGTGGTGGCGGGCATGGAGAAATTATCGCATCGATCGCTGCGTTTGCGCTATGGTCGTCCTAACGCATCGATCTTTGCTTTTCCGAGGAGTGCTGATGTCGAGTTCCCCCGCCGTCGCCGTCGCGGCACGTCCCAGAGCCCGGTTGCCGCACCCGGTGGCGTTCACGGCGGTCGCGGTGATCTTCGTGCTGTTCATGGCCGCCTCCAGCGTCCCGTCGCCGCTCTACGTCGTCTACCAGCAGGAATGGGGCTTCTCGTCGATGACGCTCACCGTGGTCTTCGCGGTGTACGTCCTGGGGTTGATCGCGTCGCTGCTGGTCGTCGGCGCACTGTCGGACCACGTCGGGCGGCGGCCGGTGCTGGCCGCGGCGATCGTCGGGGAAGCCGTCTCGCTCGTGCTGTTCCTGGTCGCCGGGGACGTCTCCGCGCTGTTCGCGGCGCGCGTCGTGCAGGGCGTCGCCACCGGTGCGGCCATGTCCGTGCTCGGCGCGACGCTGGTCGACCTGAACCCGCCGCACGCGCCTGGCCGCGCGGGCGTGATCAGCAGCGTCGCCCCGACGAGCGGGCTCGCCCTCGGCGCCCTGGGCTGCGGCGCGCTCGTCCAGTTCGCGCCCGCCCCGACGCACCTCGTCTACGCGCTCCTGCTCGCCGGCATGGTTGTCGCGCTGCTGCTGACCGCCGGCCTGCCCGAGACCTCGGCCCGCCGCCCCGGCGCGCTGGCCTCGCTCACCCCGCGGCTCGGCGTCCCGGCGCGGCTGCGGCCGGACCTGTTCGCGCTGGTGCCGATCCTGATCTCCAGCTGGGCCCTCGGCGGTCTCTACCTGTCGCTCGGGCCGTCGGTGGCGGCCGGGTTGTTCGGAATGTCCAACCACCTCGTCGGCGGGCTCGTCGTGACCCTGCTGTGCGGAACGGGTGCGCTGACCTCGCTGCTGCTGCGCAGGGCCCCGGTCGGTGCGGTGCTGCAGGCCGGCGCCGCGTTGCTGGCGGTCGGCATGGGCATCACCCTCGCGGGCGTGCTGGCGGACGTCCTCGCGCTCGCCGCCGCCGGGACGGTGGTGTCCGGGGTCGGGTTCGGGGCGTCGGCGCTGGCCAGCTTCGGCACGCTCGCGCGACTCGCCGCACCGGCCGAACGGGGCGAGCTGTTCGCGGTGGTCTACGTCGTGGCCTACCTCGCGTTCAGCATCCCGGCGGTGATCGCCGGCTTCGCGGCGACGTCGGCCGGGTTGCGGCCGACCGCGATCGTCTACGGGTTCGCCGTGGGCGGGCTGGCGGTGCTCGCGGTGATCGTCCAGTCGGTGCGCGCCGCGCGGAGGTGATCGCGCGCGGTCTGAGCAGCGCGTTGTGTTCGTGCGGCGCTTTCGAAGACGTCGAGCCACTTGCGTAGGTCGCCTCGCTGAGCGCGGGCTGAAGTCGAGGGGGCAGTGTTGCGCGATCCGGACAAGAGGGCTATCTTCACTCCAGTGATACCCCCTAGGGGTATTGAACGGAGGGAACGACATGGACCACTCGACGCACCAGCACACGGGGCACGCGGAGCACGCCGGGCACCGGCCGCCGGCCACTTGGGCCGCCGCGGCGCAGGCCACCCTGCACTGCCTCACCGGCTGCGCCATCGGCGAGGTGCTCGGCATGGTCATCGGCACCGCGCTCGGGCTGCACGGCGTCGCCACCGTCGCGCTCGCCGTGGCGCTCGCGTTCGTCTTCGGGTACGCGCTCACCATGCGCGGCGTGCTCAAGGCAGGCGTGCCCTTCCGGGCCGCGCTGAAGGTCGCACTCGCCGCCGACACCGTCTCGATCGCCGTGATGGAGATCCTGGACAACCTGGTCATGGTCACGGTGCCGGGAGCCATGGACGCCGGCCTCGGCAACGGCCTGTTCTGGGGCGCGCTGGCGTTCTCGCTGGTCGTGGCGTTCGTGCTGACCACACCGGTGAACAAGTGGATGATCGGGCGCGGCAAGGGGCACGCGGTCGTCCACCAGTACCACCACTGACTGCGCCGGGCGGCCCTGTCGGCCGCCCGGCCGGTCGTGTTGTCTTGATCCCGTGGGCGGGCGGAAGATCGACCGCGGCCCGGCCGGGGACGGCTGCCCGGTGCGCCGCGGTCCGGACGGGACCTGGCGGGTGACGGGCTACGAGCAGGCCCGCGCGGTGCTGCGCAGCGGCGGAACCGTGCAGGCCGGCCTCGGCATCGACACGGTCGACAAGCTGCCGACGCGGTTCCGCCGCCCCGTGCTCTACCGCGACGGCCCGGAACACCGCGAACATCGCCGCCAGACGGCCCGCTTCTTCACGCCCCGCCGCGTCAGCGAGCACTACCGCGACCTGATGGCCCGCATCGCCGACGAGCAACTGGCGCGGCTGACCCGGAACGGCCGCGCCGAACTGCCGGACCTGGCCTTCGGTCTCGCGATCGGCGTCGCCTCCGAGGTCGTCGGCCTCACCGAGAGCAGGCCGGGCATCCAGCGCCGCCTGGACCGGTTCTTCCCCGAGGAGTTCGGGCGGCCCGGGTTCACCAGCCTGACCGGGATCCGCTGGTTCTTCCGCCAGATGCGCAACTGGCTCGCCATCTACGTCGCCGACGTCCGCCCGGCCGTGCGCGCCCGGCGCCGCAACCGCCGCGACGACCTCATCTCCCACCTGCTCGACGAGGGCTGCTCGGCGGGCGAAATCCTCGGCGAGTGCCTCACCTTCGCCGCCGCGGGCATGGTCACCACCCGCGAATTCGTGTCCGTCGCGGCCTGGCACCTGTTCACCGACGACACCCTGCGCGCCCGCTACCGCGAAGCGGACGAGGACGAGCGGATCGGCCTGCTGCACGAGATCCTGCGCACCGAACCTGTCATCGGCGGGCTGAAACGGCGCACCACCGCGCCGCTCCGGCTCGACGAGGACACCATCCCGCCCGGCGAGCTCGTCGAGGTGCGGATCGACGCGGCCAACCTCGAGCCGTGCGAGGCGCCGGGGTTGTCCTTCGGCGACGGCGCGCACAAGTGCCCCGGAGCACACGTCGCGATCCTGGAGACCGACGTCTTCCTCAGCCGCCTGTTCGCCCTGCCCGGCCTGCGCATGGTGAGCCCGCCCCGGGTCACCGTGAAAGCCGAGATCGACAGCTACGAATTACGGAATCTGGTCGTGGCGGTCGTCACATCGGACTAGCATCCGCGCTCGTGGCGGACACCGACATCTCCTTCCGAGCCGACCGGATCGACCCGGCCGTGGTCGCGCGGCAGGCCGAGATCCTCGACCTGCAGGCCGCGACACCGGGCGTGCGGCGGTTGCGTGCGTGGGCGCACGAGGCCCTGGCCGTCCGGCCGGGCGAGCGCGCGCTGGAAATCGGCTGCGGCACCGGCTCCGAGGTGCAGGTGCTCGCGGCCGCGGCGGGACCGGACGGCGAGGCCGTCGGGCTCGACCCCAACGAAGCCATGCTCGCGCTCGCCAGGGAGCGGGCCGCCGGATCGTCCGCGCGCTTCGTGCCCGGCGACGTCTCCGCGTTGCCCTTCGCGGACGCGACCTTCGACGCCGTGCTGTGCGAGCGCGTCTTCCAGCACCTGACCGACCCGGCCGCCGCGGTCGCCGAAATCGTGCGGGTCCTGCGCCCCGGCGGGCGCGTGGCGCTGATCGACACCGACTGGGCCACCGGCATCATCCACCCCGGCGACCCGGACACGGCGCGGGCCGTGCTGGCCGGCATGCTCACGCAGACCGCCGAACCGGCCGCCGGGCGCAAGCTCGCGGGCTGGCTCAGCGCGGGCGGGCTGACGATCGCCGACCGCGGCTCACAGGCCCTGATCTCCGACCACGAGTCGGTCCGCGACACGCTGCTGCCGATGATGGTCGAGCACGCTGTCGGCAACGGCGTGGTCACCGGCGAGCAGGGCGAACGGCTGCTCGCCGAGCTCGCCGACGGCGCCGCGCGCGGGGACTTCCACCTGTCCGTGACGATGTTCGGCGTGCTCGCTCAGCGTCCCTGAACCTCCCGCCAGGCGGCGAGGATCGCGGCCACGCTGCGGTCGACGTCGGCCTCCGTGGTGCGCCAGTTCGACACCGAGACGCGCATCAGCCGCCTGCCCCGCCAGACCGTGCCGCCCATCCAGCACTCGCCGGACCGCTGCACCGCCTCCAGCACCTGCGGCGTGTGGTCCCCGAAACCGACGAGGACCTGGTTGAGGACGACGTCGTTGACCACGTCGGCCCCGGCCTCGGACAGCCGCGCGGCGAACCGGCGCGCGAGGGCGCAGGACCGCTCGACGAGTTCCGCGACGCCCGCACGGCCCAGTTGCCGCAGCGCCGCCCACGTGGTGAAGCCGCGGGCGCGGCGCGAGGAGTCCGGCACGAAGTCGCCCGGGGAACGCAGCGCCTCCGGCCGGTCGCCGACGAGGTAGGCGGCGGTGTAGGAGGTCGCGGCCGCGTGTGCGGCGGGGTGCGCGCAGAACGCGTAGCCGCTGTCGTAGGGCACGTTGAGCCACTTGTGACCGTCGGTCGCCCAGGAATCGGCTTCCGCCACGCCGTCGGTGAGGTGCCGCAACCGCGGGCTCGCCGCCGCCCACAACCCGAAGGCGCCGTCGACGTGCACCCACGCCCCGCGCGCGTGCGCGGCGGCGATCGCGGTGCGGAAGTCGTCGAACGCGCCGGTGTTGACCTCGCCTGCCTGCAGGCACACGATCGTCGGCGCATCCGATGTGGACAGTGCGTCGGCCAGCGCCGCGACGTCGATCGAACCGGACGCGGCGGTCGGCACCTCGGCGAGCGCGTCCGTGCCGAAGCCGAGCAGGCGCAGGGCCCGGTCGATCGTCGCGTGCCGTCCGCTGCCCGCGACGATCCGCACCCGCGGCGCGCCGTGCAGGCCCTGCCGCTCGACGTCCCAGCCATGGCGCTCCAGCACGGCGTGCCGGGCAGCGGCCAGTCCCACCGTGTTGCCGCCCTGAGCGCCGGTGACGAACCCGAACGACGCGGTGGGCGGCAGGCCGAGCAGCTCCTTCAGCCACCCGCCCGCGACCTCCTCGACGAGCGCGGCGGCCGGTGAGGTGAGCGCGTTGAACCCGTTCTGGTCCCACGCCGTGGTGAGCACGTCGGCCGCCGCCGCGGCCTCCAGCGACCCGCCGATGACGAACCCGAAGTACCGCGGCCCGGCGCTCGCGACCAGCGCGGGCTCGACGGCATCACGCAGCTGGTCGAGCACAGCCGCGGGGTCGGCGGGCCCGTCCGGCAGCTCGCCGAGCGCGGCACGGACCGCGTCCGGATCCAGGTCGCGGGGGAACACCGGGCGCTCGTCCAGCCCGGCGCGGAAGTCCCGGCCCATCGCCGCGGCGCGGGGGAGGAGGTCGTCGGTCACGCGACGATCGTAGTTTCACCCGGCGCCGGCGCGGTGCAGGCTGAGCACGCCGTCGCGGGGACCGGTGGTCGTCCAGGCGCCCGAGTCCGCCGTCCAGGTCACGCCGTCGAACGTGACGCCGTCCAGGCCGAAGCGCGTGGCGTTGGCGACCAGCCAGGTCGCGAACGCCCAGCCCTCGGCCGCCGGGTGCGGTCCGCTCAGGGTCGCGGTGCCCAGCTCGGCCCTGGCGACCGCCGCGATGTTCGCCTCCGGCGCGCCGGGGGAGAGGTTCGCGCAGGTCAGCGCGCCCGGCTTGGCCCCGGTCAGCGCCCCCGCCGCCGCCGCGGCCTCCGTCTCCCACTGCGCGTAGGCCTCCGGGAACGCCGACCGCTGCACCAGCTGCGCCGCCTGCGTCACCGTCAGGTCCGCCCACCCGGGCTGGTCCCGCAGCCGCTCGTAGAACGCCGTCGCCGCGTACACCGGGTCGGTGACCTCTTCGTAGTCACCCCACCCCTGGCTGGGCCGCTGCTGGAACAAGCCGGCCGAATCGCGGTCGCCGCCGGGCAGGTTCCGCAGCCGCGATTCCTGGATCGCGGTGGCCAGCGCGACCGTGACCGCGTGGTCCGGCATGCCGAGGCGACGACCGACGGCGGCGATCGTGGCCGCGTTGCGGGCCTGCTCGACCGTCAGGTCGAAGGACGAGCCGTCGGCCATGACCACCGTGCAGCTCGGCTTGGGCGCGGGCCGCCCGGTGAGCGCGATCCACGCGACGACCCCGCCGGCCACCACCACGGCGAGGACGAGGGCCAGGAGCGCCCCGCGACTGCTCCGCATGCTCCCCTCCTCCCCGGACCTCCCGCCAGTTCAGACGCACGAGACCGCCGCTGGTTCGTCGTACCCGCTCGCAACCCCGGAAAACGGTGTCCGCGTTACCCGGAAGAGGTGCGAAACCGGGTGCGATACCGTTCGGTGCCGAACCTCCACCCGCGCACGAAGGATTTGATCATGGGAGAGAGCTCCCCGAAGGTCACGGTCGTCGTCCCGACCTACAACGAGCGGGACAACCTGCCCAAGCTCGTCGGCCAGCTGACCGGCCTCGGGCTGCCCGGCCTGCACGTGCTCGTGGTGGACGACAACTCGCCGGACGGCACCGGCGACGTGGCCGACAAGCTGGCGACCGAGCACCCGGACCACATCGGCGTGCTGCACCGGACCGAAAAGGACGGTCTCGGCCGCGCCTACGTCGCCGGCATCACCCGCGCGCTCGACGAGGGCGCGGACATCGTGATCCAGATGGACGCCGACCTGTCGCACCCGGTCGAGGCCGTGCCGCGGATGATCGACGAGCTCGCCACTTCGGACGCCGCCGTGGTGCTCGGATCCCGTTACGTGGCAGGCGGTTCGCTCGCGGGCGAGTGGGGCTGGCACCGCAAGGCGCTGTCGGCGTGGGCGAACTTCTACGTCAACGCCATCCTGCGGCTGCACGTCAAGGACGCGACCGCCGGGTTCAAGGCGTGGCGCGCGGAGACGTTGCGCCGCATCGACATCGCCACGATCCGCAGCAACGGGTACGCGTTCCAGGTCGAGATGAACTACCGCACCGTGAAGCAGGGGATGCGGATCGCCGAGATCCCGATCCGGTTCGAGGAGCGCGCCGACGGGGTGTCGAAGATGAGCCTCGCGGTGCAGCTGGAGTCGGCGCTGATGCCGTGGAAGCTGCTGTTCGGCCGTAAGCTGAGCTAAACGAAACTTCAAAATCTTTCACTTGTCCTTGCGCTTTCCCGGTCGCACGCTGGTGGCGTGATCAAGACGTGGGTGCGGATGGGCGTGCTCGCCCTGCTGTGGGGTTCGGCGTTCCTGTGGATCAAACTCGCGCTGCGCGGGTTCACGCCGATCGAGATCGCGGTGTTGCGGAGCGTGCTCGGCGCCGCCGTGCTGTTCGTCCTCGCCCGGATCGCGGGGCAGCGCATGCCCCGCGGGCGGGTGATGTGGGGCCGGCTGGCCGTCGCCGCGTTCTTCTGCAACGCGGTGCCGTTCGCGTTGTTCAGCATCGGTGAGCAGACGGTCGACTCCGGCATCGCCGGAGTGCTCAACGCGACCACTCCACTGTGGTCACTGCTCATCGGACTGATGCTGGGCGCCGAACGCGGGATCCACCCGGCGCGGCTCGGCGGGCTGCTGCTCGGGTTCGCCGGGGTGCTGTTGATCTTCGCGCCGTGGCAGCGGGCCGGGCTGTTCGGATGGGGAGCGCTGGCACTGGTGGCCGCGGCGGCGAGCTATGCGATCGCCTTCGCTTACATGGCAAGGAAACTGGCCGGGACGGGCGGCCCGGTCGCGATCTCGGCGGCGCAGCTGGCGGTCGCGTCCGGCCTGGCTTCGCTCGCGCTTCCCGTGGAGGGCGCCGGGCCGGGGTTCGACGGCCTGGCGGTGCTCGCCGTCGTCCTGCTCGGCGTGTTCGGCACCGGGTTCACCTTCTACCTCAACTACCGCCTCATCGAGGACGAGGGCCCGACCGGCGCGGCCGTCGTCGGGTACCTCCTGCCGGTCGTGTCGGTGGCGCTCGGGGCCGTCGTCCTCGGCGAGCCGGTGACGCCGCGGGTCGTGGCCGGGATGCTGGTCGTGCTGGCCGGGGTCGGCCTGACGCGCACGAAGCCGCGGCGCGTACGGGTGGCGACGTAGGCGCAGGTCGCGCTCTGCGGCGGATGCCCGGGACGTCCGCTTTCGCGACAGTCGAGGGCATGAGACTCACAGCTGGAGGACGGAAGGCGTGGCTGGCGACGCACATCATCTCGGCCGGCGCGTGGATCGGGATCGACGTGGTGCTGGCGGTGCTGGTGTTCACCGCGATGCTGACGGACGATCCGGCGCTCGCCGCGGTGTGCTACCAGGCGCTGCGGCTGTTCGCGGTGTGGCCGCTGCTGGTTGCCGGACTGGTGTGCCTGGGCAGCGGCGTGATGCTCGGGCTGGGCAGCCGGTACGGGCTGGTGCGGTACTGGTGGGTGGCGATCAAGCTGGTGCTCAACCTCGCCATGGTGACGCTGGCGGTGGTGTCGCTGCGCCCCGGCGTCGGCGAAGCCGCGGCCTACGGCGAGTCGCTGCTGGCCGGACTGCCCGGGACGGCGCCGGACCTGGTGTTCCCGCCGATCGTGTCGCCGGCGTGCCTGCTGGCGGCGGTGCTGTTGTCGATCTACAAGCCCGGTGGGCGGATCCGGCGGTCCGGCCGGGAAGCGGCTGATCGAAAAGCCGCGAAACCGTCGGTCATCGGTGGTATGAAGGCGAAGTGACCGACGATGCCTTCGCCGACCTCGACACCTACGTCCGCCTTCCGCGGCTGTCGGGGCTGGTGCTCTCCCCGGACGGCCGCCGACTCGTCGTCGGCGTGGCGACGCCCGACCTGAAGAAGAACCGCTACACCACGGCGCTGTGGGAAATGGACCCCGCCGGCGAGCGCCCGGCGCGGCGGCTGACCCGCAGCGCCGAAGGCGAGTCCGGCGCCGCCTTCACCCCGTCCGGCGACCTGCTGTTCGTCTCGGCCCGGCCGGACTCCGCGGCCGAGGGCGAGGACGGTCCCAAGAGCGCCCTGTGGCTGCAGCCCGCGTCCGGCGGGGACGCCCGCGTGATCGCGGCGCCGGCAGGCGGTGTCCGCGGGGTCGCCGTGGCCGCCGAGGCCGGCACGGTGCTCGCCGGGGCGCCGATGATGCCCTCGGCCACGAGCGCCGAGCACGACGCCGAGCTCCGCAAGGCCCGCAAGGACGCCGGGGTGTCGGCGATCCTGCACGAGGAGTACCCCATCCGCTTCTGGGACCACGACCTCGGCCCCGACCGCACCCGGCTGGTCGTCGCGGACGGAGTGCCGGCGGGGGAGGAGCGGCTCGAGCTGCGTGACCTCACCGGGCACGCGGGGCGCGCGCTCACCGACGAGGCCGCGTGGGACGTCTCGCCGGACGGGCGCACCGTCGTCACCACCTGGACGGTTCCCGAAGCGGGCGGTTCGCAGCGGCCCACCGTCGTCGCGATCGACGTCGCCACCGGCGAGCGCCGAGTGCTGGCCGACGACGCGGACCACGAGTACGAGTCGCCGCGGATCTCGCCGGACGGCACGCAGGTCGCGGTCGCCGTCTACCGCCGCTCGACGCCGCACGAGCCGGGCGACTACTGGCTCGCGCTGGTCCCGCTCGACGGCGGCGAACTCCGGCCGCTGACCCGGAGCTGGGACCGGTGGCCGCACTCGGCGCGGTGGCTGCCCGACGGCTCGGCGCTCGTCGTCGGCGCCGACGACCAGGGCAGGGCGCCGCTGTGGAAGGTCGACGCGGCCACCGGCGAGGTCACCCGGCTGACCGCCGACGACGGCGCCTACAGCGAGCCGCGGATCTCGCCGGACGGACAGTGGGTCTACGCGCTGCGCTCCGCGGTCGACCACCCGCCTGCCCCGGTGCGGATCGCCCTCGACGGCGGCGCGATCGAGCCGCTGCCCGGGCCGGCCGAGGCCCTCGGCCTGGACGCCGAGATCCCCGGACGGCTCGACGAGGTCACCGCCACCGCCGAGGACGGCACGCCGCTGCGGGCGTGGCTCGCGCTCCCGCGGGACGCCGGCCCCGGCTCGCCGGCGCCGCTGCTGCTGTGGATCCACGGCGGCCCGCTCGGATCGTGGAACGCCTGGCAGTGGCGGTGGAACCCGTGGCTCGCCGTGGCACAGGGCTACGCCGTTCTGCTGCCCGACCCGGCGATCTCCACCGGCTACGGCTACGACTTCATCAAGCGCGGCTGGGGCGCGTGGGGCGCGGCGCCGTTCACCGACCTGATGGCGCTCACCGACGCCGCGGAGCAGCACGCGGGGGTCGACGAGACCCGTACGGCGGCGATGGGCGGATCGTTCGGCGGCTACATGGCCAACTGGGTAGCCGGGCACACCGACCGGTTCAAGGCGATCGTCACGCACGCCTCGCTGTGGGCGCTGGACCAGTTCGGGCCGACGACCGACGCGACCTACTACTGGCAGCGCGAGCTCACCCCGGAGATGGCGGAGGCGAACTCGCCGCACCGCTTCGCCGACGAGATCACCACGCCGATGCTCGTCATCCACGGCGACAAGGACTACCGCGTCCCGATCGGCGAGGGGCTGCGGCTGTGGTGGGACCTGGTGTCCCGCTCGGCCGCCGAGGACGGCTCGACACCGCACAAGTTCCTCTACTTCCCGGACGAGAACCACTGGATCCTGACCCCGCACCACGCGAAGCTCTGGTACGCCACGGTGTTCGCGTTCCTCGCGCAGCTCGTGCTGGGCAAGGACTGGGAGCGGCCGGACCTGCTGGGCTGACGGTTAGCCGCCGCCGGAGCGGGAAAGTCCTCCCTCGTCATCGTCACCGGCGAGGGAGGACCCGTGTTCCGACACACCAAGTTCCTGCAGTTCGAGGCGAAGCCGGAGCGTCCGGACCCGTACTACGCGCGCAAGCTGCAGGAGCTCATCGGTGGTGCCTACGGTGAGATGACGGTGACGATGCAGTACCTGTTCCAGGGCTGGAACTGCCGCATCGAGGGCAAGTACAAGGACCTGATCATGGACACCGCGACGGAGGAGATCGGTCACGTGGAAATGCTGGCCACCATGGTCGCCCGGCTGCTGGAGGGCGCGCCCGCCACCGCCACCGCCGAAGCCGCCCAGGACCCGGTGATGGCCGCGGTGCTGGGCGGAATGGACCCGCAGCAGGCGATCGTGTCCGGTGGTGGCGCGGTTCCGGCCGATTCGAACGGCACCCCGTGGAACGGCAAGTACATCGTGGCTTCGGGGAATTTGCTGGCCGATTTCCGGGCCAACGCCGCCGCGGAGGCGCAGGGCCGGTTGCAGACCGCCCGGTTGTACAACATGACCGACGATCCGGGCGTGAAGGAGATGTTGAAGTTCAACCTGGCCCGCGACACGGTGCACCAGAAGCAGTGGCTGCGCGCCATCGAAGAACTCCAGGCCGACGGCCTCGAATCGGACATCGCCCCCGGCGCCCTGCTCGACGAGGAGGACCAGACCCACAACAACACCATCTGGCACCTCTCCGACGGCCCCGACGGCAACAAAGGCACCTGGTCCAGCGGCGAAGACCGCATCGAATACCTGATGGACCCCAAACCCCTCGGCGGCCCCGGCAGCGCACCCAAGCCCGACCCCGAGCTCTACGCCACCTACGCCGCGAACGGGTCCGGCAACGGCTCGACGGCAGCGGAACCGGCGGAGCTCGCCGAGGGTGACGTGGAGACCTTCTACGCGGACGGGCGGTGGAAGAACCAGGTGGTCGGCAACAGCCGGGCGTCCAGCACGGGCGACACGAAGGCCGAGGTCCAGGCGGAGGGCCGCGAACTGGCCCGCAAGCGCGGCGTCGCGCACGTGGTGCGCCGCAAGGACGGCGAAATCGCGGAGCGGCATGAGTATGGCCGTTGACGCGCGGCTTGCTCTTGCGTGGCGGAATGGTGTGTTGCTTGGGTAGTGCTGATCCGCGGGCGAGGGTTGCGAAATTGGCGCGCGGGCGCGGGGTCACTCACGCGGTGCGGGTGACACGAAGGCCGAGGTCCAGGCGGAGGGCCGCGAACTGGCCCGCAAGCGCGGCGTCGCGCACGTGGTGCGCCGCAAGGACGGCGAAATCGCGGAGCGGCATGAGTATGGCCGTTGATGCGCGGCTTGCTCTTGCGTGGCGGAATGGTGTGTTGCTCCGGGAGCGCCGATCCGCGGGCGAGGGTTGCGAAATTGGCGCGCAGGCGCGGGGTCACTCACGCGGTGCGCCGCAAGGATGTCGAGATCGCGAAGCGGCGCGAATGTGGCCGCGGGGCGCGGCTTGCTTGCTTCTTTCGTGCGGTGAGGTGCGTTGCTTGGGTAGCGCCGCAGGCCGACGCCCGCGGGCGTCGGCCTGCGCGGTCTTCTGCGGCTGGCGCGGCTAAGCGTGATTTCGCAAACCGTGCAGCCACGGTCGAAGGTAATTCGCGTCAGGACCACTCGGACGAGTGGCAGGGACAGTGCGTTGCGGGCCTCGAATGGCTAGGTTTCTCGTCTCGTTCGAAGAATCATTTTCGATGAAGGGGAAACTCAGTGTCGCGCACACTTCGTGCTGGTGTCATCGGTCTCGCGGCCGCCTCCGCGGTTCTGTCCGGGGCGGGCGCCGCCTCCGCGGGCGGGGTCTCCGCACCGCAGCTCAAGGCCGTCGGCATGACGCTCAACGGCCTCGCGGGCAAGGCCGGCACCCCCGGCGTGCTCGAGCCCGTGACGGGCAAGCAGAGCGCCCTGTCCCCGCTCACGGGCGGCAACCCGCTGCGCCAGCTGACCGGAAAGCTGCCGATCGGCTGACCGGCAGGCCGGGCACGTCGCGGGAAACGCCGTGGCGCGCCCGGCCGCCTCCAGCGCCGCCGCCGGCCGGCACCCTCAGGGCCGCCGCTCCTGCGCCGCCGCCGGAACGGCCGGCGGCGCTGAGACGGACGGCCGGCAGCCCATGGGCAGCGGGCCCGCAGCGCATAAGCGGCGGCCCGGCAGCGCTGAGGCGGCGAGCCCGCGGGCGCAAAGGCAGCGAGCCCACGGCGCTGGTGGCGGCGCTGAGGCCCTCTGCGCCGCCTCTGCGCCGCCGGCCGTTCCCTCTGCGCGCCGCCTCTGCGCCGCCGGCCGTTCGACTCCGCGCGCTACCTCACCGACGTCGGCCGTCGGCTCCGCTGCCTCAGCGTCGCAGCGATTCGAGCAGCTTTCTCGCCACCAGGGCGAGCTTCGTGTTCGTCCGCTGGGACTCCTCGACCAGCCGGCCGAACGCCTCGTCCGCGCTGCACCCGTGGATCGCCATCAGCACGCCCTTCGCCTGGTCGATCTCGGCCCTCGAGGTCAGCGCCGTCTCCAGCTGGGCGATCTTGCGCTGCGTCGCCGCCCAGCGGCGGGCGTTGGTGAACGCCTCGCACGCGGCCGAGGTGAACAGGCGCATCACCTGCTCGTCGTAGTCGTCGAAGGCCTGCGCGGTGAAGCTGTACAGGTCCAGCCCACCAACGACCTCCTCCTCGCCGTCCACCTCGCCGGGCAGCAGCACCGGCACCGACAGGTACGTGCTGATGCCGGCCGCCTTCGCCGAGGCGGTGAACTCCGGCCACTCCTCCTCGTGCTCACCGACGATCGCGCGCACCGGGCGCCGCTGGGTCGCCGCCTCGACGCACGGGCCGCGGCGGGTCTTGTACTGGCACTCGTCGATGCCGACGATGCCCTCGTCGGTGGCCGCGAGGAGGTACAGGTGACCGTCCTCGGCGATCGCGGTGATCGTCGCGGAGTCGGCGTCCGGCAGGGTCGCCACGGCGCTCTCGGCGATGCCCCGCGCGACCTCCTCCAGCGGCTGGGTGGCCGCCTGACCCCGCAGGTCTTCCAGCGCGGCCGCGACGTGATCGAGGCGGACGAGCGGATCGGCGCGGCTCTCGGTCATGCGTCGCGAGTACCCGGGGCCGTGGAGGCGTAATCGGGCGCCTTCCGCAGCCAGATGTTCCCGCCCGGATTGCGCGCCATGTCCGGGACGGCCGCCGTCAGCAGCTCGCGGTGCCGCGCCCACAGGTACTGCTGGAACCAGCGGACCTCGAAGCGCGGGTTGTAGGTCAGGAACGCGCGCAGCAGATAGACCTCCTGCCAGGCGCGGCCCTCCGTCACCCACTCCAGCGGGTACTCGAACGGGAAGAACACGTCGTGCACGTGGATCCACACCCCGTCGGCGAGGCGGGGCAGCACCTCGAAGAAGAGGTGGTTGACGTCGGAGCCCGCCTTGACCACGTGGGTGGAGTCGATGAACAGCACGTCACCGGCCTCCAGGGCGAGGAACGTCTCCAGCGGCACGTCCTGCACCGGCTGCTCACGCACGGTCACCCGCTGTTCGTCGCCGGGGCGCAGCAGCGACCGCAGCAGCTCCGGGTGGGGTTCGACGAACGTCAGCTCGACCGCGCCGTCCAGCCAGTGCTCGACGGTGTCCAGCGTCATCGCCGACGAGTAGCCGGAGCCGATCTCGATCAGCCGCCGTGGGCGCAGGTGGCGCAGCATCCCGTGCAGGACCAGTGCGTCGGACCAGGAGTACTCCGGGTTGCCGAAGAAGTAGCGGTACTCCGGCGACCGGTCCGCCGGGAACGGGTGGTCCTTCAGCAGTTCGGTGAGGACGGGCAGCAACGCGAGCTGCTCGTCCTCGCGCAGGTCGAGGCCGACAGGGTCGGCGGCGGTGTCGAACAGCGCGCCGGCGCGGGCGAGGACCTGCGCGGGGTCCGGCTGCGGCGAGTAGAAGTGCCCCGGCGGCACCCACGTGCGGTAGGTGGCGGCGAGCTGGTCCCGTTCGGCCTCGGCCGCGGCGCACCGGGCGAGGAGGTCCTCGTGTGTCCGCCGCGAGACCGCGTATCGCCTGGCCAGGCTGCGCAACCGCGTACCGATCAAGGACATCGCCGCAGTTTAGACTTCCGCGGCGCCTACCCTGGTGGGGTGTTCGTGAAGATCTGCGGCCTGCGCACCGAGGCCGACGTCGACTGCGCGGTGACCGCCGGGGCCGACGCCGTCGGGTTCGTCCTGACGCCGAGCCCCCGGCAGGTGACCGTGGAGGAGGCCACCCGCCTGGTGGCCGCCGTGCCCCCGGAAGTCCTCAGCGTGGGGGTGTTCCTGGGGATGCCCGTCGCCGACGTCCGGGACATCGCCGTCAAGACCGGGCTGGGCGCCGTCCAGCTGCACGGCGACGGCTACACGGCCGGTGACTTCGCCGAACTCGCCGGCCTGGGGGTGCGGCTGGTGCGGGCCACCTCCACCGCTGGTGAGCGGGTCGAGGTCGGCGCGTTCGGCGAGGAGATGCTCATCCTCGACTCGCCTCGGGCCGGCTCGGGGGAGCAGTGGGGCTGGTCGGCGCTGCGCGGCCAGACCGGCCGGTGGCTGCTGGCGGGCGGGCTGCGGCCGGGAAACGTGGCGGAGGCGATCGGGACCGTGCGGCCGTGGGGCGTCGACGTCTCCAGCGGGGTGGAGTCCACCCGCGGCACCAAGGATCATGGGCTGATCCGGGAATTCCTCGCCGCCGTGCGTCCCTGATCGCGGGTCCCGTTCGTCGGTGTGGTGAGAACACGACCGGCGAGGAGGACTGCGATGCAGTACATGCTGTTGATCTGCGGGGGCCCGGAGGCCGCCGAGCACGCCGAGGACGGCTGCGGCGGCTGGAGCGAGGAGATGGCCGAGCGGGGTGTCCTGCGCGGCGGGGCCGGGCTGCGGCCGCCGCACGAGGCGACCACCGTGCGGGTGCGGTCGGACGAGGTGCTGCTGTCCGACGGCCCGTTCGCCGAGACGCGTGAGCAGGTCGGCGGGTTCTGCCTCATCGAGTGCGCCGACCTGGACGAGGCGGTCGAGATCGCGTCGAAGCACCCGGCGGCCACCTACGGGTCGATCGAGGTCCGCCCGATCTGGCAGCCATGACCGACGTCCACACCGCCCTCGTCCGCGCGTTCCGCGACGAGTGGGGGCAGGTGGTCGCGACCCTGATCCGGCTCACCGGCGACTGGGACCTCGCCGAGGAGTGCGCGCAGGACGCGTTCACCCAAGCAGTCGGGGCGTGGGCCCGGGACGGCGTGCCGCGCCGCCCCGGGGCCTGGCTCACCACCACCGCCCGCAACCGCGCTCTGGACCGGCTGCGCCGGGACGCGGTGGGGGCGGCCAAGCTGCGGGAGGTCGCGGCGATGCCCGAACCCGAACCGTTCGAAGACGACAGCGGCGTGCCCGACGACCGGCTGCGCCTGATGTTCACCTGCTGCCACCCCGCGCTGTCGCTGGACGCGCAGGTGGCGCTGACCCTGCGGACCCTCGCGGGGCTGACGCCCGCCGAGATCGCGCGGGCGCTGCTGGTCGCCGAGCCCGCGTTGCGGAAACGGCTGGTGCGGGCGAAGCAGAAGATCCGCCACGCCGGCATCCCGTACCGGGTGCCGCCCGCGCACCTGCTGCCCGAGCGGACGCCTGCCGTGCTGGCGGTGCTGTACCTGCTGTTCAACGAGGGTTACTCGGCGACGGCGGGTGCGGACCTGCTGCGCCGTGAACTGTCCGCGGAGGCGATCCGGCTGGCGCGCGTGCTGCACGAGCTGATGCCGGACGAGCCGGAGGCCACCGGGCTGCTCGCGCTCCTGCTGCTGCAGGACTCGCGGCGGGATGCGCGGGTGGACGAGCGCGGGGACCTGGTGCTGCTGGCGGACCAGGACCGCGACCGGTGGGACCACGCCCAGATCGCCGAAGGCGTGGCGCTGCTGGAGGGCGCCCTGCGGCGCGGGGCGCCCGGCCCGTACCAGGTGCAGGCGGCGATCGCGGCGTGCCACGGGAAGGCGGCGCGGGCGGCGGACACGGACTGGCCGCAGATCGCCGCGCTGTACGGCAGGCTGGCGGCGATGACCCGGTCGCCGGTGGTGGAGCTGAACCGCGCGGTGGCGGTGGGGATGGCGGAGGGGCCGGCCGAGGGGTTGCGCGTGCTGTCCGATGTGGACCTGCCGGGATACCACCTGTTGCCCGCCACCCGCGCGGAGTTCCTCCGCCGACTGGGCCGGCGCGCCGAGGCGGCGGCGGAGTACCGGGAGGCGCTGCGGCTCGTCACGACGGATGCCGAGCGCCGCTTCCTGACGCGGCGCCTGGCGGAGGTGGGGTAGTAGGAGGGGTGGCTGGTGGCTGCTGGCACCCCTGACGGGTGGAGGTGCGGCGGCTCGGTTGGGGTGGCGATGGCCTTGCGCAGGTGGCGGCTCGTGCTGCTCGGGGAGGCGGCCGGTGCGGTGCGCGATTGGGCAGTGGTGGCGTGGCGGCGGGCGGCTGTGCCCGGTGGTGGGCGGAGGTGCGGCGTGGCTGCGCGCCGTGGCCTCCCAGGGAGCGGCCCGGGGAGTGCGAGGCGGCCGGTGCGCCCCCGGAAGGCACCGGCCGCCTCGGGTCAGCTGCTGACCCGCACCCGTCGCGCGGGGGACGGTGCGCCGCCGGCCGCGGAGGTGTACAGCCATGCGAACAGGACCCACATGCCGCCGAACACCAGGCCCACCACCACGTATGCCACGGTCCACAGCACCAGCGGCGTGTCCGTCTTGCGTTCGCGCTGCAGGAACTCGATCTCCGACATGAAGGGGCGCGGCCCGGACGTCGCGGAGATCTCCCCGGCGTTCGCGGCCGGGTCGGCGGGCGCGTAGATCGGCGCGATCGCCATCACCCGCGAGCCGTAGTGCACACGGATGCCGGTCTTCCACTGCCCGAACACCGGCAGCGGCTGCGTCGTGCGGTACGTGCCCTCCGCCGTGCGCTCCAGCGGCGCGCTGTAGAAGTCCCCGCCCTGCCACGAGAAACCGTTGAGCCACACCGGATCGGACACCAGGTCCGCCCGGTTGATCGTCACCGTCGCGGTCACCCACCGCGGCTGCCCGCCGCCGTGCGGGTTCGAGATCGGCAGGCTCTCACCCGTGTCGGTGAGCTGAATGTTCGCCACCAGACCCGCGGGCGGGTCGGCGGGCGGGATCACCGCCGCCGACAAGCCGACCGCCAGCAGCGCGCCGACGAGCCCGCCCAGGTGCCGCGTCCGGAACCGCACCGCGGGATCGCCCGACGGCGCCGGGTCCGACGGGCGCCGCGCGGCCACCGCCTCGACCCGCTGGTACTGCCACACCCCGATCAGCGCGCCCGCCACCGACGCCGCCGCGCCCCACAGCACGAAGCTGTCCATGTGGGACAGTGGCCACGGGTCCGGCATCAGCCACTGCGAGAACGCCCACTCGCCGAATATGCCGAACACCCCGCTGGCCAGCCCGGCCACCACGGCGAACGCGTACCCCTGCCGCCCGCGCAGCAGGACCGCCACCACCTCGATCACCACAGCCTCGGCGGCGTAGGGCAGCAGCAGGGCCACGTGCAGGTCGTTGACCAGCGGCAACACCGCGAACACCGCCCTGGTCACCAGCACCACGGCCACCACGAGCAGCGCCCCGCCCGGCCCGCCGGCCAGGCGCCCGTAGACCAGTGTCCAGCTGCCGATCAGCCCGACCAGCACCACCTGGGCGAGCATCGGGAACTGCGGCACCCCGAGGTCGAACTCCATCAGGAACGCCGACGCCCCCATCAGCCAGGCGCCCGCGAGCAGCGGCCCGAGCAGCCGCACCACCGGCCCGCTCGCGCCGACCTGCCGCGCCTCGCCGAGCAGCAGCTGCAGGCCGATCACCACGCCGACGCCGCCGCCGATCATCAGCACGTGCGTCGGCCCCCACTCGGTGACGTCCTGGCCGAACAAGCGGTGCCACACGTCGTCCAGCGGGAACCCGGCGATGCCGACCAGACCGGTCGCCATCATCTGGATGCTGCCCATCGGCGCGCGCCAGTGCGGTCCGATCGGGAACGTGCGCACCGGCAGCTTCCCCTTCGCCAGCGCGGCGCTGAGCACCCCGCTGGCGAAGATGCCCATCAGTCCGAAGTAGATCGGGTAGTGCGACGGGTTGGCCAGCGGCCCCTCGTCGCGGCCGAGTTCCATGTGGATCGGCACGTCCCAGTACACGCCGATCAACGCGGCCATCCCGGACAGGAACGCCACGAACATCGGCAGCGCCGCCCACCGCGGCAGCCCGCTCAGCCCGGCCGACCAGTCCGCCAGCCTGCCGACCACCGTGGTGCGGCCGGCGCGCTCCCGGATGACGAACACGGCCAGCGGCAGGAAGATCACGAAGAACATCAGGCCCGCGATGACGATCTGGCCGAGCGCGGCCCCGCCCGCGGGCGGGCTGGACTCCTGGGCGACGAGCACGGTGGACCTTCCTCGATGAAGCCGGGCATGCGTGCTACCCGAAGTAACTGTTACCGTTGGTCACATACTTTACGGGTTCCCGGACGCGACGGGCAAGCCGGGCGGAGGAAGGACGGGGAATGCGCAGGTTCGTCGTGGCGGTGCTGGCGACGCTGCTGGTGACCACGGGGTGCGGGAGCACGGCGCCGCAGCAGCAGCCGGGCGCCGCGCCGGAGGTGGCGGTGTTCACCGTGACCGGCGGCAAGCGGACGTCCGGGCCGGACCGGGTCGAGGTCGCGGCGGGCCGGACCGTGACCATCCAGGTCACCACCGACGCCCCGGACGAGCTGCACGTGCACGGCTACGACCGCACGGCCGACGTGATGGCCGGGCAGCCCGCCTCGGTCACCTTCACCGCGGACATCCCCGGGGTGTTCGAGGTCGAACTGCACCACAGCGGGGCCGCGCTGACCGAGCTCCGGGTGACGGCGTGATCCTCGCCCACGGTCTCGGCGGGCGCTCCGACCTGCCGGTCCCGCTGTGGCTCGCGCTCTACGCCGGCGCGGCCGCGGTTCTGGTGTCGTTCTTCGCGCTCACCGCGCTGTGGAAGCGGCCGAAGCTGCGTGGCGCGGAAGCCGGGCGCGCGTGGCCACGGGCGCTGGAGCGGATCGCCGACGCCCGCGTCACGCGGATCGCGCTGCGCCTGCTCGGGCTGGCGCTGTTCGCGGTGTTCCTGGTGTTCGCCTGGACCGGCGCGGACGACTCGGCGAAGAACCCGGCGGGCGCCTGGTTCTACGTGTGGTTCTGGGTCGGTCTCGTGCCGCTTTCCGTGCTGTGCGGCCCGGTCTGGCGGCTGGTCAATCCACTGCGGACACTCGCCGCGATCTTCCCCGGCCGCCTGCCGCTGCCGCGCTGGGGGTTCTGCCCGGCCGTCGCGGGCCTGGTCGCGTTCCTGTGGCTGGAACTGGTGTACCCGCACTCCGACTCGCCGCGCGCGGTCGCGGTGTTCGTCACCGCCTACGCGGTCGTGCACGTCGGGGCGGGTGCGGTGTTCGGGGCGCGCTGGTTCGACCGCGGCGACGGGTTCGAGGTCTACTCGGCGCTGATCGCCGCGCTGTCGCCGTGGGGCCGCCGCGCGGATGGCCGCCTGGTGCTGCGGAATCCGCTGGACGGCCTGCGCACGCTCGAACGCGACCGCGGCCTGACCCCGTTCGTGCTCGTCGTGCTGGGCTCCACGGCGTTCGACGGGCTCACCCGGCTGCCGGTCTGGGGCGACCTGACCCGCGACGGCAACCGCGTCCTCCTCGGCACCGCGGGGCTGGCGGCGGCGATCGGGCTCACCGCGCTGGCCTACGCCGGCGCGATCCGCCTGACCCGGCCGTACCTGCGGCGCTCGGTCACCGGCCCCTACGACGCCTTCGCGCCGTCGCTGGTGCCGATCATGGTCGGGTACACCGTCGCGCACTACTTCTCGTTCGCCGTGTTCGAGGGGCAGCGCGGGTTCGGCGGCGGCGTGGACTACACAGTGGTCTCCCCGGCGGCGATCGCGTTCACGCAGATCGCCGGGATCGTGGCCGGGCACGTGCTGGCGGTGACTTCGGCGCACGACCGCGCGCTGGGCGTGCTGCGGGACGGTTATGCGAAGGTGGGGCAGTACCCGATGCTCGCCGTGATGGTCTGCTACACGGCGGTGGGCATCGCACTGGTCTCGGGAGCGTGAATGCGTGAGCGGATGATCCTGGCCCACCAGGGCGGGTGGGACGAGACGCTGATCATCGTCGGGCCGATCGCGATCATCGTGGTGCTCATCGTGGTCGCCCGCCGCCAGGCCCCTCCACCGGAGGAGCCCGACGAGGACGACGCACCGTCAGCGGAGCAGGCGGGCGATGAGGCCGGTGACGACGAGCCAGAAGACCGCCGCCAGACCGTAGTTGACCAGCACGTTGAGCTGCCCGTTCGCGATGGGGAAGAGCCCCGGGAAGAACAGCGCCAGCGGCTGGGCGATCGAATCGATGAAACGGTAGAAGGCGTTCGCCGTGTTGGCGCCGGCCAGGACCAGGACGATGTAGATCGCCTCGACGAGCGCGAACAGCGCCCCGATCCCGGTGACCACTCGCACGGCGGTGCCGCGTCCACGGTAGATTCCCGTTCTGGCCATGCGAAGGAGTAACCCCCTTCGTGAATTTCAAACCCGATCGGGTGATACGGGTCAGCGTTTCTCGTTCGGGATGATGATCCACAGCACCAGGTAGACCAGGAACTGCGGGCCCGGGAGCAGGAAGGACAGCACGAACAGCAGGCGCATCGTGCGGGGCTTCCACCCGAGGCGGTAGGCCAGGCCCGCGCACACCCCGGCGATCACGCGGTTGTGCCGGGACCTCGTCAGTGTCGTCGTTGTCGTCGTCATGTCACCACGATGCCCGCGCCCGCGGCTGCGCGCATCGGTGGAAACCCCCGAATCGTCCCTGGGGTCAGCCCCAGTGCGCCGTGCGGGCGAAGTCCGCGAAGTCACGCGGCGGACGGCCCAGCACGCGCCGCACCCCGTCGGTCACGGACTCGTTCCGGCCGTCCAGCACCTCGGCCAGCAGTTCGCTCAACGGCCCCGCGAACTCCGGCTCCACGCCGGCCGCGACGAGGCCGGCCGCGAACTCGGCGGCGCTCACCGGCACGTACCGCACCCGACGGCCGAGCGCGGCCGAGATCTCCGCCGCGGCCTCGGCGAAGGTGAGCAGCCGCGGCCCGGTGATCTCGTGCACCAGCCCCGCGTGCCCGTCCTCGGTGAGCGCCTTCGTCGCCACGTCCGCGATGTCGTCGGCGTCGATGAACGGCTCCGACACCTCGCCCGCCGGGAACGCGAACTCGCCGGCCACCACCGACTCGGCGAGGAAGTCCTCGTTGAAGTTCTGCGCGAAGAAGCTCGCCCGCACCACCGTCCACTCCGGACCGGCGTCCTGGATCGCCTCCTCGCTGCGCCGCGCGCCTTCCTCGCCGCGGCCGGTCAGCAGCACCAGCCGCCGCACGCCCTGCTCGCCGGCTTGGCGGGCCAGTGCGCCGATCTTCGGCGCCGCGTCGGGGAAACCGGCGTCCGGCGCGTACGTCACGTATGCCGTCGTAACGTCCTTCAGCGCCGGTTCCCACGTGCCCGGCTCGTCCCAGTCGAACCCGGTGGACCGCGCCGCGATCCGCACCTGCTCGCCGCGCGCCCGCAACCGGTCCGCGACCCGTCGTCCCGTCTTGCCCGTTCCGCCGATCACCAGGAAATTCGTCATGCCACCAAGGAAACCGGCCGGCAGACGGGCGGACCATGCTGAGCGCGCTCGTCCGCATGCGCGTTCGTCTACGCTGGGCCCGTGGACGAGCTGGCAGGCCTCCTGGACGGGCCCCGCGCCCGCGGCGCCTTCCTCCTCCGCGCCCAGCTGGCGCCGCCGTGGTCGATGCGGATCCAGGACGAGGCGCCGCTGACGCTCGTCGCCGTCCTGCGCGGCAGCGCGTGGGTGTGCTTCGACGACGGCACCACCCGCAAGCTCACCGCCGGTGACGTGGCGGTGCTGCGCGGCCCCGACCCCTACACCTTCTGCGACCACCCGGACACCACGCCGCAGGTCGTCGTCGGGCCCGAGCAGGTCTGCACCACGCCGGGCGGGCAGGAGGTCGTGATGACCGGCCTCGGCCTGCGCACCTGGGGCAACGACCCGCACGGCCCGACCACGCTGCTCGTCGGCACCTACCAGCTCAGCGGCGAGGTCAGCCGCCGCCTGCTCGGCGCGCTGCCCGTCCTGGTCGTCGTGGCCGTGCCGGACTCACCGGTGATGACCCTGCTCGGCGCCGAGATCTCCCGCGACGAGCCGGGCCAGGAGGCCGTCCTCGACCGGCTGCTCGACCTGCTGCTCATCGACGTGCTGCGGAAATGGTTCGCCGGCCCCGAATCGGGCCCGTGGTACCGCGCCTACGCCGATCCGGTCGTCGGCCGGGCGCTGCGCCTGCTGCAGCACCGCCCGGAACACCCGTGGACCGTCGCCACGCTCGCCGCCGCCACTGGCGTGTCCCGCGCCGCGCTGGCCCGCCGGTTCACCGAACTGGTCGGTGAGCCGCCGATGGCCTACCTCACCGGCTGGCGGCTCGCGCTCGCCGCGGACCTGTTGCGCGACCCGGACACCACGCTCGCGGCCGTCGCCCGCCGCGTCGGCTACTCGAGTCCGTTCGCGCTCAGCGCCGCCTTCAAACGAGCTCACGGGGTGAGCCCGCAGCGGCACCGGCGGGGAGCGGCTGCTCGTCCGGGGTGATGTCCTCCCCGGCGGGCTCCGGCGGCGCCTGCGCCATCAGCACGGCGCAGACCGGCACCGCGAGCGCGATCGCGGCCAGCACGAACACGGGGAACAGGAACGAGAACACCTCGGCGCCGGACGGGTCGGGCGCGCTGACGTCGACCTGCACCCGCACCGCCGCCATGCCGGTGTAGTGCATGCCGGTGACCGCCGCGCCCATGACGAGACCGGCGAGCAGCCGCCACTGCAGCTTGTCCAGCGCGGCGGTGAACCACAGCGCCGCCGTCGCCGCGACCACCGCGATCACGATCGACAGCGCGACCAGGCCGCCCTGGTAGCCGATCGTGCCCTTGATCTGCACCGCCCACATGCCGGTGTAGTGCATGAGGTTCACCGCGAGCCCGGTGATCAGCCCGGCCGCCAGCAGCCGCCACCACCGGAACCGCTCGCGCACGCCGAACACCAGCAGCCCGGCGAACACCGACAGGACGGCCAGCACCGCGGACAGGATCGTGCGCGGGATGTCGTAGCGCACCGGCAACCCGGGCGTGGCGAACCCGAGCATCGCGATGAAGTGCATGACCCAGATGCCGACGCCGCCGATCGACACGGCAGCCAGCGCCAGCCACGCGAGACGCGCCCGCTGGCTGATCGCGGTGCGGGCCTGCAGCGTGCAGGCCAGGCCGAGCGCGCAGCCCGCCACCGAAGTGAGGTAGGCGAGCACCATCACCCAGGTGCCCATTTCGAAGTGGTGGACGTGATCCATTGCAGACTCCTCGTTCAACGGCGCAGGCGCGCCCGCATCCGGCCGATGGCGTGCTCGCTCGTCGTGATCAGCGTCTGCTTCGTCGACTCCATCGATCGGGCGTCGCAGCTGACGATCGGGACCTCGGGCGCGACGGAAAGCGCTTCCCGCACGTCGTCGGCCGAGTGCCGCCGCGCGCCGGGGAACTGGTTGAGCGCCACCACGAACGGCAGGCGGCGGGTCTCGAAGAAGTCGATCGCGGGGAAGCATTCCGCCAGGCGCCGCGTGTCCACCAGCACCACCGCGCCGATCGCGCCGCGCACCAGGTCGTCCCACATGAACCAGAACCGGTGCTGGCCCGGCGTGCCGAACAGGTACAGCACCAGGTCCTGCGCGAGCGTGATGCGGCCGAAGTCCATGGCCACCGTCGTCGCCGCCTTGCCGGGGATCGCGCCGACCTCGTCGACGCCGACCGACGCTTCGGTCATCGCGGCTTCCGTCCGCAGCGGGATGATCTCCGAGATCGACCCGACGAACGTCGTCTTGCCGACGCCGAACCCGCCCGCCACCACGATCTTGGCCGAGGTGATGCGGTTCCGCGTCTCAGAGCGTGCGTAGTCCACTCAGGACCCTTTCCAGGAGGTCGTGGCGTTCGTCCCAGGTGGCGTTGTCGCCGAGGGTGTCCCGCACGGTCACCAGCCCGGCGCCGAGCAGGTCGCTGACGATCACCTTCGCCACACCGAGCGGGATGTTCAGGTGCGCCGCGATCTCGGCGACCGAACGGGGCCGCAGGCACAGCTGCGTCACCACCGACGGCGCGCTCGCGCGGTTGTAGGGCAGGGTCTGACCTTCGGTCGTGGTCTGCACCAGCGCTTCGATGGCCAGCTCGACCGCGGGCTGTGTGCGGCCCTCGGTCCAGGCGTACGGGCGAGCCAGGGACGGCGAGCGGGAGTTCGGCCTGCGGTCCCCGAAGCTGTCGGGCTCACTCACGGCCTTGCCCGGTACGCGACCTGGCGCGCCGGCGTCTCGACCATGCGGCCGACGCGGTCGACCAGGAGCGTCATCTCGTACCCGACCAGCCCGATGTCGCAACCCGGGCTCGCGAGCACGACGAGGTTCGACCCGTCCCCGACGCTCATCAGCAGCAGGAACCCGTCCTCCATCTCGATCACCGACTGCACGACGCGGCCGGCGGTGAACAACTCCGCCGTGCCCACGGCGAGGCTCGCGAGACCGGACGCGATCGCCGAGAGCTGGTCGGCCCGGTCCTTGGGCAGGCTCTCGTTCGCCGCCACCAGCAGGCCGTCCGCGGACACCAGCGCGGCGTGCGCGACCCCGGCCACCTCCTGGGTGAACGCCGACACCAGCCAGCCCGGGCCGTGCTCTTCGGTCATCGTGGTTCCGCCTTCCCCTGTGGCGCCTGCCCGTTCCCGTTCCCCGTGCGGGCCCGGGCGGCGCGCATTCCGTTGTAGTGCCTGGCCAGGTTGTTCCGGACCGCGTTCGGGTCGCGGAAACCGGCCGGATCGGGTGCCGCGGCCTGCCGCGGCATGGCCGCGCCCGGCGCGAGCTGCGCGCCGGGACGGCGCGTCGGCAGCCCGGCGCTGGTGACCTGCACGGCGACCGGCTGCTCGGTCGCGATCTCCGCGGCGCGCCAGCTTTCGTCGGCCGGGCTGCTGAAGTCCGGTCCCGGCTGCGCGGTGAACCACCCGGACACCACCCCGTCGAAGATCGGGGTGCGCACGGGCGTGGCGGCCGGGCGGGCCTGCGCGGGCACCGGCTCGCGGCGCACGGGCGCCGGGTCGGGCGCGGCGAGGCCGTCGGCGAGGACCAGTGCGCCCGGGACGTGCACGCTGGCCGTGATGCCGCCGTGCTTCGCGCCCGGGTGCGTCGGCCGCAGGCGCACCGTGACCCCGAGCGGCGCGGCCAGCCTCCCCACCACGAACAGGCCCATCCGCCGGGTGGTCTCCGGGCTGACCGTGTCACCCGAGGCCAGCCGCTGGTTGGCCGCGGCCAGGTCGTCCGGCTGCATGCCCAGCCCGCTGTCGACCACCTCGACGAGCAGTCCGCCGTCGGCGCCGCGGTCGGCGGCGAGCAGCACCTTGTGCTCCGGCGGGGAGAACCGGATCGCGTTCTCCAGCAGCTCGGCGAGGATGTGCACGACGTCGCTGGCGGCGTGCGAGCGCAGCGCGCCGTTGGGGGCATTGACGATGGTGACCCGCCGGTAGTCCTTCACCTCGGAGGTCGCGGCGCGCAGCAGCTCGGCGGTGGAGACCGGGCCGTGGTCCCGCCGGGCCGGGCTGCCGCCCGCGAGGACCTGGAGGTTCTCGCCGTTGCGGCGCAGCCGGGTCGCCATGTGGTCCAGGCGGAACAGCTCCTCCAGGCGCTGTGGGTTGCGCTCGTCGGCTTCGAGGTCCTCGATCAGGGTGAGCTGCTGCTCGACCAGCGACTGGTTGCGGCGGGCCAGCGTCATGAACATCTCGCTGACCTGGCGGCGCAGCTCGGCCTGGTCGGCGGCCAGTCGCACGGCCTGCCGGTGCATGTCGCCGAAGGCCTGCGCCAGCTGCCCGATCTCCTCGTCGCCGTCCACCGGGACCGGCTCGATCGACTCCCAGGACACCGATTCGCCCGCCCGGACCTTCTCGATCGTCTCCGGCAGCTCGCGGCGCGCCGCGGTCAGCGCGGCCGCGTGCAGGCGGCGCACCGGCGTCACCAGCGAGCGCGCGACGAGCAACGCGATGGCCAGCGCCCCCAGCAGGGCGCCCAGCACGAGCGCGGTGTCGCGCAGGGCGCTGGAGCGGGCCTCGTTGGTGCGCTCGCCGACGGTGGTCGCCAGATCGCGCACCTGTCCCGCCAGCAGGTCGGACAGTGCCGCCGATTCGGTCGACAGCGCGGTGAGCAGGCCGGGCAGCCTGCTCCCGTTGCCGGTCGTGAGCGCGTCCAGCAGGACGGCCTGGCGGTTGCTGTTGCTGCCCGTGATGGACCGGAACCGCCCGAGCACGTCCTGCGGCAGGCCGCGCTCGACCTGGCTCGCCAGCACGCCTTCCTCGGCGGCCGCGCGGGCGGCAGCGGCCAGCAGCGTGTCGTTGACCGGGCCGGTGCCCGACGCGCGGATCAGCGCCTCCTCGACCGCGCGGGTGGTGCGCAGCTGCATCAGCGCGCCCGCGGTCGCCGCCGTGGTGTCCATCGCGGAGCTGCCCGCCGCGGCGATGGACTCCGGCAGGATCCGGCTCAGGTCCACGGCGATGTCGTGGTAGCCGACGGTCATCGCCACCGTCGCCGAACCCGTCGCGGCGCCGGCCATCCGCAGTCCGGCCAGCCGCCCGAGCGCGGTGTCCAGCGTGCGCGCGGTGTCCGTGGGCAGCTGCGCGAACTCGGCCTGCTTCTGCACCGCGGCGGTCTTCGCGTCGACGGTGGAGATCTGCCTGCCCAGTTCGCTGCTGGCGGGCGAGGCGACCGCGAGCACCATCTCGTCCTCGACGAGCGCGGTGAGGTCCAGGGTCGCCTGCAGTGCGGGCAGCTGGTCGCGCACCGCGCTGAGCTTGCTCGCCTCGGCGAGCTCGGCCCGCACCCGCGCCCCGGCCAGCGCCAGCGCGACCACCACCGGCAGCAACAGCACGACCGAGATTTTCGTGCGCAGGCTCCAGCCGCGCGGATGCCATGCCCCAGGGCCGGAGCCCGCTGTATCCATTTCTTCCTTGCCCGCCCGATTCGTGTCCATGCCCCGTTCCGCGCGGGATCGCGGCGAAAGCGGAACGCGGTGATTAGCTTCCCCAGGTGATCGGTGTCAGGAGAAAACCGCAGCCGGGCGACCTTGTCAACCCTGCGCGTCGCACCTGGTGAACGACGTTCGGCCAAATGTCGCAATGGCCCTCTGTCGTGATCGGCGAGCTGTTTCCGGGCGGTCACCGAGAGTCCTCCGGTTAATGGCGGGTGAATGGGCGCCGCCGTGGGTAAAACGACCCGCGCTGCCGGGTGAAAACCTAATTGCGGTATTGGTCGGTGAAACATTTTCCGGTGACGTCGAATCCACATGCGACCGCCGTTTCCGCACCGTCTAGGCTGCACCGGTGACGACGAGACCGGTGGCCGCCCGACCGTGACGCGCCTGCTCCTGCTCCTCACCGTCGTCCTGGCCGCCTGCTCGGCGCCCGCGCCCGCCCCGCCGGACGTCGTGTCCCTCGCCGCCGGGCAGGTCCGCGGCACGGTGGGCGGCGGCCACCGGCTGTTCCAAGGCATCCCGTACGCCACCGCGGCGCGCTGGCAGCCACCCGCGCCCGCTCCCGTGTGGACCGGCGTGCGGGACGCCACCGCGCCGGGCCCGCGGTGCCCCCAGCCGGGTGAGGCGGGCAGCGAGGACTGCCTGTTCCTGAACGTCACCACGCCGGAGGCCGTCGCCGGGCCGCTCCCGGTGCTGGTCTGGATCCACGGCGGCGCGTTCGTCGGGGGCAACGGCGACTCCTACGACGCGCGGGACCTGGCCGCGCGCGGACTGGTGGTCGTCACCGTCAACTACCGGCTCGGCGCGCTCGGCTGGCTCGCGCACCCGGCGCTCGGGCACGACGGCGGCACCGGCAACTTCGGCCTGCTCGACCAGCAGGCGGCGCTGCGGTGGGTGCGGGACAACATCGCCGCGTTCGGCGGCGACCCGGCGCGGGTCACCCTCGCCGGCGAGTCCGCCGGGGCGATGTCGGTGTGCGACCACCTGGTCTCGCCGGGCTCGGCCGGACTGTTCCACGCCGCGATCGTCCAAAGCGGACCGTGCCAGGCGCACGCCCCGGCCACGGTGGCGGAAACGGCGAGCACGGCGTACGCGGCGGGACTCGGCTGCGCTGATCCGGCCACCGCCGCCGCGTGCCTGCGTGCCCTGCCGCCGTCCCGGCTGCTCACCCCGCCGCGCTACTACGACCTCGCCGGTGTCCCGGTCGCGGGCCCGGTGACCGGCGGCGGCGCGCTGCCCGTCAACCCGGTCGACGCGATGCGCGACGGCGACGCGGCCAGGGTGCCGGTGCTCGTCGGCGTGACGCGGGACGAGTTCACCCTGTTCCTGGCCCAGCAGTACGCGGCGACCGGGAAGACGGTCACCGCCGACGGCTATCCGGCGGCGCTGGCGCGCGCGTTCGGGGCGGACGCCGCGGCCGTGGCCGCCGAGTACCCGCTCGCGGCCCACGGCGGCTCGGCCCCGCGCGCGCTGGCGGCGGCGCTCACCGACGCCGCGTTCGCGTGCCCGGCGCGGGACATGGCGGGCGCGTTGTCCCGCACCGGCCCGGTCTACGCCTACGAGTTCGGCGACTCGCGCGCCCCGGTCCCGGACACCCTGTCGCGCACGCCGTTCCCGCTCGGCGCCGCGCACAGCCTGGAGCTGTCCTACCTGTTCGGCGGCGGCGCGTCGTTCGACGACGGTCAGCGGCGGTTGTCGGCGCGGATGGTCGCCGACTGGGCGTCGTTCGTGCGCACCGGCGCGCCCGGTGCGGACTGGCCGCGCTACGACCCAGCGCACGAGCAGGTGCGCGCGCTCGCGCCGGACGGCCCTCGCACGATCGGTGACTTCGCCGCGGCGCACCACTGCGGGTTCTGGCGGGACCGCTAGATTCTGTTTCCTAAGCGGCGGAGCCGCTTGCGGTGGGCCGTCACCTGGCGCCGCCGCGGGTTCTGAGGTGGTTCCTGGCGAGGACAGCGCCGACGTGGTGACCTGGCGGTCATGAGGAGGCGATCCCACAGCCAGGGGCCGCCTCAGGTTCCGCCACCCGCACCGCCACGCAGGCCACTTCCGGACCATGCCCTAGGTTCGCCGTCATGCGGTTCGGGGTTTTTGTCCTCGCCGGACGGTTTCCGGGGCAGGACGACGGGGAGGCGCTCGCGCGGTCGCTGGACGTGGTCGAGCGCGCGGAGGCGGCTGGGTTCGACGACGCGTGGATCGCCGAGCACCACTTCATGTCCTACGGGGTGTGCCCGTCGGCGGTGACGTTCGCCGCGCACGCCCTGGGCCGGACGCGGCGGATCACGGTCGGGACGGCGGTGAGCGTGCTGTCCAGTGCACACCCCGTCGCGCTGGCCGAGCAGGCCGCGATGCTGGACCGGGTGTCCGGCGGGCGGTTCCGGCTCGGTGTCGGTCGCGGCGGGCCGTGGGTGGACCTCGAAGTCTTCGGCACCGGGCCGGACCGGTACGAGCGGGGGTTCGCCGAGGGGCTGGACCTGCTGGTGCAAGCGCTTTCCTCGGCCGCGGTGGGCGCCGCGGGCGAGTTCTTCGCGTTCCGCGAGGTGCCGGTGGTGCCGCGGCCGGTGTCGCTGCCGCCGGTGACCGTGGCGTGCACGTCGCGGGAGACGGTGGAGCTGGCGGCCGCGCGCGGGCTGCCGATGCTGCTGGGGATGCACATCGGCGACGACGAGAAGGCCGCGATGGTGGCGCACTACGGGAAGGCGGCGGCCGCGTCCGGACAGGACCCGTCGGCTCCGCACGTGTCCGCGGTGCTGGCGCAGGTGGGCGACTCGCGCGCGGCCGCGGAGGCCGAGCTGCGCGCGTCGATGCCGGGCTGGCTGCGCGAGGGGCTGGCCGGGTACGTGCCGGTGGACGGCCGCCCGTACCGCCCGCGCGACGCGGCGGAATACACGGACCTGCTGTGCCGGCTGCACCCGGTCGGCAGCCCCCGCGCGTGCGCCGACCGGCTGGCCGCGGCGGCGGAGCGGACGGGCATCGCGCACACGATCCTGTTCGTCGAGGGCGCCGGCGCGCGGGAGCGGGTGCTGGCGAACGTGACGCGGCTCGGCGCGGAGGTGCTGCCGCTGCTCCGCTGAGCCCGCCGGCAACGGAAAACGGGCCCGTTCCCCGATGGACAGGGGAGCGGGCCCGTTTCCGTCAGCGGATCAGGACTCCTTGGGGGACAGGGTGACGTCGATCGTGTTGCCGGGGCCGGTCGCCAGTGGGCTGATCAGCCCGGTCAGCGGACCGCAGTTCTCCAGCGGGGCGATCTCGTAGGTGCCGCTGAGGTCACCGCCCGCCAGCGGGTCGAACCCGGGGCCGGAGGTGAGGTTGATCTCCGACGGCTCCGAGCTCTGGCACTTCGGCGACTTGCTGATCGGGAAGCCGAAGACCTTCACGCTGGGCAGCTTGATGGTGGTGTGGCTGGTGGAGTTCAGCACACCGCCCGCCAGCGTCCCGGTCGTCTTGCCCGCCTGCTCGAAGGCCACCTTCGCGGTGATCGGGATGAAGTGGAACAGCGTGGCCTTCAGCTTCGACGGCTCCAGCGACAGGTCGGCCGTGAAGTTCCCGGACGCCAGGTCGAGGTTCGCGTCGATCCCGCCGGACAGCGGCACCGTGGCGTTGAGCTTCTTGACCACCGAATCGCCTTCGAGGGCGTAGCTGTAGTCGATCCCGGTCGGCGGGTTGCTGGTGGTGGTCGTCGGCTCGGTCGTGCTGGGCTCGCTGGTCGTGGGCTCGGTCGTGGTCGGTTCGGTGGTCGTGGGCTCGGTCGTGGTGGGCTCCGTCGTCGTCGGTTCCGTGGTGGTCGGCTCCGTCGTCGTCGGCTCGGTGGTCGTGGGCTCGGTGGTGGTCGGTTCGGTCGTCGTGCCGCCGTTGATCGTGATGTTGGCGAGCGTGTTGTTCTGACCGGCCACCTGGGTGCACTGCGAGTCGAAGACGCCCAGCCCGGTGTCGGTGCCGTCGGCGCGCTTCGGGTGCAGGGTCAGCAGGATGTCGCCGACGGTGATCGTCGCCTGCCCGGCCTGGGTGAAGGTCAGGGACGGCGCGTCACCGGTGGCCACCGTGTCGAACGAGCCCGACGCGGGCACCGGGGTGACCGGGATCGTCGCCGGCACGGTCACCGGGATGGTGGCCTCCGGCGCCGTCACGGTCGAGCTCGCCTTGGCCGAGCCCTCGACCGTGGCCGCCCCGACGAGGGTCAGGCCCTGCGTCGCGGTCGGCGGGACGGTCGCCACGGCGGTGACCGTGAAGGCCGGGGTCGGCTCGCCCACGTTCACGGTCGTCGGAATGTCCGCGCTGATCACGATCTGCAGGGTCTGGGTACCGATCAGCGGGAACGGGCAGCTGTAGTTCAGGGTCAGCGAGACCGGATCGGCCGCACTGGTCCCGGCGCCGGCCAGCACGGCCGTGAGCGCCGCACCGGTCGCGACGGTCGCCGACGCGGCCGCCGCGACCATCCTTCTCATTCTGGTTCTAGTTCGCACACCTATCCTCCGGTGTATCGGCAGTGATACGAAAACCACGCGACAGCAAGGGAAACTGCCGGCGAGGTCATCGGAATTGGTTGCTACCGATGGGTAAGCTAGTTTCGCGGCGTCGGCATTGGCAATATGTGCGCCGATAAAGTCGTTGCGGGCCAAGGAAGTTGTCACCGGCCGATGGGACGGCGCCGGTCCGACCCGCACGGCACGGACAATGTTCGGCGGCCGTCGGCGGAAGCACTCACCGGGGTGACAAGAATCGGCTCACCGGCTCGCGCTGGGGTGTCAAGAACGTGTGGCCGGCCTTGACCGGGAGGGGGGCCAGGCTTACTTTCCGCGGATGCCCGACTGCGTCACGTTCGACCTGTTCTCCGACCAGCCGCGGGCCGCGCTGTGGCCGCTGCTCGGCTCGCCGGAACTGTACCCCCGGTTCTTCCGGGGCGTCGGGTCGGTCGAGCGGACGGGCACGACCGGACGCCACCCGCGCTACCGGATCCGGCTGACGCTGAGCGGGCGGCCGGTCGAGCACGACATGCGGGTGCTGCTGAGCCGCCGCGAGGAACAGCTGGTGCTGGAAACGGTGCCGGACACCGGCGGTTGCCTGTCGGTACGCCTGTTCGACGATCCCCACGGCACCCGGCTCAAGGTCATCTACTTCCGCCCCGGCGTGCCCAGCCCCGGCCGCGCGCCCGGACCGGCCGACGTGCGGTCCTGGGCGCAGGACGGTCTCGAACGGATCCACCGCCACCTGCGGGGCACCGCGGAAGCGTGGCCGCCGGACCGCCCACCGTCGACCCGGCAGGTCGCCAACACGCTGATCGCGGCGGGAATCCTGACGCCGGCCCGGCCCGACCGCATGGTCCGGCAGCTGCGTGCGCTGGCCCGGTGGGGCGCCACCCTCGCCGGCGGCTACACCGCGGCCGCCGCCCGCTCACCCCGCGGTGTCGCGGTGATCGACGAGGACGGCGCCCGCACCACGTTCGCCGCGCTCAGCACCGACGCCAACCGGCTCGCCGCCGCACTGCGGGCGGTCGGCGTCGGCCCGCACGGCACCGTGGCGATCATGGCGCGCAACCACAGCGCGATGGTGAAGACGCTGCTGGCGTGCGGGCGGCTCGGCGCGAGCACCGTGCTGCTCAACACCGGCCTCGCCCGGCCGCAGGTCGCCCACGCGGTGGACCGGCACGACGTGCGCGTGCTGGTGGCCGACGGCGAGTTCGCGCCGCTGGTCGCCGGGCTGCCGCTCACCGCGGTCCTGCTCACCGGAGCCGACGACGGCCCGCCGGGCCAGCCGACGCTGACCGAGGTCATCGCCGACACCCCGGACGCCGAGTTCGCCCCGCCGGAGCGGCCCGCGCCGATCGTCGTCCTCACCTCGGGTACCACCGGCACGCCGAAGGGCGCGCGGCGCCCCACTCCGAAGGGCCTCGGCGCCGCGGTGGCGCTGCTGTCGCGGATCCCGTTGCGGGCGGGGGAGCGGATCCTGATGGCCGCGCCGCTGTTCCACAGCTGGGGCCTGTCCGCGCTGCAGGTCGGCATGCCGCTGCGCGCGACGCTGGTGATGCAGCGCCGGTTCGACCCGGAGGCGTGCCTGCGGGCGATCCAGGAACACCGGTGCACCGCGGTGTTCGCCGTTCCGGTGATGCTGCAACGCATCATGGCGCTGCCCGAGGAGGTCCGGGCGCGGTACGACACCAGCAGCCTCCGGATCGTGGCCAGCAGCGGGTCGGCCCTGCCCGCCTCGCTCGTCACCGCGTTCCAGGACGCCTTCGGCGACGTGCTCTACAACTTCTACGGCTCGACCGAGGTGTCCGCCGCCTCCGTCGCGACACCGGCCGACCTGCGCGCCGCCCCCGCCACCGCCGGGCACCCGCCGTTCGGCACGCGACTGGCGGGGCTGGGGCCCGCGGGGGGAACCGGGGCCCCCCGGCCCGGCGGGGGCCACTTTCCTGGGGAAGGACC